>JBLMYS010000087.1:0-3663 GCA_050258415.1 Acidobacteriota bacterium | reverse complement strand
GGGGAGTACTTCTGGTCGGTTTCAAGAATGTGATGCGTGATCCATTCCCTTAAGAAATTCAGGACGTCAATGGATACGAATGCTGAGCCGTTATTAAAGGTTTTCTGGAAATCGGATACTTTCTTTATAAAATCTGCATGCTCTTTCCTGTGTGAAAGCAATCCCGGGTAGGAAGCCTGCGACATGTACTTTTCTTCAAGCGTAAAGTGGTGAATGGTATAGTTTACCAGATTCTGAAGTATTTCCGCCATTTTGTCTTTAGCCTTGCCGATCTTCATAGCGTCGTGAAGATCATTTATGTAGCCTACCAGCTTCATATGCTGATTATCAATTTCACTTATTCCAACGCTCAGTTTGGAGTTCCATGTAATGAAAGCCATTATTCTCCTTTATTTTGTTTAGATTAAAGCAATCCTGAAATTACTTTCCCGGGCAGTGAATGTCAAGTAAATTGTGAGATGCCGGAGTTCGAAGCCTCACCGGCACCGGAGCATAAATTTTTATTTTCTCAAAAAATAAAGTATCAGCGAGACTATGATACTGAGCAGTATGGACGTAGCCAGGGGGAAATAAACCGTAAAGTTTTTCCTCTGTATATAAATGTCGCCCGGCAGGCGCCCAATGAAAGGAATCTTTCCCGCAAAAAGAAGTATCAGGCCGAAAACTACCAGAGCAATGCCCGCAAATATTAAGAGCTTTGCAAGCGGCTGAAATTGTGGTGACATAATAAACCGGCAAAAAATTAAACTTACACTTAAAATTAACCCGGGAAATCGGGATTCTTACTTCAAAAGTACCATTTTTTTCGAATCCTGGAAATCCCCCGCCTTTATCTGATATATATACACGCCGCTGGGGTAATTGGTTCCATCCCAGCTCATCTTGTATTTGCCGGGCTCCATTGATCCGTTAAAGACAGAGCCAACGAGTTTTCCGCTGATATCGTAGACCTCCAGGCGCACGTCGCTTCTTTCCTTAATACTCACGTTAAATGTAGTTGATGAGTTAAAAGGATTCGGGAAGTTCTCCGAAAGCCCGAATGTATCGGGTTTCTCCTGCGGCACATAAGTCCCGTCCAGGTAGTCGAGCGTATATATCTTCCCGTCGTTATAGACGCAGAAATAGAGCTCGTTATCCAGTGTTCTGCCTAGCGAGGAGATATTTTTTTGTGTAAAAAGAACAAGATAGTTTTGTGCCGGTTTGGTGCTGTCGTAAGTAATAGCCCAGATCCTGCCGGTTCCGAAATCGGCATAGATGTATTTGCCGTAAAGCAAAGGGAACTTCTTTCCGCGGTAGACGTAGCCGCCCGTTATTGCTATTCCGCCTTCGGCGTCATGCCCATATTCCCAGATCGGTTTTGTAAGCCCTGCGGTGTCGCATCCGGTTGAAGGCTTATAGCAGTGGAAGCCTTCCATAATGCTCCAGCCGTAATTCTTCCCTTTCCCCACAACATCTACCTCTTCATACTTATCCTGCCCGACGTCACCCACCCAGAGCCATTTTGTAACGGGATCGAAGCTGTAGCGCCAGGGATTGCGGAAGCCTATGGCCCAGATCTCCTCGCGGATACCCTGTGTGTTCCCCACAAAGGGGTTATCGGGAGGGATTGCATAGTTCAGGTTCCTCTGGGTTTTCTTTACGTCTATTCTGAGCATTTTTGCTAGAAGAGTTGTTTTGTTCTGTCCGTTGTTGAAAGGGTCGCCTCCGGAGCCGCCGTCGCCGAAGCCGATATAAAGGTATCCATCAGGCCCGAAGGCCAGCTGTCCCGCGTTATGGTTTTCAAATGGCTGCAGCTGCTCCAGAATTACAAAACGGCTGTTCGGATCTGCCTGATCGGGGTTTGATTTGCTTACCGTGTAACGTGCTATAACGCTCCTAAGCTGTGAGGGGGTGGTGTAGTTTATGTAAAAATAGCCGTTATTCTTAAAATCCGGGTCGAATGCTAATCCCAGCAGCCCCATCTCACCGCCGTAGACTATTTTGTCCTGTATATCCAGGAATACCTTTACCTTTTCCTGGGTAACAGCGGTGTCATTTGGGAAAACATAAATAATTCCTTTCTGAGTTACGACGAATATCCTGTTCGTTCCGTCATCCGGCTGCTGAAGGTCCAGAGGCTGAAGGATGGAAACGTTAGGAAAAGCGGGCTTAAACCTGAACTGAGGAAAATAGTTCTGCGAAAGCGTGAATAAAAGCAAAAGAACGGTAGCAAATTTATACATAACACCCTCCATTTTCGGAAATATAGCCTTAAGCTTTTTTGTACTAAATAAATTGTATACAAAATGGGGGAAGCAATCAATTACAAATTAAAAATTAAAAATTAAAAAGTGAGGACGTGGGGTGAAGAATGCATTCAAAACTTAAAACTTAAAACTTAAAACTCAAACCAAAAGTGTGACTGCAGATATATTAGAAGAGGTCTTTGTAGGATTTAATCTTTATTTCTTTTACTTCGCCGGGCCTGAGGCTGCCAAGTTTTATTTTGCCTATTGCAACTCTTATGAGCCTGAGTGTCGGGAAGCCGATATGTGCGGTCATTTTCCTTACCTGGCGGTTTTTCCCTTCAATTAGCCTTAGACTGACCCACGATGTAGGTATATTTTTCCTTTCCCTGATCGGGGGAATTCTTTCCGGCACTTCGGGATCGGGACTGATGAGTTTTGCTTTAGCGGGAAGCGTTTTCCTGTTCTCAATTATAACTCCTTTTTTAAGTCTCTCCAGGTCGCTTTGCTTTGGAGTCCCTTCCACCTGGGCCAGATACTCCCTTTCATGCGCGTTTTCTGGGTTCAGGAGGTAAAAATTGAGCTTTTTGTCGTTTGTAAGTAAGATTAAGCCTTCGCTGTCCATATCAAGGCGTCCTACGGCATACACATCAGGCGGAAAAGGGTAGAGGTCCGACAGGGTCCTGCGCCCCTCGCTGTCTGTAAACTGCGTGAGCATACCGTAAGGTTTATATGCTATATAGTACTTAAAACGTGGTTCCATAGTGAATTTTTCAGGAAATCTATTGCCCCAAATTTACACAATTAATCGGTTTTTTATTACTTTTACTTTACTTATTTTAAGTGGTTAAATTCCGGTCTATCTTTAAGTAATTCTTCCCGGAAGCAGTATACCAAAGTAAACAGCAGGAAGAGGTAGTTATGCAGAGAGATCAAAAGAAATATTTCGAAGTTCTTAGAAAATACGAAAAAAAGTTCGCGCCCAGAGAGGCTGATGATTACAAACTGATGCTAATGCGCCATAAAGACGATGAGGATCTGGATAAAGAAGCCCTTGAACGTCTCAAGGAGCTCTATCAGAAGTATTATGTGAACCGTGAGAGGAAAAACTATGACGATTTCTTTAAGAAACCGGAGGAGTAAGTCGCTGATATGGAACAATTTTTAATGTAATGGTATATAAGGTTAACTATTTTTTTTGAGGAGTTAATGAAAAATAAGCTGGTCTATAGGATTACCGGGGCTGTAGTGTTTCTGATCTCTTTTGTACAGTTTGTACTGACTGCACAGCCTTCAGTTTCATTCTGGGACTGCGGTGAATTTACCGCTGCAGCATATTCACTTCAGGTCCCCCATCCGCCGGGAGCGCCATTTTTTTCTATTATAGGAAGATTTTTCTCCATGCTTCCATTTTTCGGAAGCAACGTCGGCTTCAGAG
>JBLMYS010000086.1:0-3416 GCA_050258415.1 Acidobacteriota bacterium | reverse complement strand
GGCCTGCTTATTGAAACGGACCTTGTCTTGAATTGTTTGGGAAGGGATTAATTTCTTTTTAACTAACTTCTCAATTTCCTTTTTTTCAAGCATCAGAAGGTTCGCAACATCCTTTATGCTTAAATCCATTTCCGGTTTCCAGAACTCTAATCAAACATTCCAAAAATATGCCATGAAAATTACACAAAAAATCGGACATGGACAAATAAGACCGGGGGGCTTATTTTTCTCCTTAAAAGAAAAGCTCCCAGAACGACTTCTGTTTCTTTTGTTTTTTCCACATCTGATTGTACTTCTCCTGCGTCGTAATACCGATGGGTCCCTGATAAATACCCCCGTCCCTGAAACCATCATAAACTCTTACGGCAACGGTGTTTTCACCATTTACAATAATATCCTTCGGTATATAATAACCGCGGAACATCTGGTAGTCCCGGTCATTTGTCGACTCATCCCTCAGGTCACCCGTGTGACCGATGAGCCTTCCGTTAAAATAAACTTCATCCTTGTCGTCAATTTTACCCAGCATCAGTACAAGCTGTTTGCCATTAAGCCACGAGGGAATGACAACTTTCTTCCTGTACCACGCAAATCCGTCGTAGTTGGCATATCCCTGAGACTCCCAGAAAGAAGGCACCACAATCTCCTTCCATGCGTTATCCTGAAAATCCTTGTTCTTCCACTCGGGACTGTCGCCCGTGCGGAACTTCCAGTATCCTTCCAAAGCAACATCCGGCCAGATCGGATACTGCCGGACAAAAAGCCCCAGGTCGCCCGACATGATGCCGCCTGAAAGCTCTGCGTCATAGACACGGACGGCTATAACATTGTCTCCGTTAACTTTAAGGATGCTTTCCGGCACGGGATATCTCCTTTCAGCGTCATAAGCCGTCTGGTATTCAGGAGGGAAAGAGCCCGTAGAACCCAGGAGTCTCCCATTAATATAAACCTCGTCCACGTCATCAATAAAGCCCATTTGAAGTATAAGCGATTTCCCTCTGACTGAAGTGGGACAGTAAAAATGTTTCCTGTACCAGGCATAACCATCGTAGCCGTGGAAACCCTGATCCTCCCATGGGCTGGGCGCATAGATCTCTTCCCAGTCCTTGTCGTTAAAGTCAGGGCGAGCCCAATTTTTGTCATCCCCTATGGAAAACTTCCACTTTCCCTTAAGGCTGAAGGCCTTCCATTGGCTCTCCTGACTGAAAGCATTTTGACTTAATATCATCAGGACAGATGCTGTTATAATGAGTAATTTATATTGTTTCATAGCGGCTTAAAATATAATAAATTCGGAAATATTTCTTTTATTTATCTGAAATATTTTTTCTCTTATCGTACAACATAGTTCAGTGAGTCGGGAGAAGTATATTCATTAAATATCGCGCTGCACATTCTCCTGACCTTAGGATCAGCGTCTTTTACTGAAAGTGACTCTATCATTTCCATTCCCTCAGGGTCACCTATTCTGAAGAGGGCGAGTGCAATAAGTATTTTTGTTGAAGCGTCAGTCTCCGTCCTCATTTTCTCAAGAAGCGGTTTAACCGTTTCAGACATCCTGTAGAGTCCGGCATAATAAATTGAGCTTCTGCTTAAGCCGGTATTATCAGATTCTATTCCCATTATGAGGTTGCCAACAGCATTTTTGTTTACTGAATTTGCTTTAACAGGAACAGAATTTGCCTGGGCAAAACTGCTGCCTGAAGTTAAAAGAATCATAACCAATAAAGCTGCAAAGGTTAATAAACTGCGGCTTTTCATATCGCTGCGTTTCAAAGTATTGCGTTTCATTTCGGGCCTCCTTAAAGTGTTTAATTAGTTGATCTTTCTATCTGTAATCTACTAGTTAAGACGGCCTTAAGCTGAAACAAGTTGTCATGGTTCGGTAAAGGTTTGTAAAAAATTGTCACGGATGCAAAGAAATGATTTTTTGATTAGCCACTGAATAGCCACGACCTGAATAGCCTACGGTGGCCCTAGTTTTTGGAGATTTTTTAATCTCCATCCAATCATAATTTTATTGAATTTATCAAGACCGGTATACATGGTAATAGGACCAGCCGGTCTTTCTGATTTTGTGCCCTTCCATCCTCCCATTCTTCCTATGATCCAGGAGACCCATGGGATTGTTCGCTTTTTGAAGGGATTCTTCTGGCTTGCTATTTTCCCTTCGTAATCTTTGTTCAGAACTTCAAGACAATCAAGCTCTTCTTTATCGAATGTGTTCTCTGCCTTCTGCTGGCTTTTGCCACCCCTAGCCAGGATGAGAAGCATTACTTTCATTGCCGAGTCAAGGGCCGAGAGTGCAAGTTTCCTCAAAGCTTCACCCGTCCCGAGCAGGCTGTCCTCACAGTCAAAGCCCTTTTTCTTTAATGTGCGGAAGAGCTGTTCAATGTACCATCTTTTTGTGTACCACGTGACTATCTGCATGGCCTGAGAAAAATCTTCAACACTGTGTGTTGTCATGAGTCTCCAGAGGACCCTGTGACCTCCATCAGGCACTGAGTCATCAGTCTCCCTTGCCTCTATTGCCCGGAGCTTTATTTTGTCCGGATAGCCTCTTCTGTATAAAGCTGCAATGTTGGGCCTTATTATGGTTACCTCTGCAAACCTCAGTTCTACTTTTGCCTGCCTTTTAACCTCCTGATGATATATCAGGTCATTGACGGTAATAGTATATTCTCCACTAAGACTCTGACCGGAGAGATAGCTAAAGAGCCCGTCCGTTGATTCTTCTATCCGTCTGTCATGATTTGAACGACTTATTACGTGCGTCTTTTCATCCGGCACAGTAGCCCAGTATTCATAAAACTCGCTGTCACGATCTGCTATGAATGTCACCATGGAGGCCCTGCGGAGCACACTCTTGCTTCTTTCTGCCGAGAGGATCCACTTGTATGTCTCTTTATCCTCTATGTCCCTTTGTGCTCTTTTTTTCCTCTTCTTCTTTCTTTCATCATCTGTGCCTGTCTTTATCCACCTGTATATGTATGGAAATCCAAGAAGGTTTTCATCTTCACTTCTTATGGCCAGGACGGGGTGCAGGTAAAACCCTATGCTCATGTTTCCTGTGGGTCCTAAGCCCGTCTGGGCTTTTATTCTTCCTGAATACTGCCGGTAGCACATTACCGTCGTATCATGAATGGCCAGTATATGGCTCCCCTCAGTTACTCTTTCCCTGCATTCATCCGAGAACTGCCTTACTATTTTATCTTCTGTAAACTTAGGGCTCGCCAAAAGCCTGTAGAACTGTCTCTGCTCACTCCTGCTTTTGCTGATCTTCCTGATGCTGATGCTTTCATTTTCCTTTATTCTATTCAGCAATAGATCAAAATGCTCCCCTATACGCCTGTCCCTGTAGTACTGATGTTCCATGTTTTGCCCCCATTTCATACCTTTATTTCAATATATGATTT
>JBLMYS010000085.1:0-6556 GCA_050258415.1 Acidobacteriota bacterium | reverse complement strand
ACAGGAATGGGAAATGTTTATATAAACATGAAGTGGTCAGCCGGAGGGTGGACTGACTATTCCTCCGGCATAATATTTTCAAAAGCTGGAGCGCTCAATAACCCCTACGGCGGGGTCTCAGCAGCAAAAGTTTTTTTTGAGAACGGGAAATACAGGATGTGGTACAATGCCACTTATGAATCGGCTACTGGCGACGTGCAGTATGCTGAATCCATTGACGGCATCCACTGGCATTGTGTACTCCAAAAGCCGGTACTGACTCATGGACCTCAGGGAAGCTATGACGCCTATTCTGCAGGAATGACTTCCCTTATAAAGGATGAGCAGGGATATAAAATGTATTATTCAGCCTTTAACAACAGCCTTAGAATGAATAATACCGTCGGACTTGCCGTAAGCCAGGACGGAATAACCTGGGAGAAACAGGCCGAGCCGGTCTTTACAATTCCCACTGGCCAAACCGGCGTATGCGCTTCCGGGGTGGTGAAAATGGGAAGCATGTATTATATGTTCTATAGCGTGGAACCTGCCTATAATATTAATATGGCTATCTCACAGGACGGGATTCACTGGGAAAAATACCAGGGAAATCCTGTAGTCATACCGGAAAAATCATGGGAGATGAGCGGTATAGTCTATCCAAGCGTTACTTATGACGGTACAAAATTAATAATGATTTATGAGAACTGGAACCGCAACGGTTTTGGGATGGCAACTTCTACGGATGGGATTACCTGGACGAAAAATCCAAAGAACCCGGTTGTGGAGTTGAAAAATACAAGCAAACAATGGGCGGGACAGATTAATTACCCGTTTTATTTTAAGAATGGGGAAAATCAGAGGATATATTACACGGGGCCCGCTAACGGCGAAAATAATTTAGGGGTTTTTATCTATAGATAGTAGTTTAGCTATTCAAATCAAATATTCAGGAAAAGTCATGACAAAATATTTAAGTCTGATCTTAATCGTTTTCTCACTGCTGTTCTTAAGTAGCTGCTCGAAAGATAATTCTACGGGTCCTCAGGAAAAACCTGTAAATCTTACGCTGGGAAAAGTATCCTTGAGACTCGATAAGACAAATGCTCCTTCAAATGTGGCATTTGTAACGGCTACACTTTCAAGACCTGACTGCGACACTTTGGTTAAAAGCCTTAGCATGTTTGATTCTTCGAGTGCAGAAGTGTCATTTGAAGGCATAAAGACCGGTACATGGCACTTAAAAATTGAGGCCAAAAGCAGCACGAGTGTTCTTCTTTATAAGGGCGAGACTGACCTTACGGTAGAAGACTCAAAGACAACAGACGTTTACATGACACTTACTCCGACACCAACCGGAATGGGAAGTGTTTATATAAGCGTCAAATGGCAGACTTCCGGATGGATAGATTATTCCAATAATCCGATATTTACCAAAAGTGATGTTTATAATAACCCTTACGGCGGCGTTGCAGCAGGAAAAGTGCTCTTTGAGAACGGTAAGTACAGAATGTGGTACATGCATACATACGAAGCCGGAAAAGCCGACATAAATTATGCTGAATCCATTGACGGCATCCACTGGCATAATGTATTCGCAAAACCTGTCCTGTCACCCGGCGCACCGGGCAGCTTTGACAGCCGCGTAGTCGGGGTCACTGGCCTGTTAAAAGATGATAACGGCTATAAGATGTACTACGCTGCATTCAGCAATGAAAATCCATCCTCAAACTCTGTGGGACTTGCCGTTAGCCAGGATGGAATTACTTGGGAGAAAAGAGCTGAGCCTGTATTCTCAGTGGCAACCGATCCGAATATGTGTGTCTCAGGCATCGTAAAAAAAGACGGCATATACTACATGTATTATACATCTACAACGCCCCTCTTTAACCTTAATTTGGCTCAAAGCCAGGACGGGATTCACTGGACTAAGTATTCAGGAAACCCTATACTCTTGCCGGAAGCATCATGGGAAATGAGCGGAATAGTTTATCCGAGTGTAATCTATGACGGCACAAAGTTTATGATGATCTATGACAACTGGGACCGCACAGGCTTTGGAATCGCCACTTCAACTGACGGCATTACATGGAAAAAAGACCCGAAGAACCCGGTCTTTGGATTAAACAATACCTACAGAAAGTGGGCATCCCAGGTAAACTACCCATATCTTTTTAAGAACGGAAACACGCTCAGAATCTACTATACCGGAAACGCCAACGGAGTCTTTAATATGGCCGTAGCCGAATATAAGTAAATCATATGGCAGTAAACATATTTAACTCCTCAATCCAGGATTAAACCCATGAAAAGATTTATAAGCATAGTTTTGATTTTACTGTCAACTTTCTGCCTGAATAGCTGCTCTAAAGAAAATACTGTTGAGCCGGACAGGCAAAGCAGTAAGGCGCTCGGCAGTGTGTCCTTTAGAATTGATAAGGTAAATGCCCCCTCGGACGTAACACTGGTTAAGGCATATCTTTCAAGACCTGATTGCGATACGCTGAAAAAAGATCTGAACCTTTATGCCGACCCATCAACTCCATCTGCCGATATATTATTTGAGAATATTAAGACCGGATCGTGGCACCTCAGAATAACTGCTGAAAATGCTTCGGGAGAAATTCTCTTTAGCGGAGAGACAGATATTATGATAGAGGATTCAAAGACTACTGAGGTTTCCCTGACACTGACGCCAAAACCTACCGGAATGGGAAGTATTTATGTAAGTGTAAAATGGGGCACTGCTTTGAGGTGGACTGAATATTTTAGAAACCCAATCTTTGCATACGAAAACAGCCCGGCTAACCCATTGGGCGGAGTCTCCGGCGGCAAAGTGATTTACGAAAACGGCAAGTACAAAATGTGGTACAGCAATACCTACCAGTCGGCTTTAGTTGATATCGGATATGCTGAATCAAATGACGGCCTTACCTGGACGAGCCCTCTCAGCGAGCCGGTCCTGAAGCCCGGAACTGATGGCCAGTGGGATGCTTACTCGGTTGCCGTATCCGCGGTCTTTAAAGATAATGAGATGTATAAGATGTTTTACACCGGAATAAAATCTTATGGCATGCCCGCTGCTGTCGGTATGGCTATTTCACAGGACGGAATACACTGGCAGAAAATGGCTCAGCCTGTACTCACCATGATTCAGGGCGAAACCGCCATAGGCGCTACCGCAATTGTTAAAAAAGGCGGCGTTTATTACCTCTATTTCCATACCTATCCCGACTGGAGAATTCATCTGGCAACTTCACAGGATGGCAATAGCTGGTACAGATATTCTGAAGACCCCATTATGGATGCTACTCAAAGCTGGGAGGGGGGAGTTGGTTATGCTTCCATAGTATACGATGGATCACAATTTAAGATGGTCTATAATAACTACTACCGTAACGCCTTGGGCATTGCAGTTTCTTCTGATGGAATACACTGGACAAAAGATTCAAATAATCCTGTATTCCAGCTTAGTGATACCAAAAACGGGTGGACCAGCCAGATAAATTATCCCTTCTTCTTCAAAAATGGAGACCAGCAAAGGATTTATTATACAGGAACTTCAAACGGCAGGAATAATATAGCGGTAGCTAGTTATCAATAAAAATAATGCGTTAGAATTTTGCGGCTGCCTTATGGCAGCCATTTTTTTTATCTGGCGACCATTGCAAGCTCAGAGAACATCTCGGGCCAGGAGCGTGCAACTTTTCCGCTCAGGCTTTCACTTAATATTACGCTTGAAGAATAACCCCACTTCGTAACGGAAGTAAATCCGCACCTCGTTAAGAGCATCTTTGCAAGTGATCCATATGTGAAATAATGAAGGTGCCCTTCATCGTAAAGATCTACCGGTTTATTGTCATAAGTGGTTAAACCCTCATTTTTTGAGGCCGTCGAAGGAAAAATTCCCCTCAGGAGTTTGAGCCTCCTGTGGTAAAGCGCCATATTGGGAGTATCAATATAAACTATGCCGCCGGGTTTAAGAAGTTTCTGTATCTTCTGCATTGCCCCAAGCGGGTCTATAAGGTGTTCAATTAGTGCTACCATGATTACAGCGTCATATTTGGGAAGATTTTCCACCCTGATGTCATCGCAGTTTATCTGCTCAACTTTTATTCTGGAATCCGTTACACTTTTTCTCATCCCTTCAACACGTATGGCGGAAAAGTCGCTTGCGGTATAACTGCTGAAACTGATCCCGGCATTTATAAAACTGCGTACAAGCATTCCTGATCCTGCGCCAAGCTCAAGGACGTCTCCTCCCTTAAAGTGCTTGTAAAAATATTCCAGACATGCCTCTGATCTGGAATGAGGATACTTCTTCAGCTCCACATACTCGTCGGAAATTTTGCTGGCCTCAACCTTGTATTTCTCATTATAGTGCTGTGTTAATCTCTCAATTTCCTGCATGGGTTTCCTTTACTTAAGTTGCTTGTAAATTGCCTCTGGGGTAAAGAGTAAAGAGTTTTTTCTGGCTTCACTTTTCAGCTCAGTTAGCATCCCTTCCTTTAAGATAAGATCTTTAATGATGCTTTTTAACTCCCCGGAATTCGCATAAAAAAGAACAGAGCTTTTAAGCTCATCCATCAGATTGTATCCTGAAATACAGATGCCTGGCTTGGCAAACCTGATCATGGTAAACGTAAAACCTGTTTCTTTGGTCTTTCCATAGACGCTGTTAAACTTTTCAAGGTATACATTCATATTTCCAAGGACAATGTCACTCCGGGAAAACTGATCTTCAAATTCGTCAAATGGAATAAAACCCTGGTTGAAGTATGTAACTCTTAAGCCTCTTGAAATCAGCTCGTCAGCCCTTTTAATTACCTGCTCTCCATCTTCATTTGCCAGAACCTTGCCCAGAAGAACAAGCTCAACCTTGTCCCTGAAAAAATCCGGTTCACTTTCCAGTGCGTCAAAAACAGAATAGTAATCCCTTCTTACTGCTGAAACCATGCCGGGAATGCAGATCCTAAGGAGGCCGTTGTTTCCCGAATTGTCCACAGTCTTTTCATTGAAGACCGAAAAAGGGATAACTTCAAGCTTATCTTCCCGGACAAAATGGCTTAACTCCTCTTTTATCACTTTGCTTAAAACAACCAGTTTGCCTCCACTGGAGAGAACCTTTTCTAGAAGCCTTTTCCTCCAATATGGATAAATAAGATACTTCTTAAAATTATAAACGATATTTGACTTTAATACGCCGTATAAGAAGTTCTTAAAGTTGTAGACAAGATCAAACCTTGACCAGACATCAACATTATGTATGATTAAGTTAATTTGTCCCTTGAAATTAAACAAGTAGAATTCTTTGAACCATTTTTCAAGAGTGGTAATATAAATCCTGTCGGGATTGATGGCGTTAACTCTCTGGAAAAGCGACTGTAGGCTTTCATCTTCCTTCCGGGCTATCAGATGGACGTTTGCCTTATCCTTAAAGACCGGTGCAGCTGCCTTAAGTCCGGCAGCATTGATGAATATGTATACCTGATTGTTTTCGTCCGAGGAAAAGATCTCCGCAATCGACTCTACAAGTGTTAAATGCCCGGAGGGCATTATTTCTAAGATGCCAATTATCATTGAATCAGTTCATTTTTCACGTAAATAGCATCCCATTCCTTCAGACGCCCGTTGTCTTTTAGAGAGGGGAAAAGATCATAAACTGTAAAATTGCTCTTGCGCAGGTATTCGTCAATCTCATAATACTTTGGAGCATTCTGATAGTTATCGTGATTGTTAAGCTCAAGAGTAATTATGTTTGTCCTCATAAGAGTCTCTTTTGCACCTTTAAGTACTTCAAGCTCATATCCCTGGACATCTATCTTCAGGATGCTGATCTTTGCGTCTTTGGGTATAGTGCTGTCCAGAGTCGTTATTTCGATCTCTTCTTCTCCTTTTTTTATCAGTGTATCTGCAAAAACAGCACTGTTCTTCTCAGACCTGATATTCAAAATTGAAGAAGATGTAATGCGGTTAGCCCTGTTGATTACACTTTTGCCAACCGTGCTTCCTACGGCCTTATTGACCAGGCTGATGTTTGGAAAAGATGAAGTTGCAGCCTGTAGTTTTGAATACGTCTCATGCATAGGTTCAAAGACCCAGACCTTGCTCTTTGGGAAACTTTGTGCATAGAGCCTGGCCGTGTTCCCGATTGCACCTCCCACATCAAGTATGTCCATATTTTCAAGCTTCATCTTTTTGGCAAGATCGATGCTTTTTTCAATGTGGAGATATTCCTGAAAATAAACATTTTCAATATAGTCTGTAACTTCCTTTTTAAGAGGAACAGAAAATACATACTTCTGAAGATACCTGTTGCTCTTTAAGGGTGAAACATATAAAGACAAAAAAGGTTTGGCAAGGCTCGCTAACTTCATATAGAATAACTGCTAAAAGTTGATTGTTTGAAAAAATAAAGAATAAATATAACAAATTAAAGGGAAAATATAACCATGGGCCTGTAAATAAGGCCTCCGTTCTTTCTTACCTGAAGTGACAGCTTAAGGAAAACAACTATCTGTTGAAGAGGTTTTTTGCAATGTACCTTTTGGATTTTTTAAGCAGGCTGTATTTGTAA
>JBLMYS010000084.1:0-7889 GCA_050258415.1 Acidobacteriota bacterium | reverse complement strand
GATAGGTCTTGCAGACTCCATCGGGTTTCCCGTCTACATAGTTAAATTCCGATTTAATGTATCCGCTGTTGTAATATGTTTTTTCAGGCCCGTTTTTCTTCCCATCCTTAAAGCTGATCTCACTTTTTAAGATGCCGTCGTCATAGTAATCCTTAAAGCTTTCTTCAATTTTGGCAAACTTATTATCGATGCCGTAGCGGACCCTTTTAATGATCTGCCCGTTTTCATATGTGTCTATAACTTTTATGGATCCATCAATATAGAACAGTTTTGAAGTGCCTTCAAGCTTGTCGTTTTTATAGTTTGCCTCAAGAGCAACCTTCCCGTTTTCAAAATAGGTGCGGCTTGGCCCTTCAAGCTTTCCATCCATGTAATACTTTTCAACCTCAACGCCGCCCCCGTCAAAGAATGTGCGCGAAAGACCGTTTAATATTCCGTCATGATAATTCCAGAGCCCCATAACCTTGCCGCTTTTGTAGTAGGTCTTGGTTATGCCTTCCTGTATGTTATTGATGTAGTTTGGTTCAGCCCAGACTTCCCCGGTCTCATAGTACCACTTTGAGGTGCCTTCCAGCTTCCCGTTGGAGTAGTTCCATTCCATTGTAAGTTTGCCGTTTTCCAGGTACCACTGCGAGGTGCCGTCTTCCTTATCGTCATGGAAATACCAGAGCTTCCAGAGCTGCCCGTTTTCATAGTACTCCCTGTAGGTACCCTCACGCTTACCCCAATGGTAGGCTCCCTCGGTCTTCAATTTGCCGCTTGGGTAAAAAGTCTTCTTTATATCGTATTCTTTCTCCTGCTCCTGCTGGGCAAACATAGGATAAAAAGCCGCAAAAATAAGACAAAAAACGAGGTTATATATTGAAAATCTTAAAATATTGCTTGTTTTCATTTCTTCCGTAAAATTAATAGCCTAAAATGTAGCTGAAAAATTCCGCGCACGAAATTTAAGAAAATTTCTCCTTAGTTTTAGGGGATTTATGAGGTATAAAAATATACCAGTGTCCCATTACCCCAATATACTATTAGACCATTTTTCATAAAAAAAAGATTCTGTGAATTTACTGCTATTTGCTTAAATTTAATCCTAAAATTAAGGAAAACTAATGTTCCGCACTGAAATAAAAATTAACTTTTTCGACTGCGACCCCGCAGGCATAATGTTCTTCGGTAATATATTTAAGATAACACATTCGGCATACGAAGAAATGCTTCAAAAAGGGGATCTGAAGAGAGATTATTTCAAAGATGACCAATATGCCCTCCCCCTGGTGCATTCGGAGGCGGACTTCCTGAGGCCTATACTGCCGGGAGAAAAAGTTGTAGTTAAGCTTTCCGTTTCAGTTCTCAGGGAATCCTCTTTTGAACTTAGCTATGAGGTGATGAACCCAAAAGGTGAAGTCTGCGCCAGGGTTAAAACCGTACACGTTTCTGTAACCAGGTCAAACTGGCAGAAAACACCCCTCCCCCATGACCTGAAAGAATGCCTTATGAATCACACACGTTAAAAAAAGTGTTAGCGGTTTTCTGTCTGTAGCCAAAATTGAAAGCTGACCAGCTATATACGGCAATTACACTAAGCACCGAAGGTGCGCTCTGTCTATAGAAATACCGGCGGAACCCTCACCCCCTAAGCCCTGTAGGGGCGTCATGTTCAAGCCTTCTGGAACATCTCCCTAATATAATCTCGCCTGAGCTTCCCTAAAGATGTCCTTGGCAGCTCCCCGGTAAAAAATATCCTGCGCGGTATCTTGTAAGAAGCCAGATGACTTCTTAAGAACCCTGTGAGTTCTTCCGTCTGAAGGTCCCCGGCTGTTACCACTGCTGCTGCAACTGTCTGCCCCCACTCTTTGTCTTCAAGGGCAAAAACACAGGCTTCCTTTACCCCGGGGTGCCTCAGAATTGCATCCTCAACCTCCACTGGGTTTACATTCTCCCCTCCCGAGATGATAAGGTCCGTCCTGCGGGCTTCAACGTAAAGATACCCCTCGCTGTCCATATGCCCTAAGTCCCCGGTATGGTAAAAACCCCCAATAAGCTTTTTTGAGGTTTCTTCAGCGTTATTCCAGTAGCCTGCCATAACAGAGGGGCCTTTAACAATAATCTCCCCGCTTTCTCCTGTTTTAACTTCCTGCCCCATTTCATCAATAATCGAAATTATATTGCCTTTTAAGGCGCAGCCTGCCGAAGAGAGCTTTTCCGGAAATCTTTCAATTTCCACGGCGCTTACCAGCGTAGCCGTTTCTGTACTTCCATATACCTTAACAGCCTTCCAGTTCTCCTTAATTGCATCTTCCGCTAGCCCTGTATCCACAGGCCCCCCGCCAAGAAGCATAAAACGCAGCTCTTTATTCGCCTTTACCCCCATTTCAATTAAACGCCTTAGCGTGGTTGTAACAAAAGAAATAAGCGTAGGCCTGAAAGCTTCAACGGCTTCGGCAATATCCTCTGTTTTAAGCGACTGAGGAATTATAATTGATGCTCCATAAAGCAGTGCCCGTACGGGAATTGAAAACCCCCCGATGTGATAAAAAGGAAGGCTTGCAAGCCAGCGGTCTGAACCACTCTGCCTTAAAAGCGTGTCAGAAGCCCTGGCGCTCCCTAAAAGGGTACTAAATGTATGCATTACACCTTTAGGCGTTCCTGTAGTGCCTGATGTGTAAAGTATGAGGGCGCATTCGTTAAGGCCGCGCTCTGCATTTATGTTTTCCGTAACTTCCTGTTGGAATGAAACCGGGAAGATAGTTCTTTTGGACTTAATCTCTTGAAGCCTGCCTCTAAATTCTTCATGTATAAAGACAAATTCCGACTCCGAGTGAACTACCAGCTTCTCCAGATCTTCATCTAAAAGTCTCACATTCAATGGAACAGGGACCGCACCCAGACTCCATAAGGCCATGGTAAGTAAAATAAATTCAGCGTTGTTTGAGCTCAGAATAGCCGCGTGCATCCCCTTCTTTACGCCGGAAGACCGCAGGAAAGCCGCATATGCCCCAACAAGCCTTACAAGTTCACCGTACGTAATAGTCTCATCCCGGCTTATAATAGCAGGATGGCTATCTGAAACCTGAAGATATTTATTAAAAAAATAGAAATCTGTCATATTAAATTAAATCTGTTAAATTTTGAGCCATTGACTGAAATAGCACCGTCTTTAATTTCAAACGGGTCACAATAAGGCTCACCTTCAAGAAAACCCTTTGTTCCAAGCCCGTGTGCTATTGAGACATCAGATGCTGCCGCTGCAAGAAATATTGCAGCGCTCCTTCCAACTGAAGTTTCAAAAGAGGAAGATATAACGGTTTTTATTCCTGAGGCTTCAGCATCCTTTATAATTTTTAGGGTCTCTGTAATTCCGCCAAGCATCATTGGCTTTAGTATAAGATATGCCCCGGGAGCTTTTTCTAAAACTTCAAGTGCGTCACCTGTGCTTCTTATTATCTCATCGGCGGCAAGGGGCACTTTGGACTCATTCACAAGACGAAAGAAATCTTCTTTTCCCGCTACCGGCTGCTCGATGTATTCGGGACTAAACTCTTCCAGCTCCTTTATATTCTTCAGAGCTTCAGGCAAACTCCACTTCCCGTTAACATCCATGCGGATACTGATTTTACTGCCGAAGTGTTCCCTTAAGAGTCCGGCTGATTTTTTATCTAAAGAAAAACTATCCCGCCCGGCTTTTAATTTTAGCGTTGTAAAGCCTTCATTAAAAAGCACACGGGCTCTAAGTAAAACTTCTTCAGGACTTAGAAGCCCAATAAGCCCGTTTACCTGAATTTTATCCTTCAGTTTTACATTAAGAAGCCCGTCCAGAGAAGTCTTTTCATTAAGCGCCCTGTAGCTTAGCCAGGCCTGCTCAAGCCCGTGCCTGAGGGCCGGAAAAGCATCCAGAGCCTCAAGTTTCTTTTGAAAGACTTCAGGCTCAAATAAAACGGATTTACCTCTAGATAGGCCAGGCAGACTTTGAAGAGCATTTTCAGCCTCACTGTAGCTCTCGCTTCCGAATTCCGGGAGAGGTGCTGCTTCACCTAAGGCTGTTTCATTTTCACTTAAACTTATAGCAATAAAAAATCCCTTACGGCTTTTTATCAGCCCTCCTGACGTAAGAAAGGGCTCATTTAATTTTATGTCGTAAGGGATGTATTTAATTTCCGGCGGCTTCATATAAGAATGCCGATTGCAAAAAGGAAGCCGTAAAGGGCTGAAAGTTTAGCCGTAAGCTCAAGCGTTTTATTTAAGTAGGAGCCTTCAAGCGAATAGAGCATCTTTATCAGGTGGAAACCCAATGGTATTGTAAGAAGAGGCAGAAAGACCCAGATATCCTGCTTGTAAAGCGTAAAGATGACTACAGGCGTAAGATAACTTACTCCAAGAAGAATTATATACTGCAACCGCGCAAACCTTTTGCCGAATATTACGGCAGTGGTTCTTTTGCCTGCTGCACGGTCTTCCTCACGGTCGCGGTAGTTATTTACTACAAGAATATTTGTTATAAGGGCACCTACGGGAATTGAAGCCCAAACAGAAAGAGCCGAAAACCTCAGGGCCTGCACGTAGAAAGTGCCTACAGTTCCAACGAGCCCGAAGAAAAGGAATACAAAGACATCCCCCAGCCCATTATATGCCAACGGGTAAGGCCCTGCCGTATAGGCCATCCCGGCCAGAATTGACAGCACTCCTATAATGAATACAGGCAAGCCCCCCAGGTATACCAGATACATGCCTGAGAGGAACGCAGTGCCGAAAACAAGTGCAATGCCTATCTTCATTTCCTTAACTGTAATAAGTTCGTTAGCCAGGACTCTCAAAGGTCCCGGACGGTCTTTCTTATCTGTCCCTGCAAGAAAGTCGTAAAGATCGTTTACAAAGTTCGTCCCTATCTGAATAAGGAGTGAACATAAAAGTGCAATAAAGGCTGCCAGGGGCCTGAAAGAGCCTTCGTAGGCGGCCAGTGCTGTCCCGACCAGTACGGGCACTATTGCCGCGGGAAGCGTCTTAGGGCGGCTTGCCAGAACCCACGCCTGAAATTTATTTGGATATTTATCGTTTGCCATATTTTAATTTCTTCTTCTCCGGAGCCTATGGCAGTCTTGGAAATTTATTAAAATCAGGCTTCCTTTTCTCCAGGTAGGCCTTTTTGCCTTCCTGTGCTTCTTCACTCATATAGTAAAGCAGTGTCGCATTGCCTGCCAGCTCCTGTATTCCCTGCTGCCCGTCCAGCTCGGCATTGAAGGCAGACTTCAGCACGCGTATTGAGAGAGGACTCATAGCAAGTATCTCTTTAGCCCACTCTACGCCTTCTTCCTCAAGCTTCTCTACCGGAACAACCTTATTTACCAGCCCCATATCCACAGCTTCCTGTGCATTGTACTGCCGGCAAAGGTACCATATTTCGCGCGCCTTCTTCTGCCCGACGAGCCTTGCCAGGTAGCTTGCGCCAAAGCCTCCATCGAAACTGCCAACCTTGGGGCCTGTCTGCCCGAAAATGGCGTTATCGGCAGCAATCGTAAGGTCGCATACAACGTGAAGCACATGCCCGCCTCCAATTGCGTAGCCTGCAACAAGAGCAATCACCGGCTTCGGAATGCTGCGTATTAACTTCTGAAGATCCAGAACATTAAGGCGTGGCACACCGTCGTGCCCAACGTAACCCTGGTCGCCTCTTATCCTCTGGTCGCCTCCGGAGCAGAAGGCGTACTTGCCGTCTTTTGCCGGACCCTGTCCGGTTAAGAGTATAACGCCAATTTCGGGATCCTCTCTTGCATCTATAAATGCATCATACATTTCCATTACTGTTTCGGGCCTGAAAGCATTCCTGACCTCCGGGCGGTTGATGGTAATCTTTGCGATGCCATCCATCTTCTCATATATTATATCCTGATATTCCTTAGCCTTCTGCCAGTCGAATTTCATTGTCTTTTATCCTCTCAAAATTGTTTGTGAGAACATTCAACAGTCCTCAAAATTTAACTTTTCAGCCTTTTAAGCCACTTAAAAACCTGTTTAACAAATTTAAGAAAATTTCAGGTCTTTCTAAATGGGTATTATGCCCGGCACTTTCAATGACTTCATGCTCTGAGAGCCTTATTTTCCGCGCCATCTCAATGTTAATCTGTGTAAACTTTTTATCCAGCTCGCCTGTAATAAGGAGGGTTCTGCAGTTTATATTTTGAAGCTTATCCCACATCTCAGGCATCACCCCCGTTGAAAAACCTCTTAGCGAATTGGCAAGCCCCGTCTTACTGTTATACATTCTTTTTTGTTTTACTTCAGCGTAGACTTCTTCAGGGAGCTTTTTTTGTGTGGCAAAAAGAGGGACATCCATCCAGTAATCAACGAAAGCCTCGATCGGATTGTTTTCAATAAACTCAGCGAGCCTCAGGTCCGAAGCCTCTCGCTCACGCCTTTCATTTTCGCCAATAATGCCTGCTGTTACGCTTTCAAGAACGAGCCCTTTTAACAAGGCAGGGTTTTCTACGGCAAAAGACAATGCGGCTCTCCCTCCCATGGAATAGCCGGCTAATATTATTTCCTTAAAATTAAAGTACTGAATAATGCCAAGTATCTCCTCTGAAATTGCCTCTGCGGAATAAAGAGAAACGTCAGCAGGTGAAGAGCTACGCCCGTGACCTATTATGTCGATGGCATATGGACTGAAACCTTCGGGAAGCCTGTTAAACAGGAATTTCCAGTCCCCTGAAGAGCCCGTAAAGCCGTGAAGGAATATTACAGGAGTTGCCCCTCCGGATGAAGTTGGAGGGGTTTCAACGTTTAGTTCTGTTTTATTTAATTTTATTATCATCGATCTATGGGGAATTGTGAATACTCAAATTTACAACTTTTTGGAATTCCCCGTTGAGAAATAATTTTCTCCATTAAATCACTTTTTCTCAGGCACTGTGAACATCTTAATATCATTATCCCAGTAAACCGCGCCCCCGTTTTTCTTCCACCACTTAAGAAGCGTCTTCTGAATACCCTTCTGTTCTTCAAATGATATTTCCATAAAATCCCGTGCGAATATGTCCTTCAGCTCCCTGAACTCTCCCCATTTCTCAATTGCAAGCCAGGCTATACCATTGATCTTTTTAATCCCTTCAGCTATTGAAGAGATGTCAAGCGTGTCTGTAAGATTACTGATCAGAATAGGGAAAATCTCTTTATTCGCTTTAAGCTTAAGGTCGGAGGTCGTATTGAATTTATATCTTACGCCAAGAATTGTGTAGACGATCATATCCTGCGAGAGAGTGTCACCTGCTTTGTTATATGCCTCTACAAGTTCATTAAGAATGTTCTCTTTGCTGACGTAGACAAGCGCGTGTGAAATGACAGATTTTTTCTCCAGTGAGTTTTTAAGCAGCATATTTTTAAGTAGCGGCTCTTCAGCCAGGCTGTCCATTGGAAATATGCTTAGATAAAAATTTCTTACATCTTTTTTATCATCTTCATCAAGCCGGGCAACAAGTGAATCCACCCTCGCACTTTGTATAGAAGTCTGTGCAAAAGAGGCTGAACAGCCCGATATAAGGAGAACACAGGCAAATAATATTTTTTTCATAACTCCCGATTAAATGTAAACAATAGCCCTTCTACAAATGAACCATAACCTAATGTTCCCACAAAAACTGCGCTAGCAGTTTTCTATCTGTAGCCCAGGGTCTCAAACCCGCCTCAGGCGGGTGCAGACACCCTGGGAATGATGTAAACCTGGGCATAACGTAAACCTGGGAATAACGTAAACCCGGGAATGCCGTAACCTGGAGAAAGATCGTAGAGTAGGATGAGGGCGCAACAATGTTTCCACTATGTTTCCCTCAAACCCTCATCAAACCGTACGTGAGGTTTTCCCTCATACGGCTTTCCTAGACAAATTCTACTTACGGGTTAAG
>JBLMYS010000083.1:0-21881 GCA_050258415.1 Acidobacteriota bacterium | reverse complement strand
TTCTTCACGGCTCAGGCGGATTACGTCTTGCACTCTTTCTGAGAAGTTTCCGTCCATATAATTCCCTCATTTCTTAAACGTATTTTTAAGGATTACTCTTAACTATAATATATAAATTGTATACCCCCCAATCAAGTATAAACCCCGCTAGTTGAACTGTTTTACCTTAATTGTGTTGTATAGTACATAACAATATTATCCGGTAATAGTTTCCTATACTTTAAATTTTATGTAAAGCATCACCGGTAAAACCCTTTAGCCGGAGTTTCATGCAAAGAGCTCTTTAGGATTAATATCAGGCAAATTTCAAATAAAAAAAATGGCTTATTAATCCCCCGGCTTTTGGCCGGAGTCTACCGGAATTCCTATATAATTCCTTATATTGCGAAATGTTAATTTTTGTTTCAAGTATTGAATAAAATGTGCTTTTTAGCTCAAGAATCAGCTAAAGACAAAGAAAAGTAAAAAATGGCCAAAAAATATCAGCTTAAGAAGATCGGAAGCCAGGAAATACAGGCTCCGTCAATTAACGAATCACGATTTCAAATAAACTATAAAAACGAGCTAAACGCCACACAATTTGAGGCGGTTTCTTCAACCGAAGGCGCCTATCTGGTTATTGCAGGGGCCGGAACCGGCAAAACCCGTACGCTCGTCTACAGGGTTGCCCGCCTGGTGGAAACAGGCATAGACCCCAAATCAATTCTTCTTCTTACATTTACAAGAAAAGCCGCAAATGAGATGATGAACCGCGCGGCCCTGCTTTTGGATAACAGGTGCTCTAAGATAAATGGGGGGACTTTCCATTCATTTGCAAATATTACGCTCAGAAAATACGGCAAAGCCGTTGGAATTGACCCTGGCTTTACGATTCTGGACCAGGGTGATAGCGAGGACGTCGTTAATCTCATAAGAAGCCGCCTGAACCTGGCTGCCGTAAAGAAGAGATTCCCGACAAAACAGACCATCTATAAGATATTTTCCTTCAGCATCAATACCGGCATCTCTGTTGAAGAGATCCTGGAGGCCGAATATCCCCATTTCTTTGAGTTTTGTGACGTAATTCTGGAAATCCAGAAGGTCTATACCGCTTATAAACAGCAGAATAACCTCCTCGACTACGACGACCTTTTAGTCTACTTAAACCGCTTCTTAAATGAAAGGAGCCCTGCGGCAAAGTCGTTCCTTTCAGCAATTAAGTACGTCATGGTCGATGAATACCAGGATACAAATAAGATCCAGGCCGAGATTGTGCGGGGCCTCGCCTATTACAACAATAATGTTATGGTCGTTGGCGACGACTCGCAGTCAATCTACTCCTTCCGGGGAGCTGATTTTAAGAACATAATGGAGTTTCCGCAGCTTTTTCCGAATGTAAAGATAATTAAGCTCGAGGAAAACTACCGATCAACACAGGAAATACTGAATTTTGCCAATTATATAATTGAAGCCGCGGTTGAAAAGTACCCCAAGTTCCTCTTTACACGGAAAACCGGGGGCGAACTGCCGGCCATAATTTCGGCTGCAAATGAAAACATGCAGAGCCGATTTGTGGTCAACCGCATTCTGGAACTAAGGGAAGAAGGTGTCCCCTTAAAGGAAATTGCAGTGCTTTTCAGGTCCTCCTACTCCTCTTTTGACCTCGAAATTGAGCTTAATAAGGCGGATATACCTTTTATCAAAGTGGGCGGCATGAAGTTCATTGAAACTGCACACGTTAAGGACGTTCTGGCATTCCTGAGGATTGCCGCTAACCCGAAGGACCTGGTAAGCTGGCTGAGGGTTTTAATGCTTCATGAAGGTATAGGCCCTAAGACTGCTCAGAAGATTCTGGATGAGATTTCTGTCTCGCGCCTGAGCATTAGTTCAAATCCCGAGGCCGTGGTCCCTAAAAAATACAACGACAGAATCCTGAACCTCTTTATTCTCTTAAATAATATCCATACAAAAGAAAGCTCTCCATCGGAAAAGGCCGAACAGGTGCTGGACTACTACTACCCGCTTTTTAAGGGAAAGTACGACGACTTCAACAAAAGGAAGAAGGATCTGGATATCCTCCTTAATATAACTGAGAACTACAAGACGCTCGACACACTGCTTGCCGATATGGCACTCGATCCGCCGCGCGACAGCGTTGTGGATATTGATTCCGAGACAAAAGAAGACGAGTTCGTTACACTCTCGACCATACATTCGGCCAAGGGGCTCGAGTGGCATTCGCTTTTTATTATTCACGCCATGGAGGGATTTTTCCCGAGCGGACAGTCTTTCGACAAAATGGAGGCGCTTGAAGAAGAAAGAAGACTCATGTATGTGGCTTCAACCAGGGCAAGACAGAACCTTTATATTTCCTACCCTATGAGCATCTTCGACAGGGAAAAAGGAATGACATTCTCCAAACCTTCCAGGTTCATTGCAGGAATTAAAGAGGAACTGGCCGAAGAGTGGCTCTTGGAAGAATAGCATTAGGTGCATGCCCCAAACAGGCATGCACCTCTTAATTTATACTTTTATTTAATCAGGTTGATTCTGAAGGTACTTACAAATTCCTCCCCAACCTGCAGCCGTACAAAGTAAATTCCGCTAGGAAGTGTGCTTCCGTACATGTCACGCCCGTTGAAGTATACCTCATTCCACCCCGGGTTAAGATTCGTTATATCAATTAAAGCAATCAGCTGGCCAAGTAGATTGTAAATCCTTACAAACTTTACTTTACCCCTCGAGGCGTCACTTAAGTAAAGCCTGATTTTTGTCGACGGGTTAAAAGGATTAGGATAGTTGCCCGCGATATACGACTGGGGTATTGCAACATTCTTATCCACCACCTTCACCTCCGTAGCCGGAGTCTTATAGTCGGCTATGTAGGCCGTATAGCGGCAGCGGATATTGTACCTCAGGCTTAAGTCGATTAGGTTCTGCTTCAGTGAAGCGGTCTCTCCATAAATCTCAACCTGGCGTTCCAGCTGGTCAATCATCTCCTTGGCCCAGAGGCTCTCGGCAAACTTATTTTTAAGCGTGTCGGCTGTAAAGTCTAAGCGGAAGTTGAAGGCTGTCGTGCCTTTTGCAGAATAACCCGCTATTCCTAAGGGGGCTACACCTGAATTCCTGTAGCGCCCTGCAAGGAAGAAGCTCGATCCGGCAAAGGTTACGGGGATCTTTATGGGAACCATCTGTGAGATATCCACCTTCCCGTATTCAAATGCCACATCCTTAAGTATCGGCTGGCTTATCTGGTTAAAGACCCTCAGCATTTTCTCTTCCGCGTTGTCATTGGAGCCGATATAGGCAACAAAGCCGTAATTTAAGGCCGCGGTCATCTCAAGGCGGGCCCTGCTGATACCGTCTCCAAGGCCTATCGGGAAAATGCCTGTCTTATTTGTATTAAGCTTTTCCAGCTCCTGCGGATTGAGGTTAGAGCCGCTTTCAGTAAAAATGAGAAGAGAGCGGTTAAATTTATAATTAACAAAAGTAGTATCACTAAGCTGAACGAGGCACTGCTTTACCCCCTGCTGAAGATCGTTTCCCCAGGTGGTGGTAATTGAGTTAAGATAACCCTTTGCCCCAGAAATATTCTCCGCCGTAGCCGGAACGGGCTGCGTCTTCCAGGAGCCGACGGAATAATCGTAAGTAACAATGTTGAAATAGTCTTTTGAAGTGAGCATACTTAGCGATTTTGAAATGGCGCTTTTGCTTGCATCAAGACTTGTTCCGTTCATATTGCTGTTTCTGGAGAGTAAGAAGACTATGCATTTCTTTAATACGCTGTCCTGAAGCGCGCTGTTCTGCGGACGAACGAATAAGGCAAAGTGACCGCCTGTAGTGTCTTTTGCTCCAATGGAATAGAAATCAACACCAAGCTTCGAAATGTCGGTCTCATAGGAAAACTGAAAATCCTTGTCCACGTAGAACTTCGACTTCAGTATTTCAGCGTTCAGCTCATTTTCATTTGGCTTTGAAGTCTTATAATCCGTAAACGACGGAACGTCAAACTTTGTAATCGGGGTAGCTGAGTTTACATTAATACTAAATTTTGCATAGTCCAATGGATAAGGGACAAAGTCGCTTGTATTTAAGGGGAACGTGTAGGTGCTTTTACCCTGGTAATAGTCCAGGAGGCTTACATATGAAAGCCGCACGGTCTGAATTGAGTGAGCCTTAATTCCCTTAAGAGCTATTTTTATACCATTTCTTCCAATATAGCTGTTAACCAGCGCGGCGGTGCCGCCTTCCCCTGTTCCGGGATTATTACTCTGCTCCTGAACCTTCAGCACCGCCCTGTAGGCTTTACCGTTGTACCAGTATAAAAATTCCGTAGCGCGTGCATCGGCAGGAAGCGGAAAAGAATAAACGGCATCTGTAGAATCGTCCCATTCATTTTCAAACTCCTGAAGCACCACCGTCTCGGCCACAAGGCCGTGAATGTTTACAGTTACTTCGCTCGATTTTAACCTGAGAAAATCCTTCGGGTACCCTTTTGAAACAGGCATCATAAGGCCCGTGGCATTTAAGGCCGAAAAGCTTAGAAGTAAGAATAAAGCTGATAATAATTTTATTTTTAACACCTGCGCCTCCACTACTTTAAGTACAGAATTTTTGCGGTTTCCGTATAGCTCGTTTCTTTTATGTCGGTAAGCGTAAGCTCCGCGAAATAGAAGCCCGTTCCAACCATATCACCGCGGTCGTTCCTGGCATTCCATACTACTTTCTGCATATTGTTTTCCGTAAGCTCATATTCCTTTACCTTCTGGCCGAGCACGTTAAATATCTTGATTTTCCCCTTAACGTAATCCCCTTTTTTAACCTGGAATGTAATTTCAGGGTTAAATGGGTTAGGATAGAAAGCAAGGTGTTTTTCTGCTAAGCTATTCTGGGTAGTTGTGTAGCTTACCTCAGCCTGTCCGCCAAGCCCTGCAAACCTCACCTCAAGTTTAACCGTGTTATTTCCCGCAGGCGCTGTGGAGCGGTAGGTAATTAAGTACTTATAGGTTGTCTTCATGCGCGATATGTCAAGAAGAATATCCCTGAAGTTTCCCGTTATATTGTAGTAGTTTCCACCCGTTGGGAGAGTAATTGCTTCGTAGTATGAGGATTTAAAGTCCAGGGTTCCAATCGCATTTACCACAATTCCTTTTACAAGAAGAGAATCCAGAACCGTCTGCCTTGAAAGAGGCGTATAGCTGTCTTTTTCATGGAAACTGGCGTCGGTAATCCAGACGATGATGCGTTTGGAGTTAGGACGGAAGTTGAAAGCCGAGGCATCCAAAAGGGCCTGAAGCGAGTTCTCGGGCATATCGCCTCCGCCGTGCGCAAACTGCTGGCCTATTGTCTGCTGGAAAGCCTGCACATCCTTTGTAAAAGGGAACTTATTCTCAACTGCATCCAGGAATGTAACAAGCCCTAACTGATAGTCAACACTTCTTGCAGAAAGGCTGTCGGCAAATTCAATTATGTTGTTTTTAACGGCTCCAATCTCGCCACCCATGCTGCCCGTAACATCCAAAACAAAAACGATGTCTGCCTGCGTGGCCCCTCCCGAGGTATCCTTGCCAAAGGTGAAATTTGTCAGGCGCGTTGAATTTTCATAAAGGAAAATGTTCTCAGGTGTAAGTGTTGTAATCTTGCTTCCCTTGTCGTTTCTTGTAACCTCAAAAGAAAGAGACATGTTCGGGAATTTGGAACTTACAAGTGTGTCCACCTTGACAACAAGACCGCTGTCGGAGACAGGAGTGGCAGGAAGGTAAACGAACCTGTGAAGCTCATCTACCATCTGGGTTCCGTCATAAAGCCCGAGGGCAATTTCGGCAATTTTATCGTCATAAATAATGCGGGGACTAATTTCCAGCGCCTGATACTGTGGAACATCAGATCCATAAGAATACTCCGCTTTTGGAGAGGTAAATTCCGCGGGCATGCCTATTTTTAAGCTTCCGCTGCTTAATTGCTTTGTCCCGGTCTTTTTAATTTCAACGTATGTCTTGAGCTTCTGCGGGAACAGTAGCCCGCCATCGAGCGCAACAAACTGCGGCATATCCCATCTTAAGAAAGAAGCCGAAGAAAAGTCAGGGTTCTTTAAGGTGAGGATCATATCCTTACCTTTCTTTTCAGATGGATTTATTACCGATTCATCCCAGATGGACTTTATAACACAGTCGTAAAGTGTCTTTGGAGTTGAATTGTCAAATTCAGGTGAAGACGACTTCTCAGCTTCCTGCCAGTTGGCAATAATCATTTTGTCAGGCTTATTGCTGAAGCTTAAAGCCATGGCAAGGCCTTTTGCACCAGTTGACTTCTCCCACAGCATGATTTCAGAGGGGATTTCCTGTGAAGCCAGAACCTTGCTTTCCTTTACGAATTCCTGCAGCATGTAAAGGGCTGCATCTCCCCAATGGCCTAGTGCAGGATCAAAGACAAAACCAAGTCCTGTCTTGTGTGAAACAGTGTCAAGGTTCGTCACCTCCTCTTTCAGCCTGAAAGTGGAATCGGCCTTTTGGAAGAAAATTGCGAATCTGACAGAGATCACTCCCGTTTTAAGCGCCGAAATTTCCAGTGTATCGCCTTTCATTTGAAGCTGCATCTCAGACGCGTTCGTAAAGAGCTCGTCGAACTTGTACCACGATCCGTCCAAAGAAATTACCGGGTACGAAGTCATGGCATAAGGGTGCCCGAAGGTGAGCTGGCACTGGTCGTCAAGGCTGCTTTGGGATATTCCGCCCGTGGTACCCAAGGTGAAATATCCTCCCTTAAGAAGTGTCATGCTAACAAGGCCGTCCTTAAATTCCAATCCACCAAGTGACATTACAGAGTTAGAGCTGCGGCCTTTAAGTGGTTTATCAAAATCCAGGTCGTATTTTGCCTTCTCCTGTGCAAAGGTTAATAAGGGCACTAACAATGTTAGTGCCGCAAGAATAATTTTTTTCATTTTTTCTCCGGAAAACTTTTATCGCATTAAAACCATTTTACGCGTCTGCTGGAACTCCCCTGCCTGAATGGTGTAGAAATAAACGCCGCTGGGGACAACGTTATTTCCTGCATCCTTACCGTTCCACGTTACGGTATAGCTGCCGGGCGCCTGTTCTGCTTCTAAAAGTGTGCAGATAAGCTGACCTAAGGCGTTAAATATTTTTATCACAACGCGGTATCCCGCGCGCGCCATAGGCAGGGAATAAGTTATCCTGGTTTCCGGGTTGAAGGGGTTTGGATAATTCTGCTCCAGAGCAAAATTCTCTGGTTTAATATTTTCGTTTTTCTTTACGCCGGTCGAAGGATCGGCATAGAAAGCCGTATAAGGCGTAAGAATCTGATAGCGGAGGCTGAGAAATATTATCTGGTCAACAAGCTCTTTTTTCTCACCAAACATTCCTATCTGGTCCATCAGGTAGTCAATTTTACACTTAGCCCATACTCTGGGCACAAATCTGTGGCCGCCTAAAGTGTCGGGGACATCTATCTGCTGCTGGAACTGAACTTCCTTTGAGCGGATTTTACCTTTTAATGTCACGATGCAGTTACCCCCGGTTTTATAGAGACCCACCTGCATGAGCTGGCTTCCCCAGAACAGGTCGCCGATTGTCTTTGGGTACTGATCCCATACCTGTAGGCCACCAAGGTCCAGGCTGATATCAGTCAATACCGGTTTGGCAATCCTCATAAAATGGTCCTTAATTACGAGTGCAATACTGTCGTTGGATGTAATGAAATTGGAGTAGCCGTGGTTTTGCTCAGCCAGGCTGATAAGAAGTGAGCGTTTTACCTCATCACCAACACCGAAGGAAAAAATCCTTACGCCCTTTGTATTTTTCTCCTTTACACTGCTTAAAATCGTAGTACTTACTGTGTCTCCCCAGGTGGGGTACCCGTCTGTCAGAAATACTATGGAATTCGAGGTGGAATCTCCAAAGCTCTGCGTAAGGGAACTTGAAAGAGCCTCGCTTATATTTGTCATTCCAACGGCATAAAGCTTTAAGACGTAATCTTTTGCTGCCTGGATATTTTCAGCTGTTGCCTGAACGAGGTCAGACTTAAATTTATCAACTGTGGTTCCGAATATTACAATGTTAAACTTATCGGCCGGATCCAGAAGAAGCAGAAAGTTATTCAATGACTCTTTTATCTGATCCATGCGCTTCCCGTCAACACTCGAAGAAACGTCAACAGTAAAGACTATATTCTGAGGAATCACTTCATTGGCAGTAAGGCTGTCCGGAGGGCTGATCCAAATAGCGTAGTAGCTGTCTGAACCGATCGAATCCTTTGCCGCGGGCTTAAATGTCAGTCCGTGGTATTCAATTTCCCTTCTCAGTGTCTGGAACTGAATCGAGAGATCTTTATCGGGTATGAAGTTTTCATCACCATAGAAGAATTTATAATGATTTTCCGTAAGCTTTGTTGTTATTGCAGCAGTTGAGTTGCCGTGTGAAGGCGAGGAAAAACTTTTGTAATTGTATTTTGAACTGGCATCCACGTTAACAGTAACGGTCTGCAATGGCTTGGAGGAAAGCCCCAGAGTATTGAGGCGGAAATTATAATTTACAACTCCAAAGTCATACTTCAACGGTTCGACATATGTTATTTCAGTCCTAACCTCAGACAGGGCGTTAACAGGTACAATGCTGAGGCGAAAGAGGTTATTGCCCAGATATTCCAGCAGGGCCGGATCGAGCCACTGCCTCAGGTGCTGATTGTAATCATTTACAGCCTGTGCCCTCTCACGGATCTCGGCTTCAAAGCGCTGGCCGTTTACCCAGTAAACTAGCTGTGAGACTGTGGCATTTTCGGGAAGAGGAAAGATGAAGACAGTTTCCACTGAACTGTTCAGTTCATTGTAGAACGTCTGGTCCACATGGGTAACTGAGATCTGCTCCTGAATGTCGACTTTTACGTCTACCTTTTTGATCCACATCTTTGAGTACTCCTGAGTACTGAAGCGCGGGCGGGCAAATAATGCACCTACGGCATATACGTCACTGCTTATGAGGAAAGTGATAAAGAAAAGAACTGAAGCGAATGCAGCAATTCTCGCAGCCGTTTTCATAATATTGACTCCTTTATATATGGGGGAATTAAGTCAAATTCAGAAAATAAAGGTCGCCTTAAAACACGTTAAGGGAATTATAAAAAAACGTCAGAACAGCCCAAATCATGGCATCAGAGTATAAGCAATCCTTTCCGGATTCATACAAATATTCTCTGCTTAAACTTCACAGAATTTTCTGAGAAAAGCAATCTAAAAAATATGAATTGTGATAACAGTTTTATGCATTTATAAGGATGTTCCGGAGCTTAGAATTAGTCCATATAATGAAAAACCCCGTGTCCTTAAGAAGACACGGGGTTTTTATTATTTAGGCTCTTTATTTTAAGAGCGTAAAGGAGTAACCTTTCGCTTCAAGTTCTGTAATGAGGCTGTCGAGCCTGTCGTAGAAGAGGTCTTTTCTTCCCTCAGTTGCCGCTATGTGAGTCAGCAAAATAAAGCCGTTCAGACCGTTTTTATCCGACTTTTCATATTTCATAATGCTCTTATAGATTTCGTCGCTTGAGATATAATTTTTATCCACAGTGGGCGACGTATAATCGGCCGTAGATCTTGTGCCGGGGGTGAAATTTACAAGCTCAAGTCCCAGCTCTTTAGTCCACTGGCTTATCTTCCCGTTGTACCATTCAAAAGGAGGCAGAAAGTATTTCGCATCCTCTTTCTTAACACCGAACTTTTCCATTTCCTTGTAATTGGCCGTAAGGTCACGCACAAAGTCCTCCTGGCTTATTAAGAGCGAGTCCCTGTTTTCCCAGGGAGCGTAGAGAAGGTGCTTATTCGAATGCGCCCCCAGATAATGCCCGTCTTTTTTAAGAGCTTTTATAAACTCAGTAAATTTTGCATTACGGTAAAAATCCCCGGTAAAGAAGAAGGAGGCTTTAATCTTATGTTTTTTAAGGACATTTCTTACTACCTCTCCTCCCTCTCCTTTATCGTGCGCGGTAAATACCAGGTGGATTTCCTTTCTCGTCTTATCCATCCTGATAACCCCGCCCAGGCTCATTTCACTTTTTTTTTTACCAGGCTTGCATGATCTTTATTCCCCTCGGCCTGAAGAGCGCCAAGGTAATAAGTCAGGCTTGCCGTTCCGTCCATTGTGGGCTCATTTGTAGAGTAATCGCCGAAATCGTCGTGATAGACAATGCGTTTGCTCTGGAACTGGGCATACTCGTCGGGTTCGTGGAGTGTAAGGCCCTTAAGCATATTAAAAATTGAAGTATAAACAGGGCCGTCCACCAGTCCGCCGTCAACCTGCATGTGGTAAACAGCAGAAAAAGCTGAGTGCGGGTCAACCGGGTTATCACCATTCTTTGGAAGTCCCATAATCATGCTTGTTCCCCATGGGTTGCAGCCGAAAAGCCAGTCGCGCAGCCCGGCTTCCATTTCCTGATAGGAAGCATCCTTAGTCAGGTTGAAATAGAGGTGCGACTGTGTAAGCATAGCAGCCACCAGATTATTTGAACACCAGATAAAAGGTATACCGATTAAGAAAGGATTACTCTTACCCTTCTGGTAAACATTGTCAATTCCCTTTTTGAAGTCAGCTGTAAATTCCTTTGCAACCGCCTTATCGCTGCTTTTTGCAAGATAGTAGTGCCCGAGGTTCATGAAGGGGTACCACTGGTAATGCCTTGCCGTATCTGCGCCCATCCAGGGTGTAACAGGTTCCTGTTTCCCGTAGTTGGCGGCATCTTTAAGATAATTTTTCCCTGTATACTGATAGAGCTGTGTGGCTGCCAGTTCCATATCGTCCACCCAGTTATCTTCCTCATAAAAATAAGGAGATACGCATGGAGCGGTCTGGCAGACTCCGGGATGCTTAACGCCAAGCTCATAAGCCTCAACGGCCTTTGTTTTCAGCATTTTGGCAAATTCAGGATAGTATTTGCTGAAAATCTCGCTTCCGAGTGAGAAAGCGGCAGCGTATTTTCCTGCAGTTGATGCGATGCCGGTTGCCCTGTTTTTATTTTTGAAAACGCCCTGTGGCTCTCCGGTACAGAAGTATACAGGCCTTTCCTTGCCCTTGCCGTATGTAACGGGGTCCTGGCTCGGCATCTTGAAGCCCGCGTGGTCGCGGTCGTCTGCAATCTGGTTGAACATCATGTCTTTCGACGGGTTCATCTTAACAAGCCAGTCCATACCCCATTTTGCCTGATCCAAAACGTCGGGAATACCGTTCTTACCGGGATTTCCATCCTTATCGTATTCATCACCGAAAGAAGAGGGATTCTGCTCATAGGCAAACATGAGATCAAAGACCGCATTTGCAGAAGTTGTAACGTACTGCAGATAGTCTGAAGCATCATGCCAGCCGCCAGTAACATCAATATGTGTGGAATCCACTTTGGGATCGGGGTGATAAATTATAAATCCATCATGCGTATGGCAGCTGTCCTTGATGAAAGGATTATATCCGCACTGCTGCTGGCGCATATATTTTAAGAGAAAGTCAGCCGTGCCATCATAGACATCGTTGCCAATTCTGAATGAGGGTGACTTTACATCGCCTGCCTTCAGAAAGTAGGCTCCCTCTTTCTTGAAATCAGAAAAATTCAGCCTGAAAGAACTTGCAAATGCGCCGTAAGCTCCGTATGGCTTTACGCTCTTTGACTTCCAGAGGCTTTTTCCTGTCATGGCATCGCAAAGCTCAAAAGACTTAACATTCAGGTTCTCCTTGCTTACCAGAACTGCCACCTTTACAGACTTGTCCAGGTAACCCAGCTGATTGATCCTGATCCAGCTGTTCTGCGGGAAGATTAAGCCTAAAGGCAGCACAAATAATAATAAGAAAAGTAATTTCTTTTTCATTTTTGACCCGTGGGGATAATTGTTAATAAACTCCAGTTTCGGTTGGAGGGGAAAATAAATAAAATGCCAAACTAAGGCAAAGGTAAATATTTTCTTTTTTTTCTCATGGAAAAAGAGCCCTTTATCTGGTAAATAAGGCCTTTCTGCTCCCGAAATGAAAGCGTGAGGTTAATAGAAGAGCCGAAGCCGTAAGCCCTACAATAAAACCGAACCATACACCCCTTACGCCAAAGCCAAGATAAAAGGCAAAGATATAGCCAACCGGAAGACCGAGTATCCAGTAAGAAATGAAAGTTATCAGCGTCGGGATCTTCACGTCCGTAATTCCCCTCAAAGTGCCGAGTGCAACAGCCTGAACCCCGTCGGAGATCTGAAAGAAAGCGGCAATAATAAGAAGCGAGGAGGCAATTGCAATAACCTGATCGTTATTAATATATAAAGATGGAAGGAAATCCCTGAAAGCGACGAATATTACGCCTGAAATAACTTCCAGAAGCGCTGTAAGTACAATTGCACTAAAGCCCGCACGCCTGATTTCTGAAACCTCCCCCCGCCCTGTGGCGTTGCCAACCCTGATTGCAGCCGCGGCAGAAATGCCGGTTGCAGCCATGTAAGGGATTGTAGCCAGATTAAGGGCAATCTGATGCGCTGCCAGAGGGAGCGTTCCTATCCAGCCTATCATAACAGCCGCGGAAGAAAAAGCCCCTACCTCGAAAAAGTACTGGAATCCGCTTGAAAACCCGATCCCCAGTATCTTTTTGGATATACCGGCATTCAGCTTTCTGATGCCAAAGTTAAGCTCATACTTCCTGAAGCGCCCTGAGCGAAGAACGAAAACCGTCATGACAACTGCCATAAAGCAGCGCGTAAGTAAAGTTGCAAGAGCCGAGCCTTCAAAACCCAGCGCCGGAATACCCAGCTTGCCGAAGACCAGCACCCAGTTGCCGAAAGCATTAACCAGGTTAGCCACTATGTTTATTACCATGGCAGGGCGCATAATGGAAAGCCCTTCTGTAAACTGCCTGAAAGTCTGGAATATCATCATTGGAAGAATCGAAAGCCCTATTATCCTGATATAAATTGCCGCCAGACGCGCCACCTCCGGAGGCTGATTAAGATATTCAAAGAAGTGCGAGCCCGTAAGTATAACTGCAATAAGAAGAAATGCCACCGTAATATTTATAACCAGGCCGTTACGCAGTATAAGGGCGCATTCCTTCAGGCGTCCACCGCTGCTTGCAATGGCAACAAGGGGTGAAATGGCAAATGTTACGCCAAGCCCGATAACAAAAATGAGAAAAAAAAGGCTGTTTGCAATGGATGCCGCGGCAAGAGGCACTGCCCCAAGCCTGCCCACAAAAAGGCTGTCTACAACCCCCATCATAACATGCCCCAGCTGCCCGATTGCTACCGGATAGGCAAGAATTGCTGTATACTTAAAATGATATCTGTAACTGTTTTTCATAAGCTAAAAAATGAGGCCTTAAGATAAGAATATAATCCGATAAGTTCTAACTATTCATCACCGGACAAATGGGGAAAATTCCCCCGGGGATTTAAAATAAAAAACCCCACCGAATTACAACAATCATCCGAAGACAATCCGTAGACATTCGATGGGGTTGAGGGGTCGCCATGAAAAAGAACTATTACTTGAGCATGAGAGATAAAAAATCAATCAATTAATTTTAGGTTACACACATAGCTTAACATTTCACGTAAGAACAAAATCCTTATTATCACCATCTATTTTTAAGATGAAGGAAATGTGATGGAAATTCAATGTATAATCGACTAAAGGCTCATTTTGCAGGATAAGCGGTATTTATAAAAGGCTTAGAGGCTTTTTTTAAGCTTTTAACGCACTTTTTAGCTGAAATTCAGCTCTCAGACGGATGTTACTCAACTACCCTTCAGCTGAATTTCTCCTTGAATTTATTGCCGTAGCGCCTGCTTATAATGAAAGGTTTGGGTATGTTCTGCAGGTAAACCTTATAGCTGCGGTTAAGCAGTTTCTCTATTTTATCCACAAAATCGAGATTAATTATGGTGGAGCGGTGTATCCTGATAAAAAACTTCTTTGGCAGTATCTCCTCCCATTCTTTCATAGACCTTCTTACAATGAATTTCCCTTCGGAAGTAAAAACGTTTGTATAATCCCCCAGTGCAGATATGCATTTCAGATCGTTTACCTTCAGTATTTTAGGCTGATTATCCACCGTAAGGAGAATATGATCGCTAAGTTCAAGTTTCTTTAATTGAACATCTTCCCTCTCTAAAGCCCCTCTGTAGCCCGTTTTTTCAGGGAAATGAATTAAATTAAAGGCCTCCCATTTCCTGAGCTGTGCCTGAACGGCTCCCAGGAGCTCCTCCTCCGTAAAAGGCTTAGCAATGAAGTCATCGGCCCCAAGTTCCATCCCCCGCCTGAAGTCGGACCTTTCAGACTTCCCGGTCAAAAGAATAAAAGGCACGTAGTAAAGAGTGTTTTTCCTTACCTCCTTTAAGACCTCATAACCATCCATAACAGGCATTAGCACATCAGAGATTATCAGGTCCGCCCCTTCACTGTAAAACTGCACCAGGGCATCCTTACCATTCTCAGCCTCCAGACATCTAAAGCCATTACTGGAAAGAATTTCACTTATAAGTCCAAGAAGCATTTTATTGTCTTCAACTACCAGGATCTTCCTCATTAACTACCCCAATTTTTGATTTGCCGGATATGCCTGCTCGAGCTCACAATACGGGGAACACCCAGGCATGAAGTTTTTTTTGGAAAAAGTTAACTTTTCAGAATGCCAGCATCTTCCTGTAACGCCTGGAATAATGCCTGTACTGGTCTTTGAGCTCTTTAGCCTGGTCGGGTAAATTATCGTTGAATAATTTCAATCCTCCGGCAAGAATGGATATTGAAGCCGCTCCGATCTTGGCTGCCTTTGTAACGTTGTACCATTTACGGGGACTTAAAAACCTTCTGTGCTGCATTATTGCTCTTGTCAGTGCAATGGCTCCACCGACCGTTCCGGCAATTGAAGTCATATTGTGGGCTGTTTTATTCCAGTCGACTTTGTTCATAGTCTTCCGGGCTTTCTTCATCGTCCTTTTCATATTTAGCTTAGTCATAACCCTTACCCCTTTCTGAATCTGTAATACTTAGAATCTCAATCAGGACTAAACCTGTTCTTTTGATAAAAAAGACGTTTCAGGCCTTTTTTTCCAGTCATTTTTTTACCCATGTGACGCAGTGCATGGCGTAATTTCAAAGGGTAATCCGGTTTGCTAGAGAACCTCCCAAATCATATATTAAAGTGAATAGGGATATGTTCTAAAAAGAGGCCTTAAGCTATGGCAGCAAAAAAACAAAAGAAGATATTTGTCATAGACACCAACGTAATACTTTACGATCACACCTGCATTTATAACTTTCAGGAACATGACGTAGTTATACCTATTGTAGTCTTGGAGGAGCTGGATAATTTCAAAAAAGGGGGCGACTCCATAAACTATGAGGCGCGGGAATTCATAAGGGAACTCAATGATATTTCCGGACCTCAGCTTTTTACAAAAGGACTCCCTTTAGGGAAAAACTCAGGCCACCTGTTTATTGAGGTCAGCCCGCCGCAGTCGGAACTGGTCAATCATGCCTTCATTCAGAAAATGCCCGATCACATGATTCTTGCACTTGCCGACGAGCTGAGAAAAAAACATGCCTCAAGACAGGTAATTCTGATAACAAAAGACATAAACCTCAGAATGAAAGCCAAATCAATCGGGCTCCAGGCCGAGGACTACGAGACCGGAAAGATCAGAAACCTCGATGAGCTTTACTGCGGGTGGCAGCAGTGCGAAGGCTTCGACAGCTCTGTTATTGCCAGATTTTATGAAGAGCCATATTCTGTGCCAAAAGACGAACTTTCTCTACCCGTAGCTCCGCTTGCCCACCAGTATTTTATCTTAAAGAACCGCAGCTCAAGCGTGCTGGTGCATTATAACCAGAAGTCCGATCACCTTGAACGGGTAAATAAGCCCGTAGCCTACGGCATTGAGCCCAGAAACGCAGAGCAGATATTTGCCATGGACGCGCTTCTGAAACCTGAAGTTGCCCTTGTAGCCCTTACCGGCAAGGCGGGAACGGGCAAAACCCTTCTGGCTCTCGCAGCAGCACTTCAGCAGAGACGCTCCTTCCAGCAGATCTATCTTGCAAGACCTGTTGTGCCCCTTGGCAATAACGACATAGGATTCCTGCCTGGGGATATAAAAAGCAAGCTGGACCCTTATATGCAGCCATTGTGGGATAATCTCTCCGTAATAAGAACAAAATTCCAGCCCGAGAGCCCCGAACTCAGGCGTATTGCAGATATGATACAAAATGAAAAGCTTCTTATTGCCCCGCTGGCATATATAAGAGGCAGAAGCCTGAGCAACATATTTTTTATTGTCGACGAGGCGCAGAACCTGACGCCACACGAGGTTAAGACTATTATAACGCGCGCTGGTGAAGGAGCTAAGATTGTCTTTACCGGAGACATATACCAGATAGATACCCCCTACCTCGACAGCCAGTCCAACGGACTCGCTTATCTGGTGGACAGGATGAAGGGACAGGAGCTATTTGCGCACATTAACCTGGTAAAAGGAGAACGCAGCCAGCTTGCCGAGGTTGCAAGCAACCTGCTCTGAAGTATTACTGATTATAATCAAACCTTAAATTATGAAAGGACTATGGTGCTTTGTAGCTTTTTTTCTCTTATTCCTGGCGACGGAAAACAGCTCCTATGCCCGTGAGGCTCTATCCGATTCCATTCAGTACTATAACCTTCACTTTCAGCAGACAATTATTACCCAGGGACACCCTGCCTTTAAGGCGCCCTATTCAGGGCAGAATAGCCTGAGGCCCGAAAGTGAAAAGGCAACTTCCATTACTTCAACTGTTTTCCTGGGTATAAGACTTTGGCGTGGCGCCGCATTATACGTAAACCCTGAGCTTGCCGGCGGAACAGGCATCAGCGGCTCGGTTGGCCTTGCCGGATTCTCTAACGGCGAGACATTCAGAATAGGCAGCTCAAAACCGCTCGTCTACCTGGCAAGATTGTTTTTGAGGCAGGTCTTCAGCTTAAGCGGGAAAACTGTTAAAGTTGAGGACCAGCCGAATCATCTTCAGGCTCAGGCTACAGAAAACAGCATTACGCTTACCGCCGGAAGATTCAGCACCGCAGACATATTCGATAATAATGATTACTCACATGACCCAAGAACACAGTTCCTTAACTGGTCAATTATGAGCGCCGGGGCGTGGGATTATCCCGCAGATACACGCGGTTATACGTGGGGCTTAAGTGCTGAATATAACAGCTCCGCCTGGGCTTTTAGAATGGGTGCGTTTATGATGCCTGAGAGGGCCAATGGACTTAAAATGGATACTAATATAAAAAAGGCACACGGCCTGGTCCTGGAAGGAGAAAAAAGCTATACACTTAATAACAGGAAAGGAACACTGAGATTGCTGGCTTTCTATAACGAGGGTCGTATGGGAAGTTATTTCCAGACAATAGCAAACCCCGCCTATAGAATGGATATAACCTCTACAAGGAAGTACGGCAGAAACAAGTTCGGCTTTTCATTAAATGCCGGACAGGAGATTACTTCTGATTCCGGATTTTTTTTACGCCTTAGCTGGAACAATGGTAAAACCGAAACCTGGGCCTTTACGGAAATAGACCACTCACTTTCTTTTGGATTTGTTCAGACCGGGAAATTATGGAGTAAAAAAAGTTTCCAGGCAGCGCTTGCCTTTGCTGTAAACGGAATTTCCGAAGATCACAGGCAATATCTGGCCCTTGGGGGACACGGATTCATGCTTGGCGATGGAAAGCTTAATTACTCAAATGAAATAATCTCAGAACTCCTCTGCGGAATTAAAATAGTTGAAAACCTTTCATTAAGCGGAGATTATCAGTTTGTACTAAACCCCGCCTATAATAAAGACCGGGGGCCCGTCAGTATTTTTGCAGTCAGGGTGCATGCTGAATTCTGAGGAGCGGGGCGTATCTTTAAAAATAAATGAACGATATCCACATTACCCCGTTGCTTCCTAAAGTACTCCGATGTATGCTTCCCATTTTGCATTAAATTTTATTTAATTCTTACAGAAAAGAATTATATATTTGCTGAAAATAAAAACTGCCACCACCAATGAAAAATACACTTTTCGCTATTTGCTTAATACTTTCATTTATTTCTCCTGCTTTTGCTCAGGAGCCCATTTCCGTACACGAACTCCACAAAAAAGAGTTCGGCACTCCACAGCTAAGCAAGAGCACGTCTGATGAAGACGCCGCGGATATTATTCCACTTCAACTTAATAGAACACAAACCTCACCTGCCGTCTTCGGCTACCTTCCAGACTGGGAATACCGTACGGCAAAGAGTTATCTTCAGTATGAACTTTTAACCCATATTGCCTGCTTTGATTTTGCAGCTGATACACTGGGAAGAATTAAAAACCCAAACGACTGGCCCTGGACAGACGTCATTAACCAGGCGCACTCAAAAGGGGTTAAGGTGGTAATGTGCGTTACCAATTTTACCGGTGCACAGATAAACAAAATAATCTCCGTGGCCGCAAACAAACAGAACCTGTTTTCCAACATTAAAAATACTATAAGGCAATATTCATTAGACGGCGTGAATATAGATTTTGAAGGGCTCAATAAAGCCGACCGCGGTTCACTCATCAACAGCTTTATGGCGGAACTTACTGATACAATTCACGCAGCTTTCCCGGGCAAGGAAGTGTCCTTTGCAGGACCTATCATTAACTGGGGAGGATGGGACCTTTCGGGACTCGCAAAAGCATGCGATTACATTTTCATTATGGGATATAGTTTCTACGGGGGCTTTAGTAAAACCTCCGGACCATGCGCTCCGCTTAGCGGAAGCAGCCAGACTGACAATCTTGCTTCAGCCTTAACCTCTCAAACTTATGGATACGGAGCCGTCATTCCGGCATATGCAAATAAACTGATTCTTGGGGTTCCGTATTATGGAAACAGCTGGCTAGTAAGTACCAGCTCTCCATATTCCAAAGCTGTCGACTATATCAGAAGCACATATTTCCGTGATGATGTTCTGAAGGCTCAGACATACGGCCTCAAGTGGGACACTAAATCAAACACTCCATGGTACTGTTATCCTCAGGATACTCTCTGGGTTCAGAACTGGTTCGACTCAGATTCAAGCACAGGCTTGAAGTATAACCTTGCAGCCTCCAAAAACCTGAAGGGAATTGGCATGTGGGCCCTTGGTTACGACGGAAGCCGCCAGGAGCTCTGGAACCTGCTTAGGCAGAGAGTTATTTCGGGTCTTGAGAGTAAAAAGAATGTGGCACCGGAAGGATTTATCTTAAGCCAGAATTACCCGAATCCTTTTAACCCTTCCACGGTAATTAACTTTGAGATACCTGAAATTTCAAAAGTTACATTAAGCGTTTACGACCTTCTGGGAAGAAAGCTTGCAGTACTTGTAAACGAGGAAAAGCCCCGGGGCAGCTACTCTGTCGGCTTTAATGCAGGCAGCCTGCCCGCAGGCGTGTATCTCTACAGGCTTGAATCCGCGGGCATAAGTATTGCGAAAAAATTTATTCTTTTGAAGTAGCTTCCAGGATTATAGCAGAGCATTTTTGTGCGGCATGCTGTTGATCATTGAAATGATATTTCTCACGTCAAGCTCCATTTCATAAAGGTCAACTTTCTTTTCTATAAAGGTTATCGCACCCATGCTTGTGAATTCCTCGCGTATTGGAGCTGAGCCTGAAAAGCCGGCAACGGGAATCTGCCTCAGGAATTCATCTGACTGGATTACCTGCAGTATATCAATGCCGTTCATTTTCGGAAGGCCAAAGTCGAGCAGTATCAGATCGATGGAAAGGTTATTTTCTTTAACTTTCAGCTGCTCTAAAAAACCAAGAGCGCTTGGGCCATCAGGAAATATGAAAAGGTTGTAAGCCGGATTGATGCTCTTGATAATTGTCCTTACCAGAAGCTTATCGCCCTCGTTGTCCTCAATATAAAGAATATTCATAGCTTATTGAATTATTTTAGAGAAAGTTAGACAATAATTAATAAATTTTCAAACCGTCAACTAAGGAAAAGGCGAACAAATTTCAGATCCTCTTCCTGTATCCCTTCAAATTAATGGAGTGCCTTATACATTAAGGATTCCAAGAAAACCTCCTACAGTTGAAACATAGGCGTTATAATCCACCGGCTTGGTGAAGTATGCCGCGGCTCCAAGTTCAAGAGCCCTGAGCTTATCTTTTTCCTCTGCAGATGACGAAAAAACAATTACAGGTATATCTTTCAATCTGGCGCTGAGCCTTATCTGCTGCAGCAGGTCGAATCCGCTTATATATGGAAGATTAAGATCCAGAATTATAAAATCCGGCAGTTCAATGTTTCCCAAATCCGCCTCCTCAATAAAACGCAAGGCTCTCATTCCATTTTCTTTTACATTAAGATTATAGCTGATCCCCAGTTCCCCAAACGCCGAATCCATTAAAAGAATATCCCCCTTGCTGTCTTCTATCAACAATATATTCATCTCGTTATTAGCTCTCCTTATTCATCAGTAGAAGGCAAAGATATGGCGGCTTACCCGTCAATTCAATGCTAAAGTTTTGGAACATAATATAAAAGTTAAATATTTACTGAATTTTGCTTGCATGTATTCATTATAGTTTTATTTTATAATGATACCAAGTCATTAAACAAACCGGAGGGGATTTAGTTGAGTAAAGATTCTACTGTTTTATCGATGGACATTCCGGGCAAACCCCGCAGTTCAAGGCCTGCTGTACTTGTAGTCGACAGCGATAATGATTTTCTGAACTCATTAGGAATATTGCTTGAATCTGAAAACTGTGAAATTATACGCGCTAACGGGTGTGACGAGGCAATTGAGAAAATACAGGGCAGGCAAATTGACCTGCTAATTACCGATTTCATGTTAAAATCAAAATCGAGCGTTGAGCTTCTTATACTCATACGCAAATCGCAGCCAGAAGTGCCGATTGTGGTGGTGACAGAACACTCTGATATCATTACCCTAAAGGATATAAAAATGTTTGGAGGCAATCAGCTTCTTCCAAAACCGCTGGAAGTATCGCTTCTTCGCGGTATGGTCAGAAGCTACTGCAATCCTTTGCATATATTGAATTAGCTGCAAGCTGTCATTAATCTCCTATAATATACTGATATGCGCTTATTTAATTAATAAGCGCTTCTTTATCTGCAAGCGAATGGAAACATGCTTCGCTTTTATATTCAGTCTTTTATTACGGAAATGAAATCTATATAACCTTTCATTCTTAGGACTGTTTCGACTTTTCTGAAGCCTGCAGAACGTATGAAACCCGGCAATAGCCCCTTAAAGGAATCTGTGCTGTTGACCTCATAAGGCCAGATTTTCACCCATAAATGCAGCGTCAGGAATTTTATCCATTGGCCTAAAAGCGTGCCGGGCTTCCCTATTTCTGCAAGAAGCATATGTCCCTTTGGCTTCAGTACCCGCATAAATTCCTTCAGCACCTTAGCCTTCTCTTCCCTGCTTAGAAGATGGAGGACAAAGCTGCTCACAATTACGTCAAAGCTATTGTCCGCAAACGGCAGGCAGCCGCCCCCTTCATCAAGGAGAATGAATTCGTAGTTCCTCTCATCCGGGAAATTGTTTTTAGCTATCTCAATTAATTCCTTGCCAGTATCAACCCCGGTAATTTTTCCCTCGCGCAGTTCCATATGATTTTTTATGTACTCCTCAAGTAAGCCCACGCCGCATCCGAAATCCAGAACAGAAGAGGCTGGAGTGATCCCTGAAAGCTCCATTACATTTCTCCTGAAGCGCGTGTAAACCGGGAAAAGATTTGCCTGCATTCCAAGCCTCATCCACCGGGCCTGTTTGGAAAGTGTGTTAGGGTTGTTCATAAATGGCACCAGACTGTTTTAAGGAACTATGTGGAGCAACATCTTTGTAGGCATAGGAATACATT
>JBLMYS010000082.1:0-45418 GCA_050258415.1 Acidobacteriota bacterium | reverse complement strand
AGTCTTTTTTTACGCTTGTGCGTTGCCATTTTATGGCGTTTACGTTTTTTACCGCAGGGCATTTAAACCTCCTTTCATTTATGTGAATCTAATAATTCTTTTGCTTTCTTTCCAATTTCTGATGTTGGATCTATTGTCACAGCCTTGTTCCACCAGATTTTAGCCGAATCGATACTTCCGGCAGCAAGGTTGACAATTCCCATATTAAAATTCGCTATCTGATGCCTTGGATTTATGGCAAGCCCTTTTCTCATTCTCATCTTTGCAGTGTTGTACTGCTGCATCTCATAATAAACCACGCCTAAATCCACCTGCACGTCGGCATTCATAGGATTTCTTCTTAAATACATCTGGTAATAAGGGACTGACCTATCCTTCATGCCTGAATCATTTAACAGGTGAGCCAGTTCCAGAACCGTATTAAGGTTTGTCGAATCCTTTTTTACCGCGGCTTCAAGTTCGTTAATCCTCTGTACATTTTCCAGGCTCATTGCAGGGTTTCCTGCCTGCTGCTGCTCCTGAAGGTTATTTGCAGTTAAGTTTTCTGAACTGCTGAATACCCCGGCGCCCCACATAATTAAAACACCAACAACTAATAATCCAGCTATTACTCCCCAAAGCTGCACCGGGCTCATCTTTTTGCCGGCAGGTGCAGTCATTTTCTGAGAGGTTTTCTGCGCCTGAGCTTTTTTTGCCGGTGATGCCGCCTGAGGCCTGGGTTTCTGAACGGGGGCCTTTGCCTTTGAAACAGTCTCTGCCGCGGGCTCTTTCAGAGGGGATTTCAGTTCCCTTTTCTCACCGCTTTTTTCCCTTCCGGTTACCTTTGCTCCGCATGAGGGGCAAAACTGAGCACCATCAGGAACTTCCTCACCGCATACATCACAGATAATATACTTTTTTAATTCCTCAATTTCATCTTTTAGAGAATTATTCTCCTGAAGCCCTTTCAAGTCAACTCCGCAGGAAGGGCAGAAGTTATATTCCTTATCAAGAGGATAATTACAATTAGGGCATTGTTTCATTTATTAACAGCCAGTCTTTCTTCTTTTAAACCTTTATCAACGATCGCCTTAAAGTCCTTTGAGAACTTAAAACTCGGGACATAATGTTCTTCGACGAATACCTTCTCACCTGTTTTGGGATTTCTGGCCAGACGGGCTTTTTTCTTTCTAACTTTATAGCTTCCGAAACCTCTGATCTCTATACCTTTTCCCTCTTTCAAAGCCTCTATAACCGTATTAAGGAAGCCTTCAACAATAGCTTCAGTTTCTAATTTCGTAACCCCAGTTCCCAGTGCTATTTTTTCTACTATATCCGCCTTTGTCATTATCAGCCCTTAAAATTACCATGTTTATTATAAAACAATTTTTCTATTAAAGTGCAGTAAGTTATTAAAATTTTTTATAAAATCCAACAAAAATAACTTCATAACTCGTTTAGCCAATGATGCTTATGGTTACAGAGCTTCATAGTCCCGGAGCCTAAGGCCTTTGCGCCGCTGAGTGTCTCAAATTGATATTGCTTCTCATTTTGGAACCGCCTTAAAAAGTAAAAAGTTCGATTTTGATCTGTATCACAGCTGGCACAGGAATTGACCTTCATCATAAAAAATTGATGGGAGTACAAAAATGGGATTATTACCTATAATAGGAAAAGCTATAGGACTCTTTTCATTCCTGAGTGTTACGGCATTAACTATATCATTTATATTATATAAATTACGTTCACCGAGAAATAAACCTTATACCGGGAAATCCGGCAATCCTTATCCGGCACAGCAAAGCTATATGCCGGCTTTTCAGTCTTCATACTACCAGGCCCAGGAAATGGTCTCTGTTCCCCGGCAGATGGAACCCGTCAGTGAGATGATAGATATTCCTGAAAGACCGTTTGCTGCTGAGAGAAGAAATCTTCAGGAAAGGACGGAGTATACGGGAAGGGGTGCCGGAGAAAGAAACGCTTCTGAAAGGAGGCCGGTGCAGCAGAAAGTAAATGCAAGACCAAGGAGCAAATTCCAGATACTGCATTCAACAGAAGACGGTGAAATTAAGGCATATCATCTGCCGATGAGAGATTACTAATTTTTGCTCATGTTTTATCAAAAAAAAAAGCCGGAAGTAATTCCGGCTTTTTTTGTATAAATATCCCGGTCTAAAGTCTGCCTTTTGCCTCAGCTATAAGCTTACTGAGCTGTGTGCTGAAGGATCCATCAAGCTTTATAGTAGCCTCCCAGTCGTTTACGGCATTTCTGTAGCTTCGCATATTATAGAAAATCAGGCCGCGCAGAAAGTAAGCCTTTGCGTATTTAGGGCTTAAGCTTATGACCTTATTCAGGTCGTCCATGGCTTCATTATAGTTTTCGAGGTTTTTATTGGCATTTGCCCTGATGAAATACTTTGCCGGGTCATTCGGTTCAAGGTTAATGGCCTTTGTGAAATCGAGTATGGCCCCATAGTAGTCGCTCAGCGTGTATTTCATTCTTCCGCGCGCCATATAGGCCTCGGAATAGCTGGGGTTCATAAGGGCTTTAGTATAGTCGGCAATTGCGCCGTGGTTATCCTGCAGGGCTGCCTTTGAGTTTCCCCTGTTCAGGTAGTACTCGGAATTTTCAGGATTAAGTTCCAGGGCTTTTGTAAAATCCTTAACAGCGCCGTTAAAGTCCTTAAGGCGGTTTTTAGCTACTCCCCTGGCGTTATAGGCGTCTGCCGAATCAGGGCAGAGTTCGATGGCTTTAAGAAAATGGGCAACTGCAGTTTCATAGTCCTTAAAATTGGTTTCAAGGAGCCCCAGATTATAAAAGATCTCATAAGAAGAAGAGTTAAGAGAAAGGGCTTTCATGTAGTCTGTCCTGGCGCCCTCATAATCGAAGAGGATTCTTCTGACGTCGCCTCTTCTCATATAAGCCGTATGATCCTGTGAGGAAGATTCAATCATCTGGGTAAAGTCGGCCTCCGCGCCTTCAAAATCCCTTTGCAGGAGTTTAACCGATGCCCTTAGTTCATAGCCTTTTGAGAATTTAGGGTCCATTTTGAAGAGTTCCTCGAGGGCAGAGAACATCCCGTCAAAATCCTCCTGTTTCTTTTTTATAAGAGCTATAAAATACTGGGCTTCGGGGCTATTGGGTTTAAGGCTGACTGTTTTCTGGAAGTCCTCAATTGCTGAAGGATAGTTTTCCATTTCAAGTGCCACGCGTCCCCTGAGGAAGTAGGAGTTTACGTGTGACGGGTTGATTTCGATAGCCTTATTAAGGTCGATCAGGGCTTTTTTATAGTCTTTGAGCTTAAATTTTACGCGCCCCAAAGCGCAGAAGATTTCAGGATTATCAGCATGCAGGTTTGCAGCCTCTGTAAAGTCGTCGCAGGCGCTTCTGAGGTCCTCTGAATTTTCCCTTATTTCGCCTCGTTTAAAGAAAGCAAGGGCGCTTTTAGGATTAATTGAGATGAATTTATTCAGGTCGCTAAGGGCGCCGGCATAATCGCCCATTGCGCTTTTTGCCATGCCGCGGTTGTAGAAAGCCTTAACAGAATAGTTCGGATCAGCCGCAATAACGACGTCAAAGTCATTGGCAGCGCTCCTGAAATTTTCCAGAAAAAGGTATGAGAGGCCTCTACCATAAAGGGCCTGAATATTATTTTCTTCGGCTTCAAGGACTTTATTATATATTTCAACTGCGGCATTATAGTCACCTTCGGAGTATTTAGCGGATGCAGCCTTAATAAGCTTTTCCGATTCACTCTTTGAAAAGATCCCTTTTAGAAAACCCATTTCTAATCACCCCCAGTTTTTGCATTTCGCACACGGGAATTAAATAAAAAAAGGAAAAAGAGCAAGCAGAATATCAAAAAATATGATTTCTTTTACTCTTTTTTCCCAAAAAACCTCTTTTTTTGCAAATTTTACTTACTAAAAGCCCTGTTTCTAATCATGAGTGTCATATCGTAGGGAGCCGCGTCGCCTCCAAGGTACTTATGGAACCAGTCCAGATGCGCATTATAGTACAGAGGCATGGATTTAACGTTGTTGGGCCAGTGTCCGTCGTTCTTAAATACGATAAGGCGTGAATCCACACCCATTTTTTGCAGTGCCGTAAAGAACTCGAGGCTTTGTGTATAGGAAACCCTGTAGTCGCGTTCGCCGGTAACAATGAGTACCGGGGTAACAAAATTCTTCACATTTGCCGAAGGGTCCCATTTTTCATAAAGCTTAGAGTTCCAGGGCTGACCTTTCTGGTCATACTCGGGGAACCAGAGTTCTTCAGTTGTCCCGTAGAAAGATTTCAGGTCATAGAGTCCCATCATTGAGGCAATGCATTTAAAGCGTTTAGTATGCCCTTCAAACCAGTCCATCATATAGCCTCCGTATGACCAGCCCATAGCGCCCATGCGGTCTTTATCGACATAAGGGAGTTTCTCGAGGGCGTCAGTAACCTTCATCAGGTCCTGGAAGACCTTGCCGCCGTAGTCGCCCGAAATCTCGTGTGTATATTCCTGGCCGTAGCCTGTGGATCCGTGGGGATTTGCAAAAGCGACCACATAGCCTGCTCCGGGATAGACCTGCCAGTCGCCCCTGAAGGCATCCATCCACTGGCTCTGCGGGCCTCCGTGGACGTTTAAGATAAGGGGATATTTTTTATTCGGGTCGAAGTTATGAGGCTTAACGATGAATACGTGAACCTCTTTGCCGTCGGCGCCCTTAACCCACATCTGTTCAGCGGGCCTTACGTCCACCTCATCCAGGAACTCCTTATTTGCGTTGGTCAGCTCCTTTTCCTGTTTTGAAGCCAGGTCAAGGCTGAAGATTTCCCCAGGTTTTTCAACAGTCCTTTTGCTAAAAACGATAAACTTTGACTCAGGGGAGACTCCGAAGCCAGAGATGGACTCATCGCCAGAGACTTTGTCAATTTTTTCAGTTTCAATATTAACGCGGTAAACAGGGCTATAGCCTTTTACTTCACCGGTAAAGTATATGTCCTTGGAATTGTCAGCCCAGGCGAAGTCATCTACCCAGTTATCGAACTTCTCTGTAACAATTTTGCTTTTTCCACTCTGACGGTCGTATAAAGCAATTCTGAAGCGGTCGGATTCATAGTTCGGTATCACCTGTTTTCTGTATGCGATATAGCGTCCGTCGGGAGAATAGATCGGGTTACCGTCCCAGCTTTTGTTATCGGATGTAATATTTTTCGCCTCGCCGCCCGTAACAGGGACAAGCCAGAGGTCAGAGTTTGTTGAAGAGGCAGGGTCCTTAACCCTCTTTGACATAAAGCAGAGTTCCTTGCTGTCGGGAGAGAAGTTAAAGCCTATGCCGCCGCCGAGCTGGAATGTTGGAGATTCCCAGCTGCCGGGAGTAATATCAGTATAGTTTTCCTTGTCGAGGTTAAAGAGAATTATGTGAGTAAATTTTCCATCCGAGTAGTCGGTCCAGTGGCGGAATAAAAGTGCGTCAGCCATGTGAGCCTGAATGGGGCCTTTTTCCATCGCCTCTGTGTTAAGCTTATTGCATTCCTGGTCGGCGCCGCATTCAGGGAAAACAGAAGCCGTAAAGGCCAGAAGTTTACCGTCAGGTGACAAGACCGGGTCTGAGACACCGCCGTAGAAGTCTGTAAGCTTTTTTGGGCTTCCGCCGGAAACCTTCTGGTAGTAAAGCTGCGGGCTTCCGTCTTTGGATGAAAGGTAATATATCCCCTCACCCTTAGCGTCCCAGATTGGGCTGTATTCAGATTTTTCATCTGTAGCAAAGCCTTTATTATCACTTCCGTCGCTGTTCATAATATAGATATCGGTGTTAGTCTTCCCTTTCTCCAGGTCGGAAGTAGATATGGTATAGGCAATTTTCTTTCCGTCGGGAGAAAGCACCGGTGAGCCGACATTTTTTATTTTATACAGGTCAGCAATTGTAAAAGCCCTTTTCTGGGCTAACAGGCTTGACGAAATGAATGACAAAACAACTAAGAATAGGATTTTTACTTTCATTATATCATCCGTAAGATTAATAGCTTTAATTTAGTTTAGTAAAATAGTGATTTTTTTCGTTGAGTCAAATAAATTGATTGGACTATGGAAGTGCATATAAAGAATATTTTCAGGTATAATTTTGCGGTTTCGGGGAAATTATGGCTATTTTTCAGCATCGGATGACGATTTTTTGCATCTTATTAATATTAATGAAAGGGAATACGGAAAATGGCTTTAGAAAAAACACTTTTGATAAAAAATATGGTCTGCAGCCGCTGCATTAAGGTGGTTAAAGAGGAGTTAGAAAAACTCGGTCTTGAGGTGCCCAGTATTGAGCTTGGTGAGGTCAGGGTTAGGGGCGAGCAATTCCCATATGACGAAATTAAAAGGGTACTTGAGGATAACGGGTTTGAACTAATTGAGGATAAGAAGGCCGCCACTATAAACAGAATTAAAAGCCTAATTATTGATCTAATCTACAGCGACCGCTTAGAAAACATAGACATGAACCTCTCGGAATTTCTGGAAAAGAATCTGGAACAGGACTACCAGTACCTGAGCACACTTTTTTCCTCGGTTGAAAATATAACGCTTGAGCACTTTGTAATACTTCAGAAGGTAGAGCGTGCAAAGGAGCTTTTGAAGTATAACGAACTTACTTTAAGTGAAATCGCCTACCGCTTAGGCTATAGCTCGGTGCAGCACCTGTCGAGCCAGTTCAGGAAAGTTACAGGTTTTACCGCGAGCGAGTTTAAGTCTCTTACACAGAACCAGAGAAAGCCGATAGACAAGCTCCATTAAAATTTTATAACAGATAGTTAAAATTATGTAACGCTTCCCTTCCCTTTCATTATTATTTTTGTTTTAGAAGTTAACACTGATAAGAGTTATCTAAAGTAATAAATAAAAACAACAACCTTAAAAATCCGGAGATCAAAATGAAATCTGAAAAATTGAAAATTGAAGGCATGAGCTGCAATCACTGTGTTATGCACGTAAAAAAAGAGTTATCAAAGCTCGACGTTAATATAAGGGACGTACAGATCGGTTCAGCCGACGTGGAATATGACGAAAACAAAGTAAAAAGAGAGGACCTCATTAAGGCAGTTGATGAGGCCGGATATAAAGTAATAATATAAGGTTTAAGCCGGGGTTAAGGTTTTCTTAACCCCGGCACAATCCCGTTTGGAGGAATTATGGATAAGGTAAATAAAACCCTGGAAGGCAGCACACAGGAAGATACGCTTCAGAAATTTTCCCTTCCCGTTGAAGGGATGACCTGTGCAAGCTGTGTGGCAAGGGTGGAAAAGGCCATCGGTAAGGTTGAGGGGGTAAAAAATGTTGCTGTAAATTTTGCTACCGAGAAGGCAAATTTTGAGCTGGATCTTTCAAAAGCGGACTTAAGTAAAATTGCTGAAATTGTTGAGGATGCGGGCTACAAGATAAAGCTTCCTGAAAAAACTGAAACAGCCCAAGTGGAAGCTGAAACAGAAGAAAAAGAAGAAGACAACGCTTTTTATAAGGCGCTTACAAAGGATCTCCTCTTTGCGCTAATTTTAACGGTTCCGGTATTTCTAATCAGCATGACTATGGAGTTCAGCTGGTTCCACAGGTTGTTCCCCTCCTCCTTAAGCCATGAAAAGCTGATGGATTACATAAATAAGATTCTTCTTATACTTACTACGCCGGTTGTTTTTATTTCGGGCAAAAGGTTTTTTACAATTTTCTGGAACAACCTGAAGCATTTTGCAGCCGACATGAATTCTCTGGTTGCAATAGGTACAGGAACAGCTTATATCTACAGCCTTATTGCGACGCTTTTCCCCGAGATGATTACTTCTTCAGGCAATCTGCCGCACGTTTATTACGATTCGACGGCGGTTATAATTACGCTGATACTCACGGGGCGCTGGCTTGAAAACCGCGCTAAGCGGAAAACAGGTTCGGCAATAAAGAAACTTTTGGAGTTAAAGCCAAAAACGGCTTCCGTAAGGCGCTTGGGGAAAGAAGTAACGGTTAAGATAGATGAGCTGGCACTAAAGGATATTGTTATTGTGCGCCCGGGCGAGAAAATTCCCTCGGACGGCGTAATTAAAGAAGGGCTTTCAACAGTAGATGAATCGATGATTACAGGAGAGGCGATACCTGTTGAGAAAGGCCCGGGATCGAAGGTTATTGGAGGCACAATAAACAAGAACGGATTTTTTGAATTTGAGATTACGGCCCTAGGGAAAAATTCAGTATTAGGGCAGATAATAAAGTACGTCGAGGAGGCACAGGGCTCAAAGGCTCCGATACAGAAGCTGGCAGACAAAATTGCATCTGTCTTTGTCCCGGCAGTAGTAGCCATTGCGCTTCTGACATTTATTGTGTGGCTTATAATGGGAGGCCCGGGAGCATTTAACATTGCTCTGATAAACTTTGTGGCCGTTTTAATCATAGCCTGCCCCTGCGCACTGGGGCTTGCAACGCCGACGGCAATTATGGTTGGAACCGGCCTGGGGGCAAACAACGGCATACTGATTAAAAACGGCGAAAGCCTTGAGCACGCGCATAAGATAAATGTACTTGTTCTGGATAAAACGGGAACGATCACTGAGGGAAAGCCTTCCGTTACAGACATTATTTCTCATGAGATCAGTGAAGATGAGCTGATGAAAATTGCATCTTCGGTTGAAAGCCGCTCCGAGCATCCATTGGCTCAGGCAGTAGTGGATTATGCAAAAGCAAAGGACCTGAGGCTTGGGAGTCCCGAATCGTTTAAGAACATACCGGGGCATGGGATTCAGGCTGTAATTGAAGGAAAAGCTGTTTTAATCGGCAATGAGAAGCTGATGCGCGACTATTCATTAAAAACCGGAGAGTTTCAGGAGGACTTTGACAGGCTTTCTTCTTTAGGCAAGACGATTATATTTATTGCAATTGACGGCGGGATAAAAGGCATTATTGCAATTGAAGATCCGATTAAGAGTACTTCAAAAGAAGCCATAAGAAAGCTTAAGAATATGGGCATAAGCGTTGTAATGCTCACGGGCGACAACAGGAAAACGGCCGAAGCTATTGCAAAGAGAATTGGGGTTGATGAGTTCCGGGCCGAAATACTTCCTGAGGACAAGGCACGCGAGATTGCAAAATACCAGAAAGAAGGGAGCGTTACGGCAATGGTTGGTGACGGGATTAACGATGCCCCGGCGCTTGCACAAAGCGATGTAGGCATTGCAATGGGTTCAGGCACTGACGTTGCAATTGAAACGGCCGATATAACGCTCCTGAAGAGCGATCTTCAGGGAGTGGTCAGTTCAATCCAGCTTTCAAAAAGGACTATAAGGACAATTAAGCAGAACCTCTTCTGGGCATTTATCTATAACGTGCTAGGTATTCCCCTGGCTGCACTGGGGTTGTTAAACCCGATGTTTGCGGCTCTGGCAATGTCGTTTAGTTCTGTTTCGGTAGTAACAAATTCCCTGCGCTTAAGGGGTGTTAAATTGTAATCTTCCAAATAAAAACGGGCGCCAGATCTAAGGCGCCTGTTTTTATTTTATGAGCCACTCTCTTTTTCTTTTTAGCCTTTGCCTTTAGAATCCATTCTGTTTATCTTTTATTTTGAAAACATAAATATCAGGGAAGTTGAAATGCGCAAGGCTTATCGGACTATTCTATTCTTAATTATTTTTTCTACTGTTTTAACAGCCCAGGTAAACGGCGCGCCGGATGAAGTTGACAATTTTTTCAAAGCTCTCCTTTCAGCTAATGGCAACCTGTCCAGGTTTGTGCTGGAAAGTGAGCTGGAGAAGTCCGGGCGTCTTGGGATAACTTATGAAAACATTACAGATAAATTCCTAATCTCTTATGATATTGACAAGAGTATAAAAGAAAAAATAAACTCAGGTCAGCTTAAGTATAGTGTTACAAAAGAAGATCTGGGCGATAGTTTTACGAAGGCTTCTTTCTATTTGACAGGAATGAGTTATAAAAGAGAGTTCTTCTTTAAGGATAAAAAATATGTTTCCCCTGAACTTTATTACACGAAAGACTGGAAAAATTTTAAGACAAAATATTTTAACTTCTTTATAAGCGACCCTTCCCTATTTAATAATTATTCAGCCGGCAAGCTTGACCTGTACGTTGATGCCATAAGCGACCTCTTAAACCTTACAAAAGATGACAGGGAAATTCTTGAGAAAAATAAAATTATTTATATACTATGTAAAGATGAGAAAGAAATTGAGAAGCTTACAGGTTTCAACACACGCGGCATGTACACACTGGCCTTTGATGAAATTGTAACCACGTTCAATACACATTTTCACGAGCTTTCGCACCTGATGATGAATTTCAGGCTTAAGAGGCTCCCTCTTTACACGCTGCCATTCCTTCAGGAAGGATTTTCCACTGCCACAGGGGGAAGAGGCGGCCTGATGAGAAACGTTATAATGGATGCCGGATACTACCTTGAGAAGTCGGGTTACATTCCTTATAACTCAATTCTTACAAAAAGGGAGTTTACTTCTGAAGATGCCTCAATGACTTATCCTGTTGCAGGGCTTTATAATCTTTTTCTTCTAAAAGAGCTCGGCATTGAGTCTTATCTTAAGCTTTACAGGAGTCTGAGCGGGGACGAAAAATATGTAGAAAACCTGGGGGTCGATTCCATAAGGTTTCCCTCGCAGCAGAGATTTAAGGAGTTTCTGAAGGCTTATAAGTATATGGGGGGGATAAGCTTTGAGGGAAAAGGGACTCCAGGAAGGGTTATTTATGGAGGCCCGGCGGGAAAGATTTATGACAGCGGGGAGTTTTATATGGTAAGTCTCAAGAGCAATATGGTTTTATCAGTTCAGGAAAAGCCTCTGAACTACAGAAGCAAAAAGTTTGAAGAGATATTTCCAAAAATAAAATACAATGGAGAGAAGTACCTCATCACCTCAAACCCGAGGGAAGTAAGTGTTTACAACCTGTACACAAACAATTTAATTGCATCCTGGAGTGCGGGCTTTTCTTTCAGCCAGAGGAATGTTCCCTTTCAGGATGGCTATTACCAGTTTTATATAAGTAAGGAGACATTTGACGAAGACCTGCAGCTTATGGAAGCATCAGGCCTCTAATTTTATTTCATTCATTTCTAAGGAAGACAAGCATGAACAAATATGAACTACAAACCGCGCCATTTATTGTACCGACAAATGACGGCAAACTGATAGAGGAACATTTCGGCAAGGCAAGTATTGATACGGGTGACTACAGTTTCGCACACATGATTGCCCCGGCCGGCTGGAGCGAGCCATTTCAGACGCCGGAGTTTGATGAGATCACGTATATAATTTCAGGAAGGAAAATTGTGGAAGTGGAAGGTAAAAAGATCCAGCTTTCAAGAAACGAGTCTATCTGCATAAAAAAAGGGACCAGGGTAAGATACTCAAATCCATTTGAGGAACCGGTTGAATACGTTTCGGTTTGCGTGCCGGCATTTACAATGAACAGAGTAAAAAGAGAAGGCTAAGAGGAAGCTGTTAAAGAAAAATGCCCTTAGCTAAAGTTAAGGGCATTTTTAAGAATTTATGTTCAGTATAATTACATCTTAGGAAGTCTTTCCAGAAACGAGCTATTGCTAAGAACAGCAAAGGTTTCTGTTTTTCTCAGCTCTTCCAGGTTGAAGCAGTTCATATAGCTCATTGCGCTTTTCAGGCCGTCTGAAATAGCATCAACAACACTTTTTACCTGTCCTTTATAAGGGACCATGGTTTCCTCGCCTTCGATGAATTCATTTCTCATTTTAACGCCGAATGAAGCCGAGCCGCGGTATTTTTTCCAAAGCTGTCCGTTGTATTTAATTACCTCGCTTGGGGTTTCCTTTGTACCTGCAAGCATACGTCCCAGCATGACGGCATCCGCACCAAGAGCCATAGCCTTAGCCACGTCGCCAGGAGACTTGATTCCGCCGTCGGCAATAATCTTAATTTTCAGGTTATCTTTTTTTCTTGAAAAGATTACATTCAATAAAGACGACACCTGGCCGATGCCTATACCGGTCTGGATTGATGTAGTGCAAACGCTTCCGCTTCCGATGCCAACTCTAACTGCATCTGCACCTGATTCCTCAAGCTGTTTAAGTGAAGCTCCGTGGGCAATGTTTCCGACCATGATTTTTGCATCAGGAAATTTCTTCTTTATTTCTTCGGTTTTATTTAGCACGGCTCTGTTATTTGCGTTTGCCGTATCTATACAGATCACATAATTTCTTTCGGCAAGTTTTGCGACCACGTCCATTTCTGTATTAAGAGCAACTGATACGCCGCGCAGGTTATGGCCATCGGTTCCGTTAAGAATCTGTGCAAGGGATGAATCAAACCTGTTGAGTATTCCAAGGCACCCGAGAGATGTCAGCTCTTCTGCCATTGCAATTCCGGTAACAGTATCCATAGGGCTGGAGACGACAGGCACAGCAAGGTCCAGGCCCAGGAAGTTGCATTTTGTTGATGCTTCAGTACGGCTTTTAATTCTGGAGACTTCCGTAGGAATAAGGCTTATGTCGTCATAGGTCAAGGAAAAATGATACTCATTTAAGTCTTTTTTTGAGTAAATCTTCATTTTATTTCTCTTTTCGATGTTTTTTGGCATGAAAAAGGCGAGATTTTACCTCGCCTTTTATTTTATTACCACACAATATATGAGTTTAATTACTTCTGGTCAAGGAGCTTTTCCATTTCATCCAAAAGTTCGTTCATCTTGCTAATGGTTTGAAGGATGGGTTCACGTGAAGTCATATCAACGCCCGCCTTCTTAAGGACATTTATCGGATAGTCGCTGCTTCCGGCCTTAAGGAAATCGAGGTAGCGGTTGATTGCGGGCTGTCCTTCCCTTTTAATATTTGCCACGAGCGTCTGTGAGGCCGCGAGTCCCGTTGCGTACTGGTAGACGTAGAAGTTATAGTAGAAGTGAGGTATTCTGGCCCATGTATAATCCTCTTCCTCATCGATAGTCATATCAGGGCCCCAGTAGCGCTGTGTAATCTCGTGGTACATTGCGCTCAGTTTGTCGGGCGTAAGGGGCTCCCCTTTTTCCACCATACCATGAACCATCTGTTCATACTCGGCAAAGCAGGCCTGGCGGTAGAAAGTCGAGGTAATGTTAGTCAGGTATTTTTCTATAAGAGCGAGCTTTTCTTCCTTTGACTGTGAGTGCTGGATCAGGTAGTCGAGTAAAAGCGCCTCATTAGCCGTTGAGGCCACCTCGGCAACAAATATGGAATAATCGGCATAAGGATAAGGCTGCGTCTGTCCCGTATAGAATGAATGCATATTATGGCCCATTTCGTGTGCAAGCGTAAAGACGTCATTTAGCTGGCTGTTCCAGTTAAGGAGGACGTAGGGGTGGACGCCGTAGGTAGTGCCTGAGGAGTAAGCCCCGCTACGTTTACCCTTGGTTTCGTAGACGTCTATCCAGCGGTTATCGAAGGCGTTCTTAAGATTTGCGATATAGTCGCTTCCCATAGGTTTCAGGGCTTCAAGGACTATTTCCTTGCCTTTTTCATAGCCGTATTCTTTTTTCACGCCGGGGAACAAAGTAACGTAGCTGTCGTAGATGTGCAGTTCCTTAAGTCCAAGCACCCGTTTTTTAATTGAGGCCCAGCGGTGCAGAGGTTCAAGGTTTTCGTTGATGCTTTTAATCAGGTTGTCATAGACCTCAACGGGTATATTATTGACATCGAGGGCAGCTTCCCTGGAAGAGTTGTAGTGGCGTGCTTTTGCATAGAACACGTGTGTTTTAATGTTGCCGGAGAAAAGCGTGGAAAGAGTGTTTTTATATTCTTTAAAAGGCTTATAGAAGCCCAGGTAGACTCTTTTTCTGTATTCGCGGTCTGTGGAGAAAAGTGCCGCCGAATACCTGCCGTGTGAGATCTGGACGTCGTGCCCATCGGTATCTTTTACTACCGGGAACTGCATCTCGGCGTCTGTAAAGACATTAAAGGTGCTGTAAGGAACGCGGCTCACCTCGGAACCCATAGCCAGGAGCTCCTCCTGTTCTTTTGACAAAGTGTGTTCTTTTGTTCTAAAGAGGTTATCGAACTGCTGTTTATAGAGCATGAGGCCGCTGGAGGATTTCATAAAGCCCTGAATTTTCTCCTCGGGAATACTGAGGATTTCGGGGCGAAGGAAAGAGCTCAGGGCTGCAACTTTTGAAGACAGGGCGCTTATCCTGTCATACCTGGCCCTCGCCTCACTGTTTGCAAGGTCGAGATCCTTGGCAAGGGAAGAATAAAGATAAAGCCGGGAAAGTTTAATTCCAATTTCATCGTCGAACTTCATCGCCTTCAGGAGCTCTTCGGCAGAAGAGGCAAGTTTCCCCTGGAAGTTCTGATATCCCGTGGCATTTTCCTCAACCCACCTGAAGTCCTTTTCCCACAGGTCATCCGACTCATAAATATCCGAAAGGTTCCACGTATATCTGGCTTCAATGTCGCCTCTTGAGGGGAGGCTGCCTGTTCCATCCTGGGCCATGAGGTCCCCGGAAGGAAGGGCTGGAATAGATAACTTCATAAATAATCCTGCAGTTAAAAGAAAAAATAGTTTTGCTTTCATAGGCCGCTCTGTCCATTTTAATGAAAAGTTGAATGGAAAATTAATTCAAAATATCATTAAAATCGAGCGTTCTATTAAATTAAACAATACAGGGTTTCTTCTGCAAGTACAAGAAAAGCAGGACCTTGCCAAAAGCAGAACATCCGCAGAATAATTCAGAATTTTTCTATTTATTTTGAAATATTTACTTAAATTTGTCCTGATAAAAAAAATATCAGGTTTCCTGCAAAAGGCAGGGAGAAAGATAATTTTTCCCAAAGCTATTGTATTTTAAAAACAGTTTTTTTATCCTTTATGAAATTTAAATCATTTTCCGGCATAATTGTTCAGCGATGACGATCAAAGAAATCAAGTGTCTGCTAATAAATCCCGATGCCCATAGAACTCTTTTAGGGAACGAGATCAGAAATAACGGAACATGCATCAGCATCATCCGGAAGCCTGATTATTCAGGGATGGAAAGCCATATTCAGGAGCCGGATTATGATGTCTGTATTTTTTTCATAGCTAAAGAAGAAACCGATCCTGGCAGGCATTCAGATTTTCTCTCACTGTTAAATCTCCCGGTAATATTTATACTTGAGAACAGGGATTATGAGCTTGCCTTCAGGATTATGAAAGCCGGTGCCTCCGATGCCATTTTTCTTGAGGATGCCACAAGTGAAGCGGTGTCAGCTTCAGTAAAAAAACTTATGGATAAAAAAAGCCAGACAAGCTCTGAAAAGAGACATCTGCCTTTAATAGATTTATTACATTCCCTGTTTGAATCGACGCGTCTTGGTTTTGCAGTTTTCGACATGTCGGGCTCAATGCTTCACTTCAACAATTCATTTCAGCAGGTTCTTGGTTTTAATAAAACGAGGCTTCTTTCGATGAAGCTTAAGGAAATATGCTACTCGGATTATGTTGACGAAGTTTATTACTATGACGACCTCACGAATGGCAAGATAGATTGTTTTGATCTGGAAAGGCCGCTTTACAATAAGGAAGGAAATTTAATCTGGTGCAGGATATTCGTTAATCTCATAAAAGGACGCGAAGGCAAGCCTGAATTTATGGTTATGACCATAAACGACATAACAGAAAGGAAACAGTCCTTTTTGGAGCTTGAGAAGGAGAGATATTACCTGCAAAGGCTGATGGACAATATTCCTGATGCCATTTACTTTAAGGATGCCGAGCACAGATTTACAAAGGTAAGCAGGTATGCCCACTTAAAAGGAGTCAGCCACCCTAAGCAGGCAGTCGGGAAAACAGATTTTGATTTTTTCACAAAAGAACACGCCCAGGATGCCTTTGATGATGAAGAGAGAATTTTAAGGACCGGCAAGCCGGTAATAAACAAGGTTGAAAAGGAAACATTCCCCAACGGGGAGATTGCGTGGGTATCGACAACAAAGGCTCCTCTTTTTGACGCCAGCGGTACTGCAAACGGAATTGTAGGAATTTCCAGGGATGTTACGGAAATGAAGCTTTCCGAGGAAGCGCTCTTAAAGTCGGAAGAACGTTACCGCAACCTTGTAGAATATATTCCTGATACAATTGCCGTTATTTGTGAGAACAGGATAGTCTATACGAATTCCGCCGGACTGAGTCTTTTGAAGACTCCAAAGATGACAGACATTCTGGAAGAGAGCATTTTTACTTTCGTTCATTCGCATTATTTTCCCACTACAAAGCGTTTTCTCGATGGTATTTTAAGGAGAAAAAAACCGGCAAGAGCAAACAAGGTAAAACTGCTTACGCTTACCGGGGAGAGCATTGAGGCTGAAATTACGGGTTTACCCACGACATATAATGAAAAGCCTGCAATACAGCTTGTAATACGCGATATAACGGATCTTAAGAGGCAGGAGAGAATCAGGCAGACTACATTAAAGATTCTTCAGGCATCAAATTACACACAAACTACTGAAGAACTCTTCCGTTATATACATCAGGCCGTTGGAAGCCTGATGCCTGTAAACAATTTTTATATAGCGCTTTATGATGAACAGCAACAGGTGCTCTCGTTTCCATACTGGGTTGACGAGGAAGATGAGCAGATGCTTCCCAAAAAGCCTGGAAGAGGCCTGACCGAATACGTATTAAGAAGCGGCAAGGCAATGCTCTTAACAGAAGAAGACGACCTTGAGCTTCAGGAAAAAGGAGAAGTTGACCTTGTAGGCTCCCCTGCCAAGATCTGGCTCGGAGTTCCGTTGCAGATAAAGGAAAAGACAATCGGGGCCATGGTAGTGCAGGATTACACCAGGGAGGACGCCTACACAGAAAACGACAAGGAAACTCTTGAACTTATATCCTATCCTGTTTCACGCGCAATTGAAAGAAGGAAAAATGAAGAGCAGATACTCGATTACCTGCAGCAGTTAAAGGAAACAAACGCAACAAAGGACAGATTTTTCTCCTTTATTTCACATGATTTAAGGGGGCCATTCTCCTCACTACTGGGATTCTCGGAGATGATGCTTGAAGATTTTGAGAACCTGCAGCATGATGAGCTGAAGAGGTACCTGGAAATAATCAATGCTACTTCGAGGAATCTGTATAACCTCTTAAATAACCTGCTTCAGTTCTCAAGGTTCCAGACAGGAAGAGTTCAGTACAATCCTTCAGAATGCAACTTAGGTGAACTTGTAAGTAAAAATGTAGATCTCTTAAGGGGAAATGCGCTTAAAAAAGGGATCCATCTTAGAACAGAAGCGGCAATAAATGAAGCCGTATTTGTAGATGAGGAGATGATAAGCTCAGCCATTCAGAACCTTGTAACAAATGCAGTTAAATTTACTCCAAGAAGCGGAGAGATTGCAGTAAAATGCGTAAAGGTGGAGGGTGAATGCAGTGCCCTGATTTCAGTCAGCGACACGGGTGTGGGGATGGATCAGGATACACTCGATAAATTATTCCGCATTGAAGTAATTCATTCAACGAGCGGAACAGAAAAAGAACCCGGAACAGGCCTGGGGCTTATCCTTACAAAAGAGTTTGTAGAAAAGAATAACGGAAGGCTTTGGGTTGAAAGCACTCCCGGAAAAGGGAGCACATTCTGTTTTACACTCCCCTTATCTTAAAACCATTTCTTCCTCTTGAAGTAGATAAATAGTCCAAGAGACACAAGGAACATTAAGGACAATACCATCGGGTAGCCCAGATAGAAATTCAGCTCGGGCATATTGTATTTGCTGATGTTCGTATTGAAATTCATTCCATAGAGACCTGCAATAAAGTTCAGCGGTATGAAAAAAGTAGAGATGATGGTCAGGACTTTCATTATCTCATTTAGCTTATTGCTTACGCTGGAAAGATAAATATCCATTAGTCCGGCGGCCATTTCCCTGTAGTTTTCGTTTGTATCAATGAGCTGAACGATATGGTCGTAGAGGTCCCTCAGGTATGGCTGTGTGGATTTTGAGATGAGTTGGGTTTCAGCTTTTTCAAGGCTGCTGATAACTTCTCTCAAGGGCCAGACGGCGCGTCTTATTATAATCATTTCCCCTTTAAGCTTATAGATCTTCTCCAAAGTCTGCCTGGTGGGGTTTTCAATGAGTTCATCTTCAACAGCTTCAATCCTGTCCCCTATTTTCTCAAGGACAGAGAAGTAATTATCCAGAACCACGTCCAGAAGCCTATAGGCAAGATAATCAGGGCCGAGCTCTCTTATTTTACCCTTATTCTTCCTCAGATTTTCGCGTACCGTTTCAAACTCATCGGTTGCGTTTTCCTGAAAAGAGAGCACATAGTTTTTCCCTATTATAAGGCTTACCTGCTCACTTAGAAGTGTGTCGGATTCGAAGCTGAGCATTTTCATTACGATAAACATATAGCTCCCGTTATCCTCTGCCTTCGGGCGGTGTGCGGTGTTCAGAATATCCTCCAGAGTAAGGGGATGGATACCGAACTGATTGCCTATAGCCCCAATGGTTTCAGGTATATGTATTCCGTCTACGTTAAGCCACAGGATTTCATCCGGCGCGGTTTTTATCTCCTCAGGAGTCAGTATGCTCTTTTCAGAATAATTCTCCCTATTAAACTGTGAGGCGTTAATTTTTATGCCGTTTCCCGTCCTGTCGCCCATATAGATAAGGCTTCCGGGCGGCTGCCCTACTTTTTTGCGCGAGTTCTTCAGAATTTTTTTCATTAGATTCAGGTCTGTTGAAAATAATAATTAACTACTCAGCAATTTAATAATTGTTGCTTATATTTGCTTTTAAATTCAAAACAAAAATCCGAGGTACAGTGGAAACGTCCTTAAAAGAAGCATCAGTTACTGAAGAAAAGGCAAAGAAAGAAGGAAAGAAATGGAATTTTCCGTTTTCATTCTGGATATCAAACCTGGTAGAGCTTTTTGAGCGCTCGGCCTATTATGCAGTATTTATTGCAATTACGCTTTACCTGACGCGTGTAGTAGGATATTCCGACATTTGGGCTGCGTGGATAGGAGGCATTTTCTCGGCAGGGCTTTATCTTCTTCCCCCCTTCAGCGGGGCATTCGCCGACAAGATAGGGTTCAGAAAAGCAATCATACTTGCATTTGCCCTTCTTTCAGCCGGGTACTTCACGCTGGGTGCACTGCCCTACAAGGCGACAGTTCTGCCTGCAATTGTAATACTTATGCTGGGCGGGTCATTTATCAAATCGATCATCACGGGTACAGTTGCCAAGACGACAAATGCCGAAAACCGCGCGCGCGCATTTTCGATTTTCTACGGCATGGTAAACGTGGGATCTTTCCTTGGGAAAACCTTTGCCTATCCTTTAAGGCTAAAGTGGGGCCTGGAGTCGATCAACTTTTACGCCTCGGCAATGACATTTCTGGCGCTTATTGTCGTTTTCATTTTCTACAAGAATGTTGACCAGTCCGCTGAGGCAAAAAAGCTCAGGGAAATCTGGAAGAGTTTTACGAGTATACTGACGAACCTGAGGCTTTTGACGCTGATACTTATAATTACGGGGTTCTGGATAATCCAGTCGCAGCTTTATGCAACGATGCCCAAATATGTTTTAAGGACCGTAGGAGAAAGCGCCTCGCCTGAATGGATTGCAAACGTAAATCCTTTTGTAGTTATGACGACTGTAGTTTTTATTACTTCCTTAATGAGCAAGGTCAAGGCGATTACCAGCATGACGGTTGGGATGTTCCTCATGCCTGTCTCAGCCCTCTGCATGGCATCAAGCCCATTGCTTTCGTCATTAACCGGCGGCACAGAGGTATCATTCTTCGGGTTCTTCTCAGCTCATCCGGTAACTGTAATGATGATCATAGGGATTATTTTCCAGGGGCTGGCAGAGTGTTTTATCTCCCCCCGGTATCTTGAGTTCTTCTCGCTTCAGGCGCCCAAGGGAGAAGAGGGCCTTTATATGGGATTCAGCCACCTGCATTCATTTTTCGCGTACCTGCTCGGTTTTGGGATCTCGGGTTATCTATTGACGGCATACGTGCCTGAGCGCACGGGCCTGAGTGCCGAAGCGCTAAAGACGGCATACCTTCAGGCACATTATGTATGGTATTACTTTGCAGCCATTGGATTTACGGCGGCAATTGCGCTAATCGTATATAGCAGAGTTACAAGCCGCATGGACAGGAACCTTTCGAAATAGCCCCGGAGCGGGTTTAAGACAGATAGCCCGCCTGAGGATTTTCAGGCGGGCACTGAGCAATTTTCATTTATCACTCCAGCAATTAGTTTCCTGATTCCGCTTTACTTTTCAGATGAATCTTCCGATTATAAGATAGAATTGGGGATTTCTATTTTTCATGGCCGATAGAGGTATAATATGACAGATAAAAAGTTTCTTAACAGTGACGAGGTCTCGGAAATCATAGCAAAGCTGGGGTATGAATTTGCAGTTGTGCATAATCCGGCACCTCTGTATCCCGAAATCGAGCTGTACCCGCTGGCTCCAAAAATAACAGTTCCGCAGAAGGATCTATCGGCTGTTATTTTGGATCTTGAAGGAACCGTTTGTTCAACGCTGGACTTAAGGCTGCATTCGCTTGAATATGTTGTCCGTTCAATAAGCGGAAGACTGACAAAAGATGAATGGAAGGGGCTTGATCCGCTCATTGACCGCCCAAACCTCATGGGAATCAGCACCTCAGAACAGATACGCTACCTTGTACAGCGCTATCACAACTTCATAAAGCCTGAGGCGATGAAGGAATCTTATCTGCATTCGGTACTCTGGACGCTTATTTCGGGTCACAATGAAGAACGAAAAGATGAGGCCAGCTTTAGCCTGGATCAGTTCGGCCTTGGTGAAATGTTAAAAGACAGTAAGCTCCATGAGTTTATGCTTCAGAAAGAATTTAGCAAGTTCAATTCCAACCTTATCACTAATTACTTTTTGCATAAATATGGCAGTCAGTTATCGATTAAGAATTTTGATGACACCGTCAGGGCAGCCGCGGAGATATTTTTCCAGCATTATCACCAGATGCTCGAGCTTATAAAATATGGTGAAGGGAGCAATCTGGCCGAAGAGATCTCAGGCCAGAGCGAATTGCCCTTAGTAAGGCCCATGCCTTCAATTCCCCTACTCTTTGCACTGGCAAAAGGGTTACTTGGGGAAGACGTGGCATATCTTTTCGATGAAATGAGCCAGGAGCTTAAGCATAAGAGCAGCCAGGTTTACCGCATCAGCAGTCAGGAAGAAGCCAGGGAAAAGCTCGTGAAGCTTGGGAAATATTTCGAAAGCCACCCCTTAAAGTTAGCCTTAGTCACCTCTTCAGGAGGTTATGAGGCGGATATAATACTGGTTGAACTTTTCAATGTTATCTCTCATGAGATAAGAAAGTGGAAGATTCCCCAGGCAAAGAAAGAGACGCTTCTTGAAAAGTTTTCTGATTATAAAAACATAGTTAATGTATTTATAACTGGAGACAAAGTAAGCAAGATAAGGCCAAAGCCTCACCGAGATCTTTTCAGCATTGCATTAAGCAGACTCGGACTTCCGCAGAGTATGTTCAGCCAGATCGTGGGTTTTGAGGATTCTGAAAACGGGATCATCGCCTTACGTGCCTCGGGAATAGGGCTTACGGCGGCAGTACCTGTAATGAGGAATTCGAGGCACGATCTTTCGGCGGCATCTTTCATACTGCAGGGGGGGATAACCGAGGCGCTGTTAAACTACAATCTTTTTATGAGTTTGTAAAATAATCTTTTTTGCAAGTAAGTATATTCAGTGGATTTTTTATAAATTTGTATATAATATAAGCTATAGAATTAACCCGGAGTAGTTTTGAGCAGATACATACATACAGAAAGCAAATTCGGCAGTTTCAAAACTATAATCCTGAAAGACACACTTTCGGGCAGCAGCGTTGAAATTGCACTCAGAGGCGCCACACTGCTGAATTACTTTATCCCCTTAAAGAACAGGCTCCTCAGCATCATCGATGGTTATCAGACCCCGAAGGAACTAGAAGAGCAAAGCGGAGCGCGCTCGTGCATAATGGCCCCCTTTTCCAACAGGATAGAAGGCGGGTTTTACGAATTTGACGACGCACAGCACCAGATGTATAACCCCGTAAACCCACAGCGCGAGGCAATCCACGGCTTTGCCAGGGTAATTGATTTTGAAGTAAAGAAAGTTTTAACTGATGAACACAAGGCTGAGCTTATACTCTTTACAAACAAGCTCAGGAAAGATGCCTTTAAGGGGTATCCATATGCGGTGGATATTGAAGTAAAGTTTGTCTTAAAAGACAATGAACTGCACGTTGATATCACAGGACATAATAAAGGAACAGAAGCCGCACCCTTCGGATCTGGCTGGCACCCTTACTTTAAGACATCAGATGAGGGAGTGGACCACCTGGTTCTGACCGTACCCGCCTCTAAGGTTATAATGGTAGATGAAAAGCTTATACCTTTAAGCGGAGAGGATGCCTATTTACCAATAGAAGAGATGCCGGAGGCTGACTTCCGTCCTTCGAAGGACATTTATCAGAACACAATAGGCGACAGAGAGGTAAATTACTGTTATGCCGGGATGCAGCCCGGGCCTGACGGGATAATCAGGTCGTCCATAAGGGACCCCAAAAACGGCCTTAAGATTACGGTTTTCCAGAAAGGCGGCGTATTTTACGCTTATTCGGCAGATGAAGCCAAATACCGCCCGAGGATGTCGATTGCACTCGAGCCGGTGCAGTACATTACAAATTCGTATAACCGTCCGGAACTAAAGGACAAGATTACGCTGAAGCCCGGATGCTCGGTTACCTTCAGTTTCGGAGTTATTACAGAAGTCCAGAAATAGCAAATTTTCAAACAGCAGGCCCCCTGTGGAATTCCCCCGGGGAGGCCTGAGGTATATAAAAGACAGATTTCCCAGTAAAAGTATTTTCCCCAAAAAGCACTTTTCACAATAAAAATAATATCCCCCGTTATTTTATTACTAAAAAGAACATTTGGTCTTTAATGCTCAATCCGGTAATTTTGGATTGCGTCTTTAGGGCATTTCTTTGTACCCTAAAGTTTCACGCCATTAATTACGACGATAAATAATCAATATGACCATTTAACATAATAAGGATGCGATAATTGAAAAAGATAGCAGTTATATTCGGCACACGTCCGGATACTATAAAAATGGCTCCCATTATACAGGAAATAAAGAAAAACAATAAACAGTTTGAACTTTTAACCATTGCAACTGCCCAGCACAGGCAGATGTTAGACCAGGTTCTGCAGGTTTTTGATATAAAGCCGGACTACGACCTGAACATCATGAAGCCGAAGCAGACACTTGCCTCTATTACTAAAAACACTATTGAAGAGCTCGATAACGTTTTCAGTAAAGAAAAGCCGGATATGGTTTTAGTTCAGGGTGATACCACAACAACCTTTGTAGGCAGCCTGGCCGCCTTCTACAGGCAGATACCCGTAGGACACATTGAGGCGGGACTGAGAACAAACGACAAGGCAAACCCCTTCCCCGAGGAGATAAACAGAAGGCTCACGAGTTCAATTACTGAGCTCCACTTTGCCCCCACCGAAACGGCCAAAAAAGCGCTCTTAAAGGAAAACATTGATTCCAAAACCGTGTTTGTAACAGGAAACACAGTCATCGATGCCCTGAAGGTTTCAGTAAAGAAAAACTACAAGTTTTCGACAATGAAATTAAATGAGCTTGCAGGGCAGAAGAAGAAAATTGTACTTCTTACCATGCACCGGAGGGAGAACTGGGGAGCCCCGATGCAGGGAGCCTGCGATGCGGTTAAAAGACTTGCCATTGCTTATCCGGAACTGAACTTCGTATTTCCTGTACATCTTAACCCGATTGTAAGAGATGTCGTATTCCCAACGCTCGGCAATATTGAAAACGTGCACCTGATTGAGCCTTTGGATTACATGGACTTTGTAAACCTTATGGCAAAAAGCTACCTGATTATAACCGATTCAGGAGGCGTTCAGGAGGAAGGGCCACACTTCGGAATTCCGATTCTGGTCTTAAGAAAAGTAACTGAGCGCCCCGAGGCCGTAAAATACGGAACTGTAAAACTGGTCGGCCTGGATGAAAGCAAGATCTATTCGACGGCGAAAAAACTTTTAGATGATAAAGCCTATTATAACAAGATAGCTTCAGCTGTCAATCCTTATGGCGATGGCCTCTCGGCAAAAAGAACGATTCAGATAATAAAGAACTATTTCGGACTTTCCAAAGCTGCCGTAGATGAATTCATCCCCAAAGCCGGGGGAAAAAAATCCGGAAACAAAAAGTAAAGCCTGTGGTAAAATCTGGCATAGAAATAGCACTTATATAAAAAAATACGCTGTTTTATGGAAATTCAGCTCTATGGAGCCCGATTGGGCCTATAGAGCTGGTAATTTTTACCAGTAATTTTTTCCAGTAAGAGCGTTCTACTTCTCTATTTAAAAAGGACACTTTATACACTTTAATGAAAAGCGCATGAAACATATTAAAATACTCTTTCTTCTACTACTCACATTACTGACTGCCTCACCAAGCTTTGCAGCAGAAAATGGAAATAAGAAAATACTGATAGTTGTTCAGGGCAGTTCAAGCCTCAGGAATTATGCCATAGGCGACGCCAGGCAGTTAGCCACACTGCTCGGGCATTTTCAGGCTGATGTCACCTATAAAGGCATGGAAGACTATAAGCCCAGAGAATTAAACAGCTACGATTACACGTTTTATATCGGATTTTATGTAAAAGACGCCGTACCACAGAAGTTTGTTGATGACGTCCTCAAGACGCATAAGCCGGTCATATGGATGAACACCGGCATGGCTGAAAGCTCAAACAACAGTGCTTTCAAAAACAGGTATGGCTTCTCAGTCTCCAGAATCGATTCCTCCTATCAGTTTGACGAGGTAAAGTTCAATAAAAAGGTTTTCACAAAAGGGGAAGGAAAAAACAACCTCGTTGAAATCTCCGACAGGAAAAAGGTTGTTGTAATGGCTACGGCATATTCGACAAAAAAGAAAATGGAAGTGCCATACATGGTAAAGTCAGACAACCTGCTCTACATCGCCGACTCCCCTTTTTCTTACGCTACGGAAACCGACCGTTATCTTCTTTTTGCAGATATGCTCCACGATATCCTGGGGGAAAATCATGAAACCTCGCATTCAGCCATTCTAAGAATAGAAGACATTAACCCCACGGACAGTCCCGACAAGATAAGAGAAGTGGTGGATGTTTTATCCGAGCGCGGCATTCCGTTTCTTGTTGGCGTAATTCCTTTTTATGTAAATCCGGGTGACGGCACAAGGCTGAGCCTCTCGGACAAGCCCGATCTGGTGGACGCCCTTAAGTATGCCGTAAAAAACGGCGGATCAATTGTCATGCACGGATCGACGCACCAGTACAGGGGCATTACAGCAGGCGACTTCGAATTCTGGGACGGCAACGCGGACAAGATAATTAAGAACCAGACCGAAGCAGACATAAGGCAGAAGATTGAAATGGGCATACAGGAGCTCATGAAAAACGGACTTTACCCTATCGCCTGGGAGACGCCTCACTATACGGCTTCATTCCTGCTTTATAAAACCATAAGCCAGTACTTCTCTACTGCGGTTGAACAGAGGCTCGCCATTGAAAGCTCCGACTACAGCCAGTACTTCCCTTACGTGATAAACAAAGATCTCTTCGGGCAAAAGATATTTCCGGAAAACCTGGGCTACATTCCTCTTGACAAGGATATTAATGTAAGCCGCAGGTACGTGCAGAATATTATAAAGGGAGCAAAGGCAAATCTTAATGTAAGAGACGGCTTTGCAGCCTGCTTTTTCCATTCATTCCTGGACGTGAGCCTCTTAAAGGAGCTCGTCGACGGAGTGCGCTCTCTTGGCTACACTTATATAGACCTGAAGGATTACGACAACTGGGTCAGAACCAATAACAGGATAATACTTACAGGCTCCCAGAATTACTCAGTAAAACTGAACGACCAGTTCCTTACCGAGTCATACGTAAACGATAAGGGTGAGGTAATAAAGAAAACCATTTCCGATAAGAAGCTCTCGGGCATGATAACAAAAGAAATCAAGCTTCAGCCCGGGGAGCTCTACAAGGCTGAGCCGATAGAGTTCAAAGAATATGAACCTTCATTTTTTGAAAAGCTTGTAAATTTCTTCAAACATATTTACAACAGTCTTTTCCATACAGAGGAAAAATGGAAAAATGCCGAGGTTGCAGTACTATGGAACCACTATGCCAAGGGCGCAGCATACAACGATCAGGCTTCATTAGTTTCTGCCTTTAAGAGCGTTAACATAAATGTGGATACAATATTTACAGGAGAGGCAATAAAACCCAAAGGCTACAGCCTTCTTATTGTTCCCTATGCCTCTGTCGACTCTCTTCAGCCTAAAGACTACGATATAATTACACAGTACGTTGACCAGGGCGGCAATGTAATTACCGATACGAAGAATGAAGTTGCAAAGGAACTGGGCATTAAGTTCAGCGAGACCAGAATAAAAGTCCATGGAATCAGGGACAAGTTCTTCATGGAAGAGAAGATATTCTGGAGAGAAAGCGAGCTTATGAACAAGCTTGAGATTGAGGATAAGGTTGACGAGATATTCTCTACAGACGAAATGACCGGTGCTCCTGTTGAGATCGGGAAACCGTTCGGCAAAGGAAAGGTGCTTTTCTTAGGTTCCAGGTTTGATCCCCTTTCGCAGCACGGCTACAGCCTTTACCCATTTTTACTTGAACACGTAAGAAAGTACTTCCAGCTGAGGCCTGCCGTAAGGCGCGACAACCTGGAGGTATATTTCGATCCCGGCTTCAGGCACACCACAAGTACCGAGGATCTGGTCAAGCAGTGGGTACATGAGGGCATAAGAATAATTCACGTGGCAGGCTGGCACCAGTATCCGAAGTACATATATGATTACAAGAAACTAATTGAGCTGGCACATGCCAACGGAATACTTGTTTACGCATGGCTGGAGCCGCCGCAGGTAAGCCTGAAGTTTTACCAGCAGCATCCCGAGTGGAGAGAGAAAAACTACAAGGGTGAGGATGTAAGGCCATCGTGGCGTTATCCTGTTGCTCTTACCGATCCTGAATGCCTGAAGGCAATGACGCAGGAGTTCACTAAGTTCCTTGAATCATACCAGTGGGACGGAGTAAACCTGGCAGAGCTTTATTTCGAGGCGGGCAAAGGGCTGGATAATCCGAACCTCTTTACTCCGATGCACATAAGCGCGCAGAAGGAATTCAGGCAGAGGTATAATCTGGATTTGAAAAAGATCTTTACTCCCGGAGCGGCTTCATACTGGAAGACAAACCCCGGCGTAAAGGCTCTTGTAACAGATTACAGGGTAAACAAGCTTTCGGAGGTTTATGAAAGGCTTCTGGCGGCTTTCAACACGGTTGCACAGAAGAAGAAAGGCTTCCAGGTAATTGTAACCGCAATGGACAGTTACGGATCGCCTGAATTAAAGGATTATATCGGCGTTGATATGGCAAGTATAATCCCGCTTCAGAAAAAACATAATTTCCTCCTGCAGGTAGAGGATCCGCAGAACCTCTGGTCAACAGACCCCATGCGTTATGTTGAAATTGGACGTAAGTACAATAGTTTAATTGGCGACAGCACGAAGCTTCTTCTTGACTTGAACATACTTACCTTCAGAAACAATGAGGCTCTGGCAACTCCCTTCCCGACTCAGATACAGACCGGAACGGAAAGCTTCCTTCTGGTAAAGGCGGCCTCGATCGGAGCGCCAAGGCTTACAATTTATGCCGAGTCGAGTGTGAACCCGCAGGATATGTTCTTCCTGCCCTATGCGCTTGCAAGCAAGGTTGAATACCGGTTTACAGGGGACGGATATGAGGTAAACTCACCCTACTCATTTACGATCCGTCTTCCAAAGGACATAAAGGAAATTCTCCTCGATGGCAGCCCGATTGCACCTTCGAGGGAAAACTCATATTTAATTCCGGCAGGAAAGCATTTTATAAAGCTCAACATGAATATAACAAATACATTCTCCACGCATGAGCTTCAGACAAGGATCATGTCATTTACTGGAAATATCCTTTCTGTTTCATATGGAATGCAGGGAATTAAATTTAATTACGATTCTGAAGCGCGCAACGTTATATCCCTTAACCGTGAGCCCAGCAGCGTGAAGGTTGACGGACATGATTACAGCTTTACTGTAATGAAAGGAAACGACTGCTACAGCATATACCTGCCCACGGGCCGTCATGAGGTGGAACTCGTTGCAGGAAATGCGTTCTCATATGGAATCAATCTGACCAGTTTATGGTCTTCAAACGGAATTGCAATTTTCGGATCAGTTGCAATTATGATGCTTATGGTAATGTACTTTACAATGAAAGTATATAAAAGGAAATACCGTTAAAAAAAGCCGCAGGCACTAAAATCCACTGAAGCGTAACGATTGTTTAAGGTTTGGAGATGTTATGGTTTGGGGCAGGAAATATTTTTGGGAACCGTTTGAAAAACGGATTTTAGTGCCGGTGGTTTTGGATTAAAGTAATACTTACTACTCTACTATTAATTAAAGGAAAATCAATGTCAGTCTTAGAAGTAGATTTAAGCTTTTTATTTGTTGTAGCTGTCATTCTGATATGGTTCATGATCGGCTATCAGTTTATACTGACCGTATACGGCTATTTCAATTATATGAAGAGCCTGAAGGAGAAGAAGGAAGTTGACTCTAATGAATATGACCTCCCTTCCTGCACCATTCTTATTCCTGCTCATAATGAGGATAAGGTAATCGGGCAGACGATTGAAGCGATGCTGAGGTTAAATTATCCCAAAGATAAGCTTGAAATAATTGTCATCAATGACGGTTCTAAGGACAGGACTAAAGAGATCATTCTTCATTATGCCTCTTTAGACAGCCGGGTGGTTCTTTTCGACGTCCCTAAAGGTGAAGGCGGAAAGGGAAAAAGCCGCGCGCTTAATCTCGGGATCAGGCAGGCCAAGAATGAAATCATAGCCATTTACGACGCCGATAATACTCCGGATGAAAATGCGCTGAGGTACCTGGTAATTCAGCTTACAACACACAAGGATCTGGGTGCGGTGCTCGGTAAATTCAGAACCGTAAATAAAAACACTAACCTCCTTACAAAGTTCATTAACATCGAAACGCTCAGCTTCCAGTCGATGCTTCAGGCAGGGCGCTGGCAGATGCACAGGATAGCAACCTTGCCTGGAACGAACTTCGTGATGTGGAAGTGGCTCATTCATAAGCTGGGAGGCTGGGATGAAGAGGCCCTTACAGAGGATTCGGAGCTCAGCATAAGAATTTACCAGGAAGGCTATAAAATAAAGTTTATCCCCTATTCAATTACATACGAACAGGGGCCGCAGGAATGGAAGGTCTGGATAAAGCAGCGAATGAGATGGGTCAGGGGCAACAACTACGTAATTGCAAAGTTCTTCAAGCAGATACCGAAGTTCAAGAACAAGCGCCTGGCTTTTGACCTTCTGTATAACCTGTCGCTCTATTATGTATTCTTTGCGGCAATTCTGATTTCTGACGTACTATTTATTATCAGTGCCCTGAACCTGGTCAGTATTGCGCTACCCGGGCCTTACACTTTTGTGTGGATCATGGCGTTTTTCCTCTTCATTCTAGAAATTACGCTTGCCATATCTTTTGATGAGGAAGAAAGCCTGAAAAATATATTCCTGATCATACTGAGTTATTTCAGCTACTGCCAGCTCTGGATATACATTGTTGTTAAAGCCATATATTCCGAATACATAAAAAGAGAAAAACGCACATGGGATAAAACCGTGAGGTTTGAAGTAAAGCCCACGCAGATACCTGTCAAACAAGCAGAAACAGATAAGGAGCTTCAGGATGAACTGCAAAGCAAATAAGACGCTGCTGATTGCTGCGGCAATTATGGTTTTATTTTCTTCGAAGGCATTTCCGCAGTTTTCATTTTACGGCAATACGAGCTTCGGGTACTATAATAATCCTCTTTATAATTACCAGAGAAAGCCGGACCAGCTAAGACAATCGTATCTTGAGATGAATTATCTGAAGGATTTTGATATGTCCCGGCTATCTTTCAGCTACGTATCAGGCCTTATGCTTTTTAACCAGTTAAGCGACAGAAATTTTTATGAGCATAATGTTTTTACAAAATATAACCTGAGGCTCACGAAAAAGAAGACGCCCCCTCCATCTCAGGAGGTAGCAGAAAACGAGGATTCCACCTCAACAGATGCTGAGGAGGTGGAACCAGCAGAGGAGGAAGAAACCGCTCAAAGCGTAATGGATGACTCAAGCGCCAGCTACCTCAACTTTACACTTCAGGCAGGAGCAAGGCACGACAAGAGTGCATTCAGGGAATTTGACAACTTCGGTACGGGCTTTACGGTTTCATATAAAACCGTTCCCGGCGACCTCTTCTCGATAAGGCTTACAAATTCCACAGGCCTCAGGAACTACGCTTATATAACTGAACTCTCCAATGTAACTGACCAGCTTTCGCTTCAGATATATAACAGCTATAACCCGTCCTATCAGTATGGCCTGTCACTTTCTGGCGGAATTAAGTATTACACACAGTCAATATATGATACAACAAAGTTTGAGACCAAGCGGAGTTTCAACCAGAAGAGCCAGGGTAAAGGTAAGTTCGGCTCGAAGATAACGGTCCCATCGTCGAAACAGATATTGCTGGAGCCTCAGGAGAACGGTACCTCGCAGTTTACTGCAGGAGTATTTTTTAATAAAAGGTGGGAAAGCCAGACAGCACTGAGAACCCTTTTTCTTTACAGGTATAATCCTAAAACCCTGACAAGGTATCTGGCACAATACGCCAACACGTCTATGCTTTCTGAAGATATATATAACGATTTTTTCAGCTTTCAGGGCTTTGAATCAAAAATTGCCCTGGATCAGCCGCTGCCATGGAATATGCAGATGTCTGTGGAATACAATTTCCTGCAGAAAAACTTTGAAGCGCCTGCCCTTACACTGGACGGAGTGCAGAAAGGTAATGATAAACGTAACGACCTTACAAATTCAGTTGAGGCCTACGTTTCAAGAAACTTTACACTTTTCGGAGGGCTCAGTCTCGACGTAATGCTCGGCACGGGAGTCTTAAGAAATCAGTCGAACGATGATTACAACGATTTTTCATCTTATCATTTCACAGGAACAATAGGAATAGGATTCTAACATAATGAAAATAAAAATACTCTTTCTTTTACTTGTAATAATGAGCATAAGCTCGAGTGCGGAGGACTGGCGATGGCAGAACCCCAGGCCGCAGTCGAACACACTCTGGGCGGTCTCTTTTTACAATGAATTTTATGGTTATGCCGTTGGCGAAAGCGGCACCATTTTGTTCAGCCCCGACGCTGGAAAAAGCTGGGAAATACAGTTTGAAGCCATAACAGACAACTTCAGGAGCATCTCAGTTTTAGATTCCATTACAGCTTATATTGCCGGCGATAACGGTTCCATATTTGCTACTACCAACGGCGGAACTACCTGGACACAGCAGAACGATAGAAACGGAACACCTAATAACCCGAACGGCATAAACTCAATTTTCTTCCTTAATAAATCCCAGGGGTGGGCCGCAGGAGATAACGGGACAATTCTTACGACCGCCAACGCAGGGAAAACCTGGACTCAGCAGTCTCAGGGTGTCCCTACAAGCATCAGCATCAACAGCATCTGTTTTATAAGCAGCACAAACGGGTTTGCCGTTGGCTCAAACGGAACTGTTCTTTACACGACAAATGGCGGGACGAGCTGGAGCACAAAAGCAATTGGCGAAGCTTCAACAGTTGTAAATACGATGGTTAAGTTCTACGACCAGTCAATTGGCTTTATCTTAGGAAGCGGCGGAACGATATATGTCACGCGTAATGGCGGCGTGAGCTGGAGTGCTGTTTCATCCGGCGTTACAGTAGGCTTAAACGACATTACATTTACTTCCCCATCAGAATACTGGATTGCAGGCGATAACGGCACCATGCTGCACTCGGTAAACTCCGGAAGCAACTGGACAAATGAATCTTTAGGCATATATGCCTCGGTACACGGATTGTCGAAAACCACAGGCACACTCTATGCAGTAGGTGACTTTGGAATGATTGCAAGCAAGACAGGAACGGGCGCATGGAGCTTCACCAACAAAGGCACGGCACCTAGCGTCAACTGGATTACATTCGGTGACAACATGAACGGCTTTGCCGGCGGACAGTGGGGTTATATGCTTAAGACCAATGACGGCGGGAATACCTGGACCAATATAACGAAGGGAATTACAGGAAACTCTTTCATCGGCGCATCTGCCGTAGGAAAGGACAACCTCTGGGTTGTTGGCGATCAGGGAATACTTCTCCACACCTCAGATGGCGGAGCTTCATGGACACAGCAGATCAATACACTGCTTGATTCCAAAACAATTGAAGCTGTAAGCTTCGTTGACTTAAATAACGGCTGGGCTGTTGGCGACCAGGGAAAGCTCATACATACAACTAACGGAAAGGACTGGACATACCAGAATCCGGGTGTTACAAATGTACTCTTCGGAGTCAAATTTAAGGATACACAAAACGGCTGGATATGTGGTGAAAACGGGCTTATTCTCCATACACAAAATGGCGGCGCAAACTGGACAAAACAGAATGAGAATAGCACATACGCGCTTGCAAGCATAGACTTCCGCGACTTAAATAACGGTTACGCTTCAGGCTCAAACGGCACCATATTAAAGACCACTAACGGCGGACAGACCTGGACGCGCCTTAATACAGGAACTACGGCTAATATAAATTCCGTTGAAAGCAGGTCAGCAAATGTTGTCTATGCAGTTGGTGATGGTGGGCTCGTTCTTTATAGCACAGATGGGGGCGGCACATGGACACAGCAGTGGGCTGCTACCGCATACGACCTTTTCTCAATGCATATGATGAATGACTCAACGCTCTATCTCAGCGGCGACTGGGGTACTATTCTGGCAAAGGGAAACCCCGCGCTTGTTACGTCAGTGGAAGAGAAAGTCACACAGGCGGTCCCGGCAAAGTTCAGTCTTTCACAGAACTATCCGAATCCCTTCAACCCTGAGACAACAATTAAATTCAGTCTTGAAAGAAGCGAAAATGTTACCCTTAAGGTTTATAACATTCTCGGGCGTGAGGTGGCAACACTTTTAGACGGCTTTAAGGCGGCAGGAGAATATTCGGTTCAGTTCAACGCAAAGAATGTTCCAAGCGGAATATACTTCTATGAGTTAAGACAGGGGCAGTATTCAGAAATTAAGAAGATGTCGATTCTGAAGTAAGGGATTATTTTCCTGAAGATTACTAAAGGCATGCGCCTAAAAAAGCGCATGCCTTTTTTATTTTATTCAAGCTGGAAGGAGGCTGAAATTACGGCCGTAATTTCCTTGTCAATTGAGCTTAAGTCATTTACCCCGTAATCGGAGACCATGTTTGAAAACTTCGGTGTGATCTGGAGGACACCCATCCTGGCCGACTTAATTGGGCCCAAGCTTCTGTCGGTAGCCTCGGCAATTCTACGGGCCCGGTTAATGGCGTCCTTTGCGGCCTCGGCCTGTATCTGGATTTTAAGGTCCGCAAGCTTAGTATAATGGTATTCAGGCATTTCCACCATAAACGTTACGCCTTTTTTAACCAGTGAGCTGATTTCAAGAGATATATCTCTTATCTTATTGACGTCGGTTGAGTTGACCTCCATTCTCTGGCTGTAGTTATAATCAAGCAACCTGCCAGTCTGTGCCCCGTTCGGGCCAACCTCATAAACAGGAAAAGACGTGACTGTAAAGAAAGTTACCTTGTCCTGAGGGAACCCCTTTGAAGCAAGGTACTCAAGAAGGATCGGCTTCTGACGGTTCAGTTCGTTATAGGCTTCCTCAGCCGTTTGGGCGCGTGCCGAGATGTTTCCCCTGAGGATGCCGAAGTCACTTGTTATCTCCTTCTTTGCCGAGCCTGTAACTGTAATTGTCTGATCGGCCTTCCTGTTTGCGCGCCAGGTTAAAGCCATGATAATTGCACAAATAACGAGTCCTGCAGCAATTAAAGCTGCAGGAATAAGGAACACATTTTTTTCTTTCATGCTTATATAGCCCCGGATTAGTTTTTCAAAAAGGGAATAAACATTACATATTACGAACTACAGCATTAAATCGCAAAGAATTTATCTTCAAAGAACATTTTGCCCTTATTTATAACGCCCAGGGCCTTTCCGGTCAAGAGACGCTTGTCGAAAGGTGAATTCTTTGATTTGGACTTAAACTGCTTAACGTCAACAGTCCAGACAACCTCGGGATCAACTATTGTAAGGTTTGCAACCTCACCCTCGCTTATTTTCGGAACCGGGAGGTTCAGAATCTTTCTGGGGTTAATTGACAGCTTATAAACTATATCCTCCATTGAAAGGATCTTCTTATTCAAAAGTTCGCTTAAGGCGAGGCCGAGCTCGGTTTCAAGCCCCACGATTCCGTTGGGTGCATAGATAAATTCCATCTCTTTTTCCTCAATTGAATGTGGCGCGTGGTCGCTTGCAATGGCGTCTATGGTGCCGTCTTTTAAGCCTTCAAGAACTGCATCCACGTCTGCCCTTGTCCTTAAGGGAGGATTCATCTTTGTATTCGTATCATATGTCTTAAGGGCTTCTTCAGTTAATGAGAAGTGGTGGGGTGTTACGTCGGAAGTAATTTTAATTCCCCTTTTCTTAGCCTGGCGCACCATCTCTATAGAGTTTTTTGTGCTGATATGAGTAATATGGATTTTGCCGCCCGTGTATTCGGCCATCATAATGTCGCGCATTACGGTCAGGTCCTCAGCAATTGAAGGCATCGGGGGAAGTCCCAAAAATGTAGACGTTACGCCCTCGTTCATTGCGCCTCCGGCGAGGGATTCATCCTCGCAGTGTTCCATAATAGGAATGCCGTACATTGAGGAGTACTCAAAGGCGAGTCTTAGGATCATTGCATTTTTAACCGCGTCGCCGTCGTCTGAGAAAGCAACTACGCCTGCCTCATTCAGTTCAGCCATAGGGCTGAGAGATTCACCTTTGCGTCCCATTGTAACGGCGCCTACAGGATAGACATCGACGAGGTGGTTTTTTGCTTTTTCTTTTATAAATCCCACGATTTCAGCCGAGTCAATGGCGGGAGTTGTGTTCGGCATGCAGGCAAGTCCCGTAAAGCCACCTGCAGCGGCGCTGTTACTTCCTGTAATAACAGTCTCCTCGTCTTCCCTTCCCGGCTCTCTTAAGTGGACGTGCATGTCAAAAAGCCCGGGGACCACGTATTTATTATTCAGTTCAAAGACTCTGGCGTTTTTTGTGTCCTCAGCATTAAGGCTGCCCACTTTTGTAATTACGCCGTTGGTGATCAGGAGGTCGCTGGTTTCATTTATTTTCTGCTCCGGGTTAAGGAGTCTCACGTTTTTAAGTATTATTTTCATCTTCCATCCGCCTTGTTTAATGTTCCTAATAAGTAGAGCACAGCCATTCTGACGGCCACACCGTTTGTTACCTGGTCTAGTATTATCTGATACGGGCCGTCGGCAACTTCCGAAGAGATCTCAACGCCGCGGTTTATGGGCCCCGGGTGGAGAATAACAATATCTTTCCCGTTTTTCTCAAGTCGTTCAGAAGTTATGCCGAAGTAGTTATGATATTCCCTCAGGCTTGGGAATAAGGCGCCCGCCTGGCGTTCCAGCTGGATTCTTAAGACGTTGAGGACGTCATTTTCGCGTATAGCCTGGTCAATGTCGTGGATTACCTTAACACCCAGCTTTTCAATATCCCTCGGTATCATGGTAGCAGGGCCGCAGAGTGAGACGTGGGCTCCCATGGCCTTAAGGCCGAAGATGTTTGAAAGTGCAACACGGCTGTGTGCTATGTCGCCTACGATACAGACCCTGAGGCCTTCGAGGCGTCCGAACTTTTCGCGGATCGAGTACATATCGAGCAGTCCCTGCGTTGGATGCTCGTGGGCTCCGTCGCCGGCATTGATGATGTGTGCGTCTGAAATGCGGGTTAAGAACTGCGGCACTCCTGCCGAGGCATGGCGCACGACGATCATATCGACTTTCATGGCCTCAATATTTTTTACAGTATCCTTGAAGGTCTCCCCTTTTTTTGTACTGCTCGTGGAAGTTGAAAAGTTGATCGTATCGGCCGAAAGGCGCTTCTGCGCCAGTTCAAATGAGATACGAGTGCGGGTGGAGTTTTCAAAGAAAAGGTTTACAACAGTTTTACCCTGGAGTGTGGGGACTTTTTTAATCGGCCTTTCGAGCACTTCCCGGAAAGTGACCGCCGTATCTAAAATGAGCTGTATATCTTCCCTTGGAACACCCTGCAAGCCAAGTAGATGTCTGCTTGATAAAGGCATGTAATTTTCTCTCTTTAATTTTAAGATTTCTTAAATTCTGTTTTATCAAAAAAAAGGCGAAACAACGGTTTCGCCAAATTTGAAAGCTAATCTTTTGAAATATCAATTAAATAGACGGCGTCTTCATCGTCTATTTCTTTCATTTTGACTTTTACTTCCTCATTGATGGAAGTGGGAATATTCTTCCCGATAAAGTCGGCTTTAATCGGAAGCTCGCGGTGCCCGCGGTCGACCAGGACGCAGAGCTGGATTGTGGACGGCCGGCCGAGGTCCATCAGGGCATCCAAAGCGCTCCTGACGGTTCTGCCTGTATAAAGGACGTCATCGATAAGAATAACGTCTTTTTCATTAATGTCAAAGGTTATGTTTGTTACAGAAACCTGCGGCTGCTTGAGTCGCTTGCGGAAGTCATCCCTGTAGAGCGTGATGTCGAGTACTCCGTAGGGGGGCTCGGAGTGGTCAATTTCCTTAATTTTCTCCAGGAGTCTTCTGGAAATAAACTCACCGCGCGTTCTCATACCGATCAGCACCAGATTTTTTGTACCCTTGTTCCGCTCCAGTATCTCGTGCGCAAGGCGCGTAACCGTACGGTTCATACCTTCCTGGTCAATAATTTTAGCTTTTATGTTCATATACAAAAAATCCTCCTTGACCAGTCAGATAACAGGCCGCGGAGGTTCTCCCATGTTGTTATAAGTTGTAATTTCATGTCGTGCATCTTTCTTTACCTCGCAGGATAAAATTAAAAGAATATGTTTGCCTTAACATAAAACAATTTTATTAAAAAGTAAAGGGGTGCGGAAGCAAGAAAAATTCCCCTCATAAAATTCCGTTTTCCGAGAGTTTTTTTAGGAGAAGGTCAAACCTGTTCGTCTGAACGTTCCCGTAGTACTCCCCTTGACGAAGTAATATCATCCTTGCGTATGAAGAAGGGTCGTCATAATCCCCGTCAGAATCCTTAAGGAGCATCTCACTTCCATTCTTAGCCTTCAGTGCAAGAGATATAAAAGTACCAATTTCGTTCATATTTTGTGCAATGTTAAACATTTCCATCGGGAGCCTCAGCCTGAAGGTCAGGTCGCCCGTGTTTCTAGCGGCTAATTTAATCTCAGAGGCCCGTTTTACCCTGTAATTGCTACCGATTGAGGTTACAAGCCTTGCCTGCGAGGGGCTGCTTATGTTAAACGAAATGTTTATTCTAGCCACATCCTCATCGGCCGATTCCCTGAACTTTTCGCCACGCCTCGTTGCGCCTTTAATAAGTCTTTCAGCCGAGCGGTCGAAGCAGATTGTCAATTCATTCAATAAAAGTGAATCGAGACCGGATAAAAAACTTCTGTTTAAGGTAAGGTCTATTACCATTTCCGGATCATCCTTTTGCGCCTCATCCTTGGAAACGGTAACGGTTCCCCAGGAGGGGCTTCCTCCCGCCTTAGAGTTATCCCAGAGCCAGCTTTTATCTATCGAGACACTTCTGTCGTAGCCTGAATATAAATTTCTTTTAAGAGAGTAGACAGGATGGTAGAAGTAATTGGTTTTCTTGTATTCGTTCAGGGTATTAACGTCGTAATAACCTGTAAAGGCCTGAAGATTCCAGTAGTTATTGTAGCGCTCAAGGCCGATATCAGTTTTTTTGTTCAGAGGCCTGACTTCAGTTCTGTAATAGTCCACGAGCGCAAGCTCATTTTTTAAGAAGGAGTATCCGGTTATAGCCCAGCTTTTATCCTCAATTTTCTGCGTAATGTAGCAGACCTTGTTATTTATGCTGAAACCGATTTCAATTGGAAGCACAACAAACTTCATTGTATCGGCGTGAACGAGCGTGTAATGATTAAGGGAATCGCAGAACATGTAGACGTAGATAGTTCTGTCGTGCCGGTTAAGGGGCCTTACGGCAATTGCCAGATCGTTTTTACCGTCGCCTGAGAAGTCGGCATAGTCCAGTGCCGTAATTACAAAATTTTTCGGGAGCATATTTTTCATTTCAAGCAGGGCGTCGTGCTTTAAGGATCCCTTGCTGATAGTCAGGAACTCATCAAAAGTGATTGTCTGGGCCTGGAGGATGCCGGAGAAAATCACAAACAGGTAAAATATCTTTCTTATCATATTACACAAAAAAGGGTTACAATCTGTGCATGTAACCCTTATTTAATCTTAAAAATGGCAGTTTATCAAATATATCAATTTAAAATCTTAAATTCTATCCTGCGGTTAAGTACCCTGCCTTTCGGGGTCCTATTGCTGCCAACGGGATTCTGTGAACCAAGGCCAACGGCAGCAAGGCGGTTTGCAGCGACCCCGTGGCTTACCAGGTAGTCCTTCACGGCATTTGCTCTTTTTAGAGAAAGGTTAAGGTTATATGTATCGGAGCCTATGTCGTCTGTATAGCCCTGGATTTCGACTTTCAGCTCAGGGTTCTGCAGGAGCATCTGAGCCGCGTTATAAAGTATAGGATAAGCCTCAGTTTTGAACTTTGCGCTTCCCAGGTCGAATGTTACGCCAACGAGCTGCCAGTTTTGTTTTGGCGCCTGTGTGGGGATAACTTTCTGGTTCCTTTTAACTATGTCCTCAATCCTGTCGTAATCCACAGTTTCAGTAGGTTTAGTCTGATATTTTTTAATTATGCTTTCTATGCGGTCATAATCAATTTCAGGGGTTTCCTTTGCCAGGCCGCTATAGACGTCGCAAAGTTTTGAAGGCTCCCCTTTTGAGAAGTAGTACGTAACGCCCAGTCGGAACGTAGCATAAGTATCGTAGTTTCCGCCAAGGAGCCCGTTGTTAATGCCCGAGGTAACGCCGTCAATTCTGCTTGTAGCAGGAGTATTATAATCGAATTCTGTCTGCAGCCTCCAGTCTTCGGACAGGTACCACTCGGCGCCCAGGCCGGCATCGATCTGGTAATCCCTCAGGAATTTGCTTGGAATGCCGGGGCTTATGGGATTACTCACCTTAAAGATAAAAGCGCCCGCGCCAAAAAGGAAATAGGGAGAGACCGGCTCGCAGGGAGCCAGGTAATAAAACAGGTCGAGATTTCCACTCAGGAGGTCTGTTTTTTCTTCAATTTTTCCAAATTTCCCCTGAAGGCGGTTATAGTTGCCCGAAATTCTGAGGCCCACGTGTTCAGAGAAATTTCTTTGGAAGGAATGGAATACCCCGTAGTTATACTCGCTTGGGGAGATTCCGGAACTGATATATCTTGGATAAGCCAGGCCAAAGGAATAGCTCCAGCTGTTCTGTGCCAGCTGGGAGAAGCCTTCATTAGCCATAATCGCCATGAATGCCAAGGCAAGTAACAGTTTTGATTTCATACAGCTCCGCAAAAATTACATTATTTCCAGATAACGGTTATATGGATAATAAGATTGTTTCGAACTTAAATTGTCATTGCTATTAAAGAGCGGGCTGTACAAGAGCGTAAACGAACGTTATCACAAGAAGTCAATGTATAAGATATCACAAATTCCGGCTTGCAGTCATAAAGGCAAAGGTTAAACAATATTCCGCCCAATAACCTATTTATGCTTTCTTAAGTTAAAAATATAAAGCAACTAAGTCAATAAACACCTCACTTTAAGAGTCAATATTTCCTGAACTATTTATACGGCATTCAGGAGAAAATATTGCACCTGCGGTTAAAGAAAACCATAATCATGCCAGTCGGGAAAGCCAGGCGGGATCATCAATTTCAGGCCATTAAAACTCCCCTTTTTAATGTCATTCCGGCGGGCATTATTTTCTTAAAAAACGGGCATTTTCAGCCATGAAAGGGGGCGAATATTTCCCCTAATTTTCCGCAAAAATGCTTCAAAAACTGAACTTTTCGGATAAAATTATGGTTTTTATTTCCGAATGCCCGTCGCTATATTCATATCCTGAGACAGAGGGAAAAACAGATGAATTTTGGGATGGGAAAAAGAGCAAAAGGAAAGGTAAAAAGATGAGCGATACTTTCAAACTTTTTCAGATTGATCAGGACATCCAGGGCCTTCTTGACAGTGATTCGAGCTATTCGGAGGAAACAGGCGAAATTTTGCCCGAGGTCCGCAACAAGCTGGAAACACTCAGTCAGTCGCGTTCTGACATGATATACGGTCTGGCGCAGTATAATCTTTACTGTGCGGATATGGAGGAAGTGGTAAAAAAGGAGATAAAGCGTCTTCAGGCCGTTCAGTCGAGGCTGCAGAAGAAGGCGGAATCTGTAAAGAAAACCCTTAGAGCTTTCATTCCCGAAGGTGAAAATGTGGATTTCGGGACTCTAAGGGTGAGCTGGAGAAAATCCTCGCATGTTATAACCGATGAGGTATTGGATCTTGAAGAACTGGAAAAAGCTTGTCCTCAGCTTGTTAAGCACTCGCGGGAGCTTAAAAAAGAGGAAGTAAAGAAATATTTCAAGGCAACAGGATTAGTACCGCTCGGCTGCGAAATAATAGAAAAAAACAATCTTATCATTGGCTAAAAACCATTAGGAGAAGAAACTATGGAAAATGCTGTTTCAAGCTATGAACAGAACAATATGCAGAATATTGCCGAAAATGAGACAACAAATCTGACTCCTTTCAACAACATGTACCAGAAGGCAAGTCTTCTGACTGTAACGGAGAAAGAGCAGAAAGCACTCGAAGCGCCGCTCAATCCTGAAGAAGTTGAAATACGCCCGGACGGACTGATCTATTATCCACAGGTCTTTTACCGTGAAAAGCTGAATTCGATCTTTGGAATCGGGCAGTGGGCCTTAATACAGCATTCGATCTCGAAAGTCGGCAATACGCTTTGTTTTGACGGTTCGCTTTATGTAAGAGGGTGCTTCGTCAGCCGTGCACTTGGTGAGCATGAGTATTATGAAAACAACAGAAATACAAGCTGGGCAAGTGTCTATGAAGCCGCAAAAAGCGACTGTCTGGTAAGGTGCTGTAAGGATCTGGGAATAGCCAAGGAATTGTGGCAGCCTGCCTATGGGCGTGACTGGGTTAAAAAGTACGCGGTAAAGGTTTTTGTGGAAGTAAAGGACCGTCAGACCGGTAAAACTGAAACAAAAGCCCAATGGAGAAGAAAAGATGCCGATCCTTACTGGAATGAAAAAGGGATTGTGCCAAGTGCAAAATATGAAGCTCCGCAGCAGAAAAAGCCCCGGGCAGTTCAGACCGAACCCGTAGCTGAAGCCGAACCGCAGAACCTTGTCGATTCAGTTAGGGAAACGCTTCCAAAGCTGAATAACTTAGGAGAAATAAAGGATTACTGGGAGGAGATCTTCCCTCTTTATAATAAACTGCCTGTTGAATCCAAAAGGGTTGTCAACAAGGAATTTAAGTATTATAGAGACGCCGTAAAGTCTTCCGGTTTATTCCAGTAATATAGTCTAAACGCAAATACACACACCAAAGCAGGCACAAAAAAGTGCCTGCTTTTTTTATTTGTGCCCTTCTTTCCAGGTCCGGAATGGAAACATCATTCAGAGTACGCATACCCTCAAATGCACAGTATTAACCACACTTTAAACTTAAAATATTTATCAAATATTACTTTTTAGTCTGATTTAGCAATCCATATAGTGGCACTTTTCTTTCCTGAATTTGAGCGGATTTGTAATAACGGGAAAGACGCCAATGAAAAAGATTTTATTATTTGTACTTTTTGTTCTCTTCTTAATGACTAATAACAGCTGGGCCGTAAACTACTATGTTGATGCCTCAAAAGGAAGCGACACAAACACAGGCCGCTCAACAACGCTCCCCTGGAAAACGATTCAGAAGGCTGCAAACTGCATGGCCCCTGGTGATACATGTTTTGTAGTTCCGGGCAGCTACCCTGAAAGAATAAACGTCAGCACCTCAGGCACGCAGAGTGCACCGGTTGTTTATAAGGCGCTCGGGCAGGGTGTTGTAACAAAAGGTTTTACTATCATTGCAAGTTATATTACAGTGGATGGTTTCGAGGTAACAGAAACAAGCCGCACAAGCTGGGTTGATGGGGCAGGATTTCATATTAAAGGGCAGTATGTAAAGGTTCTGAATAACTATATTCACATTACCTACCGCGAAGGTATCAGGCTTGGCGATGATGCAGCTTCCACAGCCACGGCCAACTGTCTGCTTCAGAACAACAAAATTATACGAGTTGGTCATTCAGGAATTCTTGTCTGCGGGGCAAACAATGTGGTTAAAGAAAATGAAATTGCAGGAGTTGTCCAGTGGGCCGTTACCAATCCGCAGAATCTGGATGCCGTAGGTTTAAGGTTTTTCGGAACAGGTCACATTATCTGCGGCAACTACATTCATGATATTATGCTGAGCGATCCTGAAAACGGAAATGCTCCTCACGTCGATGCAGTACAGACATGGGGCCCTGCCACATACATGACAATTGAAAACAACACATTTGCCATGGGAGAGCCGACCTTAAACAAGCAGATCTCAATGGTTACAGAAGTTAATGCCCCGGTAAACGACCTTACATACAGAAACAACGTATGCTATAATACTTTACGAGGCCTTAATATCTACGGAAGCCACGTTACAGGCACATCCACGCCTATTGAAAACCTGAAGGTTGAAAACAACACATTTGACGGTTTTGTGGATAATCCGGTTGAGCTGCACGACTGCCCGAATGCCAAGGTAATGAATAATATTTTCAACAATACTGTTGAGCTTTACATTGACACTAAAACCGCTTCAGGAGGCCTCCAGATAGGCTATAATGCATTTTACCATACAGATGGTACACTTCCCGCGGGAACGCATTATACGGGCGATATATGGGGCTCAGATCCTAAATTTGTCAACCCTGCCGGCAGGGACTACCACCTCCAGCAGACTTCTCCATTAATTGACAAGGGCTTTGTCCTTACCGATCTTTCAAGCGACTTCAGCGGCACTGCAAGACCTCAGGGCACTTGCTATGACATGGGAGCTTATGAATACGCATCTTCAACTGTAGTAGTAAACCCGACTACAGATATAACATCCCCCAAGGTTACGGGAGCCAGCCTGACTTCATCTTCAAAGCTTGTAATTACATTTTCCGAAAAGATTTCCACAGCTGAAGCCCTGCTTAAATCAAACTACATTATTTCCGGAGGAATATCAGTCCGCGGCGTAACTATGAATTCAACGCAGGACGGGGTCATTCTTTCCACATCAAAGCACAGGAAAGGAGTTATTTACACCGTAACAGTAAGCAACATAAAAGATCTTTCGGGAAACGTAATCTCCTCTTTTGATAACAAAGCACAGTATCAGCTTGGCATCAGTAAGGAAGCCGAAGACTCGGAGGCTGAAGGTGCAGATATGAATCCTGAGAGCTATCAGCTTTCACAGAACTTCCCTAATCCTTTTAACCCTTCAACCGTTATTAAGTATTCGGTTCCTGAGAACTCGTTTGTAACGCTGAAGGTATATGATATACTCGGTAAAGAAGTTGCAACTCTTGTAAGCGAGCAGAAATCGCAGGGAAGCTACGAGGTTCAGTTCGACGCAAGCAAGCTCTCAAGCGGGACCTATATCTATCAGATGAAGACAAACAATTTTATTGATAACAAAAAGATGATAATTGAGAAGTAAGAGCGGGAAAAATTAAAACATGGTAGTGTAAAATATTTTGTGTAAGTGCAAATAGTCTTTCCGCTCCATTAAGCGAAGACATCCGTAAAAATGTCGCAGCTTAAGGGAGCGGAAAGACGGTCTTAAGAATGGCTATTTGGAAAATAGCCGTAATTAACTATTTTATTCTTAGACAGAAAAGACATTTACACGGAGTATGGTTATGAAGCTCACCGATGAAATGATCAAGCAGTTAGAGAAAGATCTCGACAGTGCCAGGACATACGAAGACCTCATGGGCAAGAACGGAGCCATAAAGAAACTCCTCAAGCAGTCACTTGAAAATATCCTCTCCCGTGAGATGACCGAGCACTTAGGTTATGAAAAACACTCTCCCGAAGGCGATAACTCAGGCAACAGCCGCAACGGCACATCATCCAAGACCTTAAAGACAGACCAGGGTGAAATCGAAATCTCGATTCCAAGAGACCGCAAGGGGGAATTTGACCCTGTAATCGTAGGCAAGTACCAGAGGACCCTGGGGGAGCTGGAAGACAAGATAATATCGATGTATGCCAAGGGGATGACTACCCGTGACATACAGTCCCACGTAGAGGAGATCTACGGCATAAGGCTTAGCGCCACCTCAGTCTCAAACATCACGGACATGGTCATAAACATGGTAAAAGAGTGGCAGTCCAGGCCCTTAGAGGAGATTTACCCCGTTCTATTCCTGGATGCCATTCATTACAAGGTCAAGTCAGACGGCCACATTCAGAATAAGGCTGCCTACACCTGCCTGGGGCTGGACATCCACGGCTACAAGGACTTACTCGGCATCTGGATCGGGGAGGCCGAGAGCTCAAAGTTCTGGCTTAGTGTACTGAATGAACTAAGGAACCGAGGAGTCAAGGACATACTGATTGCCTGCTGTGACGGTCTTAAAGGTTTTACAGATGCAATCTCAAGCGTATTCCCGAATACTGTCATCCAGAAGTGCGTAATCCACCAGATCAGAAACTCCCTTAAGTACGTGGTCTGGAAAGACAAGAAGGAGTTCATGCAGGACCTTCGTCCTGTCTATACGGCAGTAAGCGAGGAAAGTGCCCTTTATGAGCTGGACAAACTCGAAGCCAAATGGTCCAAGAAATACGCAATCGTAATTAAATCCTGGAGAGAGAACTGGCCCTATCTTGCTACTTACTTCAAATACCCTAAAGAGATAAGGACCATTATTTACACGACCAATGCCGTAGAGGCCCTGCACCGCCAGTTCAGGAAGGTAACCAAGGCTAAAACTCAGTTCCCGAATGATGAGGCCCTTATAAAGGCTCTTTTCCTTTCATTCAGGGACTTAGAAAAAAAATGGACCGCTTCCCTGAGGGATTGGCCCATTGTTATATCTCAGTTTTTGATTAACTTCAGCGAAAGACTTGAGGGTTATGTTTAGCTAATGATTCTAATTACACAAAATATTTTATAGTCTCT
>JBLMYS010000081.1:0-5967 GCA_050258415.1 Acidobacteriota bacterium | reverse complement strand
TTTTAAGAACGCTTTTAACCTCGCCTACGAGTTTCATATCACATTCCGATCTGGAATTGAATAATTCCAGGGCGCCGAATTCATTGTACTGCAATATAAGATGTTCCGGTATAAGTTGTATCACCATTATCGTATAATATTCATCCGTTTGGCTCTCAAGTTTGATTTTATCCAGGCGCGACCTGATAATTAGTCCCGGAAACTCCTTTGTCAGGCTTTCCCTTAAGACTACAATTGCAGCCTGTATATCGTCAATATCATCCTTTCCTAGCAGGTACCTGAGACGGTATTTTTCATCTGCCTTTGAAAGAATCTCTTTTATTGTCTCTTTCATCTTTTATATCTCCCGTTAATAATTATATATAAGTAAATGAAGACCTTCGAACTCTCAACTATTTTATCTCTAATTTATCAAGCGCCAGGTTAAGCCTCAGTACATTAATGCGTTCCGGACCCAAAAGCCCCAGAAACGGTTTTTCTTTATATTCTTCCACAAGCTCTTTTACTTTGTATTCCGGAATTCCTCTTACCCGTGAAATTCTTTTAACCTGAATATGCGCGCCCTCTGGAGAAATATGAGGATCCAAACCGCTGCCTGAGGTGGTTACCATTTCAACGGGAATATCCGAAACCTTTACTCCGGGATTATGAACAAGAAACGTATCTATTCTTGCTTTAACTACGTTCAGGTAAAATGGATTTGTAGGGCCCATATTGCTTGCAGAGGTAGCTGCGGCATTATAGCCGGAAGCAGAAGGGCGGCCCTGGAAATACTTATCTTTGGTAAATTTCTGCCCAACGTTTTCAAAGCCAATTATTTTTCCGTCTTTCAGGATCGGGAAGCCTTCAGCCGCAGATGGAAACAGCTGCGCTATTGCCCATATGATAAAAGGAAATATTATGCTGCAAAGAATTAGAAGTGTAAAATGCATGCCTAATATATTTCGTAATGTTTTCATTTTTCTTATCTGTTTTTTCAATTATTGATGATTTTTAACTTAAGCTCAGAAGACAATACTCAGCGCCTTACACAAATCAGAAGAACAAGCTGATTACTATATCTATCAATTTGATCCCAATAAAAGGAGAAATAATTCCGCCCAGGCCATAAATGAAAAGGTTCCTTCTTAACATCGCTGTGGCCCCGATAGCTTTATACTTTACACCTTTTAGTGCCAGCGGAATTAGTGCCGGTATTACGAGTGCATTAAATATAACTGCTGAAAGTATTGCTGATTCAGATGAGCCCAGGTGCATTATATTAAGCGCGTTAAGGCCCGGAATTGCAGCCGCAAATATGCCGGGAATAATTGCAAAGTATTTTGCAACATCGTTTGCAAGTGAGAATGTTGTAACATTGCCTCTTGTAATAAGCATCTGTTTACCGATTTCAATTACTTCCAGAAGTTTTGTCGGGTCGTTATCCAGATCAACCATATTGGCTGCTTCTTTGGCTGCCTGTGTTCCTGTATTCATTGCTACGGCTACGTCGGCCTGTGCTAGGGCCGGGGCGTCATTTGTGCCGTCGCCCATCATTGCAACCAGCTTTCCTGATTTCTGTTCTTCCCTTATGTATCTAAGCTTGTCCTCGGGCTTTGCCTCTGCAATAAAGTCGTCAACTCCGGCCTTGTTTGCAATGTATTTAGCCGTCAGCGGGTTATCCCCGGTAACCATTACGGTCTTAACTCCCATCTTTCTTAAACGTTCAAAGCGTTCCTGAATACCGGGTTTAATGATATCTTCCAGCTGTATGGCTCCCAGGGCTTTATGGTCAACAGCCACTGCCAGCGGCGTGCCCCCGTTTTCAGCTATGTGCCTTACATTCTTTTCTATTTCTTCAATTTCTGCTTTAGAGTTAAAAGAATACTGGCTATTGGACATTGCCTTAATAGCCTCCCAGGCACCCTTTCTGATTTCTGTACCGCCCGGCAGGTCAATCCCGCTCATCCTGGTCTCAGCGGAAAATTTTGTAAACCTGGCCCCCTGTACGTCCTTTTCATTTATTTTAATGTTATTTTTTTCGCCAAGCTCAAGTATCGATTTCCCTTCCGGCGTCGAGTCGGCCATTGAGCTAAGGAGGCAGTAACGGATGAACTCTTCTTTTGAAACGCCGTCTACCGGATAAAAATTTGTAGCCTTGCGGTTGCCGACTGTAATTGTGCCTGTCTTATCCAGCAGTACGGTATCAATGTCTCCCGCGTTTTCAACAGCTTTGCCCGACTTTGATATGACGTTTGCCCTCAAGGCCCTGTCCATGCCGGCAATGCCGATTGCCGAGAGCAAAGCACCAATGGTAGTTGGAATAAGGCAGACAAATAATGAAACCAGCGCCGCAATGGTTATTGCCGTTTTTGAATATTCAGCAAAAGGCTCGAGTGTTGCTGTAACCATCAGGAATACTATTGTAAAGCCTGCAAGAAGAATTGTAAGCGCTATTTCATTCGGGGTCTTTTTCCTGCTTGCCCCTTCAACCAGTGCTATCATTTTGTCCAGGAAGGTTTCACCGGGATTACTTGTTGCCTGTACCTTAATTCTATCTGACAAGACTCTTGTTCCGCCTACAACGCCTGAGTGATCGGTGCCGGCTTCCCTGATTACGGGAGCCGATTCGCCGGTAATTGTAGATTCATCAATTGAAGCCAGTCCCTCAATTATCTCGCCGTCTGCAGGAATCGTCTCTCCGGCCGATACTACAAATACGTCTCCTTTCTTTAGTTCTGAGGAGTTTATCAGTTTTACTTCTCCCGTAGGTAAGGCTAGATTTGCCGGTGTTACTTCCCTTGTTTTCCTCAGTGAAACCGCCTGTGCTTTCCCCCTGGCCTCTGCAATTGCCTCGGCAAAATTCCCAAAGAGGTTTGTAAGAAAGAGTAACAATGTGATAATTAAATTATAAAGGAAGCTTCCCTGCCCGCTTTCAGGATTAAACGCAGTTATTATTGTAACTGCAAGCATAACAAAGGTGCCTATTTCTACCGTAAACATTACGGGATTCTTCATCATTAGAGCAGGGTTATATTTAACAAAGGATTCTTTGAACGCGGCACTTAATATTTCGGGTTCAAATAACTTTGCGGATTTTTTTCTTTTTGCCATATTTTCACCAATTAAATGCTTACATTGAAAAATATTCTGCAATCGGGCCAACGGCCAATGCAGGGAAAAATGATAAAGCTGAAACTATTGCAATTACTGCAATCAATACAACGCCGAATGTCAGGCTGTCGATCCTGAGAGTCCCTGCTGATTCGGGGATCTTCTTCTTCCTGGCTAGTTGTCCTGCAATTGCAACCGGTCCGATTATCGGAATAAACCTGGCCAAAAGCATTACTACCCCGTCTATAATGTTCCAGTAATAAGTATTTGCGTTAAGCCCTGCAAATTCAGAACCGTTATTTGCCGAGGCGGATGAAAATTCGTAAAGCATCTCGGTGAAGCCGTGATAGCCAGGATTGGTTATCCACCCTGTCTTTGTATTTATTGAAGCAATGTGTGAAGATATTGCCGTTCCCAGAAGTATTAGAAAAGGATGAAGCAAAAGAACTACTGCAGCTATCTTTACCTCCCTGGCTTCTATTTTCTTGCCCAGAAGCTCAGGCGTGCGGCCAACCATCAGTCCTGCAATAAAAACCGCAATGACCAGGTAAATAAAAAAGTTTAGAAATCCAACCCCTACGCCCCCGAAGATTGAGTTTATCATCATGTCTAAGATCAGAACTCCGCCTGAAAGAGGCATAAAACTGTCGTGCATTGAGTTTACAGAACCGTTTGACGTCGAGGTTGTTGTAACCCCCCAATAAGCTGAAGCCGCAGGACCGAAACGCACTTCCTTGCCTTCCATGTTCGAGGCCTGCTGTTGTGAGATCCCCATGGCTTTTAGTTCCGGATTTCCTTCAGTTTCCCATTTGACTGTAAGAAAAAGGAATAAAAACATTATTGCAGCCATTACACTAAAGAAAATATTTCCCAGTTTCTTTTTCTCAAGATAAAACCCGAAAGAAAAAACCAGCCCTAATGCAATTACTAGTATGGAAATATTCTCAACCATATTGGTCAGGTAATTAGGATTTTCCAGCGGGTGAGCTGAATTTACTCCAAAAAATCCGCCGCCGTTTGTTCCTAATTGCTTTATAGCCACCATGCCGGCAGCAGGCCCCGTAGCCACGCGTACCATGTCACCCTGCAGCGTAATTATTTTTTGTGCACCGTTAAATGTCATTGGAACACCGTTTAACAATAAGATAACGGCAACAACAATAGAGAAAGGGAGAAGTATTCTGGTGGTGCTTTTTACCACAAGGCTGTAGAAATTCCCCAGATCACTCATCTGCCTTTGTACCAGGCCCTTAAAGAGCATTGCAAGAGCGGCAATACCTGTAGCGGCACTTACAAACTGCATGAACATAAGAAGAAATATCTGTGTAAAGTATGAAGCGCCTGTTTCACCTGAATAGTGCTGAAGATTCGTATTTGAGACAAAACTTGCAGCCGTATTAAATGCAAGCGGGGCTTCCATAGCCGGAATATTCATAGGATTTAAGAAAGGATGCCTTATTAGCAAAAGCACATATACCCACACGAAAAAAACCACGTTAAGCAGAAGCATTGCCTTAAGGCCTTCTTTCCAGTCCATGGGCTTTTCAGGATCAATTCCTGAGATCCTGAAAATTAAATTTTCCAGCGGTTTAAAGATATCGCTCCAGACTTTCTCACCCTTAAATACTTTTGCCATATACTTCCCCAACGGATAGGCTAACAGTACAGTAAGAATGAATGTTACAGCAATTCCAAAGATCTCTGTATTCATAATAGTATATCCTTAAAATTTCTCCGGGTTTATTAAAGCGTAGGTTAAATATATCCCTACAGCAAAGCAAAGAATCAGAAGTATTATCATTTTTCTCTTTCTCCCGTCAATTACATTTTGTCAAAAAAGCCGATGAACCTGATGTTTATATAAAACAGCGCCAGGCCAAGAACCAGCATTAGAAGACACATTAACATTTTGCACCTCATGATTTTTTCAGGAGAATGATCTTTTTCTCCCCTCCTTTAATTATAGAAATCCAATTACATGCCAACTATTTGGCATAAAAAAAGCCTGAATTCTCAGGCTTTTGGTCTTAAATTTAGGTGTTATTAACTGTTTCCTGGTGTTCGGGTTGCCGAAATGAAAACCCGGCTCTCGAAATGAAAATTATAAATGATTTGTATGGATGGTTGTACCCAGGGCAGAGGACCTAAAGGCAACTGCCCTGCGCTTTATAACCCGTACTGCTGGAGCTTTCTGTAAAGTGTCGTTAGGCCAATGCCCAGCATTTCCGAGGCCTTCTGCTTGTTTCCGCCTGCCTGATTTAAGGCATCTAGAATGTGCTGCCTTTCAAATTCATCCAGGGTCCTTGCGCTTTCTTTCCCCGTCTGAGATGGCACGCTGAATATTACTTCCTTCGGAAGATAAGAGGCCTTCAGCCTGCCCCCTTCGCTTATAATAACCGCGCGCTCAACTATATTTCTCAGCTCCCTGATATTCCCGGGAAAATTATACTGCTTAAGCTTCTCCAAAAATTCAGGCTCTACTTCGCTAACCGTTTTATTCAGCCTGGCGCTGAAGTACCTGATAAATGAATGTATGAGAGGCACTATATCCTCCCTTCTGTCCCTTAAGGATGGAATTTCCAGCTTAAGCACGCTCAGCCTGTAGTAAAGATCCTTTCTGAAATTGCCTTTTGCCACCTCTTCCTCAATATTCCTGTTTGTAGCCGCAATGATCCTTACATCCACATTCGTCGTCTTTGTATCCCCCTGCTTTATGAAGGAATTGGTCTCCAGGACTCTCAAGAGTTTTGCCTGAAGCGATACGTCCAGCTCCCCGATTTCATCCAATAGAAGCGTTCCTTTGTCTGCTTCCTCAAAGAGCCCTTTCTTGTTCTTCACGGCCCCCGTAAAGGCTCCCGCCTTATAGCCGAACAT
>JBLMYS010000080.1:0-5385 GCA_050258415.1 Acidobacteriota bacterium | reverse complement strand
AGTCCTGAAGAAATTCTCGCTAAAATTGAAGAAAAATTTGTGGGAGAATTGGTATGAACGAGAAAACAATGTTAGAAGAAACCACATTTGATGCCGCAGCCAACGAAGAAGTAATCTGCTGCCCGGAAAACATAGTTTATGAAAAACCGGACACACTGACAGATACTCCTATGCACTACTGCCCGGGCTGCGGACACGGTGTTGCTCATAAACTGATCGCTGAGGTAATCGATGAACTCGGCATCCAGAGCCAGACCGTTGGCGTCGCTCCAGTAGGATGCGCTGTATTTGCCTATAACTACCTGAATATCGATATGACCGAGGCGGCCCACGGTAGAGCCTCTGCAGTTGCTACTGGCGTTAAACGCGTTCTGCCTGAAAAATTTGTATTCTCATACCAGGGCGACGGCGACCTGGCTGCCATTGGCACCGCTGAGACAATCCATACTTGTAACCGCGGAGAAAATATTCTCATTGTATTCATAAATAACGGCATCTACGGAATGACAGGAGGCCAGATGGCTCCTACTACACTGCCCGGAATGAAATCCACTACTTCACCATTCGGCCGCGACGTTGAGACAATGGGAAGCCCGCTGAAAATTACCGACCTCGTTGCAACTCTTCCCGGCGTTTACTACGCGGCTCGCTGCGCTGTGAATACCCCGAATAATGTGAGAAAGGCTAAAAAGGCGATCTTAAAGAGTTTCGAATACCAGAAACTAAACAAAGGGCTCTGCTTTATCGAAATAGTCTCTAACTGCCCTTCAAATTGGAAGATGACTCCAACTCAGGCAAACAAGTGGCTGGAAGAAAATATGCTTCCTTACTATCCGCTTGGCGAATTAAAAGTACCTAACGATAAGGAGAAATAAAATGACTGAAGAAATCATTATTGCAGGCTTCGGCGGTCAGGGTGTGCTCTCAATGGGACAGATACTTTGCTATTCAGGCGTTATGGAGGATAAGGAAGTAAGCTGGATGCCTTCCTACGGCCCTGAAATGAGAGGCGGCACGGCTAACTGTATTACTATCATAAGCGATACACTTATTAGCTCGCCGATCCTTACAAAGTTCGACACCGTTATCGCACTTAATCAGCCCTCTCTGGATAAATTCGAGTCGGCAGTTAAACCCGGCGGACTTCTTATCTATGAGGCAAGCACAATTCTTAATCCGCCAACCAGGACAGACATTGACATACTTCCTATTGAAGCGGCCAATGAGGCAACAAAGCTTAATAACTCGAAGATCATGAACATGATCGTGCTTGGCGCCTTCCTGAAGAAAAAGCCTATAATTGCACTCGATAATATCCTTAAAGGACTCAAGAAGGTGCTCCCCGAACGTTATCACCACCTCATTCCTCTTAATGAACAGGCCTTAAGAAGGGGAATGGAATTGGCCGAAGGCGTGGACGCGGCTGTTTAATTCGTTTCAATTTTATCCGGGAGGCCCGTTTGGGGTACCTCCCGGAAACTTTTACCGCTCACACAGCTATTTTTCCGCTTGTAACAATTATCCTGTTTTCCCTTTATTTTTTGTTTTTCCTGCAGTAAGTTTTCATACAACACTTCAGGAGAAACCATGAAAAAAATATTCTACTTACTTTGCCTGTTTACTTCCTGCCTTATGGCACAAACGGACTACAACTTAAGCGGCCGCGTTTTTGATGAGGCTTCAGGCAAGCCCCTTGCAAACGTAAATGTTTATCTGTCAAACTCGCTCCTTGGATCAATGACCAACGACAGCGGATACTATAAAATACCCGGCATACACGAAGGACAGTATGAAGTTGTGGCTTCACTCATCGGATATGAAACTAAAAGCCAGGTCATGTATTTCGATAACTTGCGTCAGGTGAAGAAGGATTTCAAAATGAGTCCCGCTACATATGTCCTGGCTGGTGTCAGCATCACGGCTGAGGACCCCAAACAATGGAGAGATAACTACAACCTGTTCCGCGGACTCTTCTTGGGGAAATCCCCATTTGCAAACGAATGTGAAATTTTGGACAAGGAACAGATAGACCTGAAGTGGGAAAGCTTCGATTTACTAAGGGCTAAAGCAAAAACTCCTATCGTAATTGTTAATCGTGCATTAGGCTACCGCCTTAACTGCATACTCGAAGATTTCACGTGGGACAAGGCAAACCAGAAGGTCCATTACATTGTAAAGCCCGGGTTCTCATTCCTCGATCCAAACGGCGGGCAGGACACAATTAAATGGAAGCAGAACAGGATGAAAGCATACGAGTTTTCAATAGAGCGTTTCCTTCAAAGCCTCATTGCAAACGACTATTTTGAAAAAGGCTACAGGATTTATCTCGACCAGTATCCCTTGTCAGAAAACAACACCAGCATGAGTTCGGAAAGGATCAATGCCGATGACCTTATTTATAAAAGCGGCAGGCCTAACAGCGATGAATACATGTTGAAATTCAAAGGATTTTTGAGAATAGAATACAACCACGAGACCACCTGGCTCAGGATGTTATATCCCGAAATTACAATGGACAGTAAAGGCAACGTAAAGGAATTGATCCCGTTCCAGGTCCATGGCGCATGGTCCTCCACAGGCATAGCCAACATGCTGCCGCAGTACTTTGTTGCAGAGTAATAAAATCCAGAAGAGTAAAAAGCCAATAAGAAGAAAGCAATTAGAATTACGCAATCACTAAGTCCTTCGCAAGAAGGACGAAATATTTGTAGCCGGGGATAAGGGAATCCGCCTCCGGCGGATGACCGCACCCCCGGAAAGATATATCAGAACCTCCCCAAATAAATATTAAACGTTCCGCCCGCAAACGACCTATCCGGGTTAACATTTCCGAAACATGATGCGCCAATTCCCAGGAAATCCGTAATTTTCACTCTGACATGCAGTTCAAGAGGCACACCAATGGTACTAATGTTTACCTTCGCATACATCTTTTCAGAAATCTTCCCTCCGCGATAAATCCCGTCAATATAACTTAAACCTCCGGATAAGCTGATGTCCAGAATACCCTGGCTTACAGACCTTCCGTAAAGAAGACCGAATTCTTTCATCTTTAGCTGCGGGTCATCCCACGACTTACCGCCGCCGGGCGAACCCCAAACAAATTCATCACCTTTCAAGTACCTTGCAGAGAAAATATTTTGACCATAGGAATACGATACTCCCCAGTTGAAAGTTGGACCAAAATAACTTGACCCAACCCCTCCATTAAACCAGAAGCTATTTTTGTTTTCAATCTGTTGTGCCGAGATAGGCAATGTAAAAACAAAAATATAAAAGGGAAGTATCCATTTTAACACAATCAGATTTTTCATTTAGCAATACCCCAATTATAAAAGATGAAAAAACCATTTTTGTAGGGGCGAGCGGCGCCGTGCCCGCCGGCAGGCAGGGCTCGCTCGGAGAACTTTTAATGCGCGTCCAGCCAGTTGTCTGCCACACCGGTCTCTACAAGAATCGGCACTTCCATAGGAAGGGCATTCTCCATGAGCTCTTTTATTAAAGGCCTGAGTTCGTCAATTTCATCCTTGTGGGCGTCAAACAAAAGTTCATCGTGCACCTGAAGCACCATCTTCGTCCTGGTCTTCCTCTTCGTCAGTTCCTCATGTATATTTATCATGGCAAGCTTTATCATGTCGGCTGCCGTGCCCTGAATAGGCATATTAATGGCAACCCTTTCCTCAAACTGCCGGACAACCCTGTTCTTGCTGTTAATATTTTTCAGGTAGCGCCTCCTTCCAAGCAATGTCTCGGCATAGCCTTTCTGACGCGCCTTCAAAACCGAGTCCTCCATAAAATCATTAACCTTGCTGAAGGTGCTGAAGTATGTGTCTATGATCTTCTGCGCATGCGTCTGCGTTACACCAAGCCTTGTCTTGAGCCCGAAGGCTCCGATGCCGTAGAGTATGCCGAAGTTAACTTCCTTGGCGCGCCTCCTCATATCTGAAGTGACATCCTTGGGATCCACCCTGAAGACAAGTGCTGCCGTGGAGCGGTGAATGTCTTCTGCATTCTTAAATGCCTCAACCAACGCCGGGTCCTTGCAGATGGCTGCCATTATCCTCAGCTCAATCTGGCTATAATCCGCGCTTAAGAGAACATAATCCTTGTTCCTCGGCACAAAAGCCCGCCTGATTTCTTTACCCATTTCAGTTCTTATAGGTATATTCTGCAGGTTTGGATTATTGCTCGAAAGCCTTCCCGTAGAGGTAATCGTCTGATTAAAGGAAGTATGAAGCCTTCCCGTAGCAGGATGAATAAGGGCCGGAAGCGCATCGGTGTAAGTCGACTTCAGTTTTGCCACCTGACGGTAGTCCAGTATGAGATCAACAATCTCATGAGTGCCTTTTAAGCCTTCAAGAGATCTTGCATCAGTGGAAAACCCTGTCTTCGTTTTCTTTCCCGTTGCCAGGCCCAGCTTGCTGTATAAAACCTTCTGCAGCTGAAGAGGGGAGTTAACGTTAAATTCTTCTCCTGCCAGCTCATAGATCTTCTTTGTGTAGTTGTCCATCAGTATCTGAAGATCATTGCTCAGTACTTTCAATATATCCGTGTCAATCCTTACCCCTTCACGCTCCATGTCCTCTAAGACCGGGACAAGAGGGAATTCAACTCTGCGGCACAGCTCAGCGAGGTTATTCTCCTCCAGCTCACGCGACAATATATTGTAAAGCCTGTAGGTCACATCCGAATCCTCACACGAATACTCAGCCAGGTCGCTTAATGATACGTCAAATATCTTTGAGGCTTCCTTCTTATTCCCAATTAAAGTCGTAAGCGGAATAGGCTTGTAATTTAAGTACTTTACCGACAGCTCATCCAGCCCGTGCTTCTGATCGGGGTCAATGACGTAGCTTGCAATCATTGTGTCAAAATAAAAATTCTTTACTTCAATTCCGTATTTCCTGAGCGTTGCCATGTCGAACTTCCCGTTCTGGCATATCTTCTTTATCTTCTCATTTTCAAATACAGGCTTAAATATCCTTACAAACTCATCTATGCTCAGCCTGTTAGCCATGTCTTTCTGAAAAAGATCCCCGGTTTCCATAAAGGGATTTATTGCAACAAAATATGCCTCCTTCGGCTTTGTTGAAAACGATACTCCTGCCAGATTAAGGTCAAAACAGTTAAGCGAGTCCGTCTCTGTGTCAAACACAAACTGCTCCACCTTCATCAGCCTTGATGCCAGCTCCTCGGCTCCTTTTTTATCCACCATAAGGTGATATTTTATGAGCTCGCGGTTAAATGATGTTACTTCAGCCTGCGGTGCCTCCTGAAGCTCAGCCACGGTCTCATTTTCAGCCGGAGTTTCTTTTTCAGCAGCGGTTTCTTTCTTCCCGTTGCCGCCTGCAATTTTTTCAACCCTTGCATAAAAATTGCGGAACT
>JBLMYS010000079.1:0-8628 GCA_050258415.1 Acidobacteriota bacterium | reverse complement strand
ATCTATGTACAATTGGTTTATGATGATGATCCAGAAAATCCAAATTTCTATTTGGATTTGATTTCTTTGCCCGTCCGGGCGAGCCGCCGCTCGCCCCTACAGTGAAAATTACGGTAAATATAATTATTTAGCCTTCCAATGCCATGAGGAATGGCTGCTCGATTGCTCCTACTACCCACCTTAAGAAGCGGGCTCCGTCGGCACCGTCAATTATCCTGTGGTCGTAGGAAAGAGATAGCGGCAGCATCATTCTTGGCTCGAACTTCCCGTCGCGGTAAACCTGTTCATAGCTTCCGCGCGAGACGCCTAAGATTGCAACTTCAGGCGCATTTACAATAGGAGAGAAATACGTTCCCCCTATTCCACCCAGGTTTGTAATGGTAAAGCATCCGCCCTGCATCTCCTCAAGCGAGAGTTTCTTGTTCCTGGCCTTTTCGGCCATCTGGTTCAGCTCAACAGCAAGCTCCACAATGTTCTTTTTATCAACGTCCCTTATTACAGGAACGAGCAGCCCGCGGTCCGTATCGACGGCAACACCAATATTGTAATACTTCTTATATATAACCTGGCTGTTTGCCATGTCTACGCTTGAGTTGAACTGCGGAAAGGCCTTAAGAGCCGCGGCAACTACCTTTAGCAGTATTGCCGTTACGGTAAGCTTGCCTCCCTGCTTTTCAGCATGAGATCCGTACATTTTCCTTAAACGCTCGAGTTCCGTAATGTCGGCCTTGTCGAACTGTGTAACGTGAGGCACTGTAGCCCAGGCATAACTCAGGTGCTCGGCAGTCTTGCGGCGTATGTTTGTCATATCCTGCTTATCAACCTTGCCATACTTGCTGAAGTCCGGAAGCGGTTCCACAGGTATGCCCTGAATTGCGCCTCCTCTTGGAGCAGCGGCTTTTTGTTCTTTTCCTGCCGTCTCGCGTGCATGGGTCTTAACGTCATTTATTGATATGCGCCCGCCGGGACCTGTTCCATGAACCTCATTTATATCCACTCCGATCTCGCGTGCAAAGCGCCGTACGGTCGGGGCCGCAGGAGCAATCTTGCTCGGGTCAATCGGGGGCCTGTCTTCCATTAAATATGTTTTCCTCGGAGGCTGCCCTGCAATAACCGTGCTTTCAGGTCTTACTTCCGGCTTCTCCTCAGGCTTTTTAGAAGGCTCTTCCTTCATTGAAGGGGTCGGAGTTACCTGTTCAGGAGCAATTTTAGCTCCCCCTTTCTCCTCTTCCTCCTGCCTTTTATTCATCTCGAGCTGCTGCTCCTGACGCTTTGAAGTCTCAGCCTGCTGTACTGGAGCTCCTGAGGTTTTAACTGTAAAGATAACCTGCCCCACACTGGCCTTCTGCCCGGCTTTTACGAAGACTTCATCCACCACACCTTCAATGTCCGAAGGGACTTCAATTGTCGCCTTGTCAGTTTCAATTTCAAGTATCACCTGGTCCTTCTTAACCGAATCACCCGGCGACACCTTAACCTGCAGCACGTCTGCAGAACCAATGTTTTCCCCCAGCTCCGGAAGCTTAAACTCCACTTTCCCGCCTTTAGCTTCCCCTTTAGGTTCAATCGTCGCCTGAGCCTTAACTTCCTCTTTCTTCGTCTCTTCCCTGCGCTCGGGCTGAGAAGGCTGCTGAGCTTTAGGCTCTTCCTTCTTTTCTTCCTTTGGAGCAGGCTTACTTTCCGATGCCCCGCCTTCTTCTTCAACTGTAAAAATTACCTGTCCAACCTTTGCCTTATCTCCTGCTTTAACATTTACATCTTTAACTACGCCGCTTATTGTTGACGGCACTTCTATTGTTGCCTTGTCTGTCTCTATCTCAAGCACGGTCTGATCTGCCTTTACATGATCCCCGGGCTTTATTTTCACCTGCAGCACGTCTGCAGATGTTATGTTTTCCCCCAATTCGGGAAGTACAAATTCTTTTGCCATTGTTAAATCCGTTAATTTAATTTCTTCAATATTTCCGAGTTTGTATGGGGCAGACTAAAGCTGCCCCTTTTAGAATTTGAACGGTTCAGTATGCCTTACTGATGCAAAGGATTCTTTTTATCGGGATTAATGCCCATATCCTTAATTGCCTTTGAAACCACTCCCGGCTTTATCTTCTTCTCATTTGCCAGTGCCATCAGCGTTGCAAGCACAATGTATCTTGCATCAACCTCAAAGAAGTTTCTTAAGCCTTCCCTGTCCTCGCTTCTTCCGAAACCGAAGGTTCCGAGTGTGTTTATAGGCCTTGGCAGATACTTTGAAATTGAATCTGCAAGCATCTGAACGTAATCTGAAGCAGCCACGAAGACACCCTCTTCATTCTGAAGCTGCTCTGTTACATAAGGCACCTTCTTCGGCTGATCCGGGTGCAGCATATTCCATCTTGTTGCATCCATGGCATCTAAATGAAGAAGCTTGTAGCTTGTAACGCTCCACGCATCTGTAGCCACGTTGTACTTATCTTCAAGTATTTCGCGTGCCTTTAAGACCTCATTCATTATGGCGCCGCTTCCAAAGAGGTGGGCCCTTGCTTTTTTGTCCTTCTTGTCGGAAGCCTTGAAGCGGTACATCCCTTTAAGAATTCCTTCCTTAACACCTTCGGGCATAGGGGGCTGAACGTAGTTTTCATTCATTACCGTGATGTAATAATAAATGCTTTCGTTTTCCTCATACATTCTTCTCATTCCATCGCGTATGATGACTGCAATTTCATATGCAAACGCAGGATCGTAGGATACACAGTTGGGAATAGTGTATGAAAGGAGCTGGCTGTTGCCGTCCTGGTGCTGCAGGCCTTCGCCGGCAAGCGTCGTACGCCCTGCAGTTCCGCCTATCATGAAGCCCTTGCACCTGATATCCCCTGCGGCCCAGGTAAGATCGCCAACTCTCTGGAAGCCGAACATTGAATAATAGACAAAGAAAGGAATCATATTAATTCCATGAGTTGCGTAAGCTGTTGCGGCTGTAATAAACGATGCCATTGAACCCGCCTCTGTAATTCCTTCCTCCAGAATCTGCCCGTCGACAGCTTCCTTATAATAAAGAAGGCTTGCCTTGTCAACCGGTTCATAAAGCTGCCCTGCGTGGGAGTAGATACCTATCTGGCGGAATAAAGCTTCCATACCAAACGTACGCGCTTCATCGGGCACGATCGGAACGATAAGCTTGCCCAGATCCTTGTCTTTTAAGAGTTTTGAGAGAATTCTTACAAACACCATTGTTGTTGAAGCCTCGCGTCCCTCGGTTCCTGCATAAAACTCCTCGAAAAGTTCTTCCGGAGGAGTCTTTAGAGGCTTTGCCCTTACAACTCTTTTAGGAAGGTATCCACCAAGCTCCTTGCGCCTCTCCTGCAGATATTTCATCTCGGGACTGTCATCGGGCGGTCTGTAGAAGGGGGCCTCAGCCACCTGGTCATCCGAGATCGGGATGCCGAAACGTGTGCGGAAAATTCTCAGCTCATCTTCATTTAATTTTTTCTGCTGGTGAGTGATATTCTTTCCTTCACCGGCTTCGCCAAGGCCGTAGCCCTTAATTGTTCTGGCAAGAATAACCGTCGGGCAGCCCTTGTTTTCAACTGCCGCCTTGAAAGCCGCATAGACTTTCTCCGGATCGTGCCCGCCGAGCCTCATCTTGGCAATCTGTTCATCGGAGAGGTTCTTTACCATCTCTTTGAGTTCAGGGTACTTGCCCCAGAAATGCTCGCGTATATAGTCCCCGCCTTCAACTGAATACTTCTGGCTTTCGCCGTCAATCATCTCGTTCATGCGTTTGATGAGAAGGCCGCTCTTGTCTTTTTCAAGGAATGGATCCCAGTCGTCGCCCCAGATAACTTTTATAACGTTCCAACCCACGCCACGGAAGCTTGCTTCAAGCTCCTGGACGATATTTCCGTTTCCGCGTACGGGTCCGTCAAGCCTCTGAAGGTTGCAGTTGATAACGAATATGAGGTTATCCAGCTTCTCCCTTGCGGCAAGCGATATGGCGCCTAAGGTTTCAGGCTCATCGGTTTCGCCGTCGCCTAAGAAAGCCCATACCTTTGTGCCGTTCATTTTCTTCAGGCCCCGGTCCTCTAAGTAGCGGTTAAACCTTGCCTGGTAAATTGCCATAATGGGCCCTAAGCCCATTGATACGGTCGGGAATTCCCAGAAGTCCGGCATAAGCCACGGGTGCGGATATGAAGATAGCCCGCCTCCGGGCCTGGTTTCGCGCCTGAAGTTTTTCATCTTCTCTTCAGAAATTCTTCCTTCCAGAAATGCCCTGGCGTAGAAGCCCGGTGATGCATGCCCCTGAAAGAAGACCTGATCGCCGTCTGTGTCGCCGTCTTTTCCTTTGAAGAAGTGATTAAATCCTATCTCATAGAGTGTTGCAGCCGAGGCGTAGGTTGATATATGGCCTCCTATGCCGTGAGATTCCCTGTTGGCCCTTACGACCATTGCCATGGCGTTCCAGCGTATGAGGCTTTTAATTCTCCTTTCAATTTCCCTGCTGCCGGGAAAAGGAGGTTGTTTATCGTGAGGAATTGTATTTATATATGGTGTATTCGCTGTAAAAGGTATTTTTACATCGTGTTTTCTTGCGTATAACTGCAGGTCTGTAAGCAGTTCCCGGACCCTCTCAGGTCCGCTATGATATAATACATAGTCGAGGGATTCCAGCCACTCCCGTGTTTCGACAGCGGCCAGATCCTTTTCTTGAGTATTGTTTCCGTCCATTACTCATAATCCTTATTTGTCGTTATTGTAAAGAAATGAATTTAATAATACAGATAAAGGATTTAGTTTTGCCCTCTTTATCTGATATTTCCTTATTATAAGGCATTTAACGCGGAAATGCAAAAGCCGAAGTCAAAAAACTATACTTTTTTGTCAATATTCGCGTCATTTCTTTGCTGCAGACGGTCGAAATAAGTCTCTGACGGGTTAACAATCTTTTCAACCTTTCTGCAGAAATTTATCAGGAACTCAAAAACCTTCTCCGGACTTTCGAACAGGTTCGGAATTAAAAGCCTTAAGATATCCTTCTGCTGGCTGAATTTTATTTCGTTCTGGTAGTTATCCATTATAAAACGCATGAGCTCGGTAAACTTTGTCTTGTAGTACTCCTCGTTTTCCCCTTTCGGCAGAATAAGCATGATGTTCTTCTGCTGAATGATTACTCTTTCAAACATGGCGTAGGACGCGTAGTACTTGAGGATGCTCATTGCAATAAGCCTTTTTACCAGGACCGGAAGTTTGCCGAAACGGTCCTCTATCTCCTCCCTGATTTCCTCTACCTCCTCGAGGTTCTTGATCGAGAAAAGCGCCGTATAGAAGCTGAGGCGGTCTGCCTGATCGGGCATAAAAGCCTTTGGGATGCCGACTTCAAAATATGTATCAATAGTGGCATCGGTCTTCATTCTCTGCTTTGGCAGGTTCTTGAATACCTCCTGGAATTCCTGGCGCTTAAGCTCTTCAACTGCTTCGTCCAGAAGTTTTACATACATATCAAAACCCACGGTATCGATAAATCCTGTCTGCTCGGTTCCAAGTAAGTTGCCCGCACCACGGATCTCCAGGTCGCGCATTGAAAGGTTGAAACCCGCGCCCACATCCGTAAATTCCTCAATTGCCTGAAGACGCCTGATGGCATTTTTATTAATAGATTTCATCGACGGCACAAGGAAGTAAGCATAAGCCTGACGGTCGCTGCGGCCCACTCTACCCCTTAACTGGTGAAGTTCAGCCAGACCGAAGCGGTCAGCACGGTTAATTATTATTGTATTAACGTTCGGAATATCTATTCCCGACTCAATAATTTTTGTAGCAAGGAGCACGTCGTACTTTTTATTCAGGAAATCGTATATAACATTTTCAAGCTGAACGGGTTTCATCTGCCCGTGCGCAATTGCAATCCTGATCTCGGGTATGTACTTTCTTATATATTCAGCGATCTTTTCAATGGACTGCACCCTGTCGTGCACGAAGTAAACCTGTCCGTTACGCTTCAGCTCGTTTAATATCCACTCGCGAATCTTCATAATATCGAATGTCTGAACGTGAGTGTATATCGGCTGACGGTTCGGTGGCGGAGTAGATATAATGGATAAATCCCTTGCCCCCAGAAGAGAGAAGTTGAGCGTCCTCGGGATAGGCGTTGCGGTAAGCGTAAGCGTGTCGACGTTAAGCTTGAAGTTTCTCAGTTTCTCCTTTGCCATTACGCCAAAACGGTGCTCCTCATCTATAATAAGAAGCCCCAGGTCGCGGAACTTCACGTCCTGCGAGAGGAGCCTGTGCGTTCCTATTACAATGTCAACTTTGCCTTCTTCAACATTTTTAATGATCTCTTTCTGTTTCTGCTTTGTCTGAAAGCGCGACAAGCCCTCAACCTTAACCGGAAACTGTGAAAGCCTGTCCTTAAACGTGTTCATGTGCTGTTCGGCAAGGATGGTTGTAGGAACAAGAAGAGCGGTCTGCTTGCCGTCGTTTGCAGCCTTGAAGGCCGCACGCACCGCAATTTCAGTTTTCCCGAATCCCACGTCGCCGCAGACGAGGCGGTCCATGGGGCTTTCAGATTCCATATCACCCTTGACTTCTTCTGTTACTCTGGCCTGATCCGGCGTATCCTCATAGAAGAAAGATGCTTCAAGCTCCCTCTGCCAAATTGTGTCGGCATTAAATGAGTGGCCGCGCGAGGCTTTGCGTTTTGCATAAAGTATAATAAGCTCGCGTGCCGCCTCCTTAATTCTTTTCTTAACCTTCTTCTTGGCGCTTTCCCACTCACCGCTTCCAAGCGTCGAGAGTTTGGGCTCCTCATTATCCTTGGATGAAAATTTCTTGACCAGGTGGAAGTAGTTAAGGTTGACGTAAACCTTCCCCCCTTCGGCATAAAGTATCTTGATACTCTCCTGGCTCACGTCGCCTATCTTTATAACCTCAAGGCCGTCGTACCTTCCTATTCCGTAGGTCTCATGCACAACATAGTCGCCTCTTTTAATTGAAGCAAACTCCTTCGCGCGCGACTTTCTTACTTTCTGACGCGAAGAAATCTTTGTCCTGTAAGGCTTATTGAATATCTGGTAGTCTGTAAGTATGAGGGTTTTATCATTTCTTATTATAAAGCCGCGCCTTATGGCAAGCGTCTCAATCTTAATTTTTCCCGCGTCCAATAGTTCTGCCAGCTCAGCCTTATAATCGCTCAACAGGTCGCGCAGCCTTTTGCTCTGGAAGTCATTTTCCGAAGTAATAAAAATTTTATAGTCGCGGCCCGAGTAGTCCTTAAGCGTATTAAACAAGAGTTCAAAGTTGCTGTTTACGGCAGGGGCCTCCGTTAAGTCGAGCCTGATTTTCCCCGGCGAATCGTCGAACGGGTCTTCAATTACCCAGCGTGCGTTTTTCTTAAAGAGCTCTTCTCCAGTAAGAGCACTATCAATTATTATGTCAGTTTTCTTTTCCCCGGCACCTTCAGTATACTCACCGCTGTCCTCAAGCAGGAGCTCCTTTGCCAGCTCTTCATCCTCAATCCGGGCCGGTTTTTCTTTTTCAGCCTCTTTTTCCTTCAGGTCGAATACCCTGTTCAGCTCAAATTTTGACGCAATAACAAGGGGGTTATCCAGAAAGTCGAATATATCGGAAGAAAGCCCTGTATTGTTTTCAGAGAGATTTCCGGCAACTGTAATTGAATCTACAAGGTCGCTCGAGCGCTGACTCTCAGGGTCGAAGTGGCGGATCGATTCCAGGAAGTCACCATCAAATTCAAGTCTTGCCGGATTGCTTTCGCTGTACGACCAGAAGTCTATAATGGATCCTCTGACGGAGTAGTCGCCCGCATTTTCAACAAATTTAACCTTTGTATAGTTAAGAAGATTAAGATACTCAATCAGTTCCTCGTAGCTTATTTCGCCTCCCGGGCGGAGAGTTGTGGTATTCTTGGAAAACTGGTTCTTAGCCGGGAGTTTCACTCTCAGGATATCGTAGGTTGTAACGAGTATAAAATTCCCGCGGTTCTGCACCTGTGTAAGCTTTTCCTGCAGGCTTTCGAATGTGATTTCATCTATAACTATAAGAGAATCGCCCAGGCCCAGTATATTCAGCTCCACCTTAATTTCATTAACTGTCTGCACATCGGGCAGAAGGAGAAGAATCTGCTGAAAATCAGGCTCAGCGAGTTTAACAAAAAGTGTTCTTGCCGATCCCGAGAGCGGAGAGGTATAGACTGGCTGTTGTTTGCTTGCAATTGCAGCTTTTTTCAGCTGTTTTATCGATTCAGAACGGTTAAATAGTTCTATTAGAGACAAACTCATAGTTTTGAGGCATTATGTTAAAAAGACAATCTTAAAAATAGCAATAAAATCTGCTCCCTCTCAACTTCTTTATTTAATAAATTAAAATCGAGGGGAAAATCAATGTCAAACGTTCAGCGTCCGGGGGTCCAAAGTCCTAACTTCAAGGTTCGGGGCACCGTTTTTTCCACTCCCGGGCCCGGCTATTCACCCAAAAAGCGATAAAAAATGACATTTTTTTTAAAAAGGGGCAAATTATTCCATAAAATAGTTGTAGGATTTAAATAATTTTATTATGATATTTGTACGTCCGGAAAATAGTCCGGGGTATTATATGTTTTATTTTAAGGTTCTATTGTGAGTACTAAATTATTTGTAGGTT
>JBLMYS010000078.1:0-8449 GCA_050258415.1 Acidobacteriota bacterium | reverse complement strand
GCATTTGCCCTTGGAATGTATATTCCACTTGAACTGAACACTCCCCTTTTGGTTGGCGGACTCATTTCATATTTTGTTTCCACAAGGAGCAAGGATGAAAAGGTAAACACTGCAAGAAGGGAGCGTGGAACACTCATTGCTTCAGGCTTCATTGCAGGAGGCGCTTTAATGGGTGTGGTAAGTGCAATGATGAGGTTCTGGAACTTCAATTTCGTTAATGCCGAATGGCAGGAATCGCACTCGGCTGAGCTTATAGCAATTACGATGTTCGCGCTTATATGCGCATATATGATATGGGATTCATTGAGAGCAAAGGTTCAGGATTAAAAAGATCCCGGCCTATTTTCTCAGTATAAAAATGAAAAGGCAGGAGCCCAAAAGAGGGTTTCTGCCTTTTTTATTGTCGGGATATAGAACCACTACGTGGTTCGGAATCTGTTTTTGACCGGTTTCCTACTCATGTGTCGCCCCTGGCCGGGGCTTTTTGGGGTGTGGGGGATCTTTAACCCGGGGTTCGGTCATTCGCCGAGGCGAATTCCCTTACCCCGGGCTACAAATGTTTCGCCCGACTGAGTCGGGCTTAGTGATTGCGTAGTTCTAAATGTTCACATTTCACTGGCATGGATAATAATTAAGTCCATGAGGGTGATAAAAAGTTTAGGAAAATCGTTATATTTAATTATCAAAAACATTTTTGTGGCCTTGAGGAGATTTCCTCAGGGTCTTTTTATTTTATAAAAACGAAGAATTAAAATGATGCAAATTGCTGAAGCAAGAAAATTTTACCCTTATCTGAATGCGGGGCATATCTATATGAATCACGCCGCAATAAGCCCTTTGTCTGAACCGGTGGTAAAAGAGCTTAATGATTATATTTATGTGAGAAGCCAGACGGAAATTGAGAATTTTCCGGAATACCAGAAAGTGCTTGTGGATACTAAAATGAAGCTGGGCGAGATGATAAACTGCGATGCCTCAAGAATTGCTTTTATGGATAACACTTCCAACAGCCTGAACCTCCTGGCACAGGGCCTCGAATGGAAAACAGGCGACAGAATTGTCTTAAATGACATTGAATTTCCTTCTAACATTTACCCTTTTCTTAACCTGAAGAGCCAGGGCGTGGAAATTGACATCGTCAAAAGTCACGACGGGATAGTTTCTTTTGAGGATATTGAAAAGGCGATAACGGAAAAGACAAGGCTCGTTTCCATTAGCCACGTGCAGTTTCTCTCGGGCTACAGGGCCGATATTGAAAAGATAGGTGAGCTTTGCCGCAATAAAGGGATCACTTTCTGCGTGGACGCAATCCAGTCCATGGGAGCCCTAAGGGTGGATGTTAAAAAGATGAACATTGACTTTCTGGCCTCAGGTACTCAGAAATGGATGATGGCGCTTCAGGGGCTGGCATTTATTTATTTAACCGAAGAGCTTCAGGAGAAAATAAGCCCTAAATATGTGGGCTGGACGTCTGTTCAGGATGCCTGGAACCTCCTGGATTACAATCTTAAGCTAAGGACGTCAGCCGACCGTTTTCAAAACGGTACCATCTCCGCTATAGGCGTTGTTGCCCTTCATGCTTCAATTGACTTTATGAGGCGGTTCGGGCACGATAAGATTGAAGAGGCAATTTTAGGCCATACAGAGTATTTTATGGGTCGCCTCAGGGATAATGGAATTAGTCCGGTGCTTCAGAATGTGGGAAAAAATAACCTGTCGGGAATTGTGAGTTTTTCTTCCGCAAAAGCAGATGAAATATTCGCAGAACTTGGAAAAAGGAATATAACTGCCGCGGTACGTGAAGGTATAGTTAGGTTTTCCCCCCATTTTTACAACACACGGGAGGAAATAGACACGGTTGCAGGTGTCCTAAAGGAGATTGTTTTCTGAAATAATTTCAGCAGGCGGAAGTTATCCGCCTGCTGAAGACCATAGTATTAAAGCTGTGTGTCTTCCGACTTAAGTGAAAGTTCAACTTTAAGGTTAAATTCAGCGCCGCTGAAAAGAGTATATTTAATGTTACCGATACTGCACTTATAATCCTCACCCACGAGATCACTAACCACCTTAGAAATGCCTGCTTCCAGAGAATCCGTAGATATGGATTTTAGCTTGTTGTGCAGAATTCTGTTGATATCGATGTCTTTTTCGTTTTCCTGGTTCATTTTATTCTCTCTTTATTGGAGGTTTTTCTTAATTAGACGCATCCAATTTAAAAAGGTTCTGTTATTTTGCCCTTATGATGCCTAAAAGTTCCTCTGTTTTTTCCTGCATGAGCTTTTCATCATTTCTACTTTCGACGTTAAGGCGCAAGATAGGTTCAGTGTTTGACATTCTTACGTTAAAGCGCCATTCGGGGAATTCCACGCTAAGGCCGTCCAGGCGTTCTTTCTTACCGTCGTACTTTTCGTCCAGCTCTTTAATCTTTTCCGCCGGTTTGTCAATTGTAGTGTTAATTTCGCCGGAGCAGGGGTAGTTCTTCACCATTTCCTCAACAAGGCTTGAAAGGGGCTTGTTTTCCTCAGAAATAAGCTGCAATACGAGCAGAAACGGTATCATTCCGCTGTCCGAATAGGAATTATCCCTGAAGTAGTGATGGGCCGACATCTCTCCGCCATAGATTGCGTTAACCTCGCGCATTTTTTCTTTTATGTAGGCGTGGCCGCTTTTTGATTCAACCGGAACTCCGCCATATTTCTTAACGACTTCAACAGTGTTCCAGACGAGTCTGGGGTCATGGACGATTTTTTCGCCGGGATTTGTCTTAAGTATGGATTTTGCCAGGAGGCCCACGATATAGTATCCTTCGATAAAATTCCCCTTTTCATCAAAGAAGAAGCAGCGGTCGTAGTCGCCGTCCCATGCAACGCCCAGGTCGGCCTTATTTTTCAGGACCGCGTCTATGGTAGGCTGCCTGTTTTCGGGTAAAAGTGGATTTGGAACGCCGTTCGGGAAACTGGAGTCGGGTTCAGTAAAAACTTTGATCATTTTAATCGGGAGGTCACCTTCTATGGCGTTTAATGCCAGGCCGACGCAGCCGTTGCCGCCATTAACCACAACGTTAAGGGGTTTAATTTTATCTTTGCTGTAGAATCTTTTAAGGTTATTGATAAAATCGGGCATTACGTCCTTATGTGTAACGCTCCCCTTTTTAGGGCTTACGGGGTCGAACTCATTGTTTACGATCATTTTTTCCACTTCATTAAGACCTGAGTCGTAACCAACGGGAACGGATCCTTTTTTAACAAACTTCATTCCGTTATATTCAGGCGGGTTATGGCTTGCCGTGATCATGATTCCGCCGTCGGCATTCAGAAAAGGGGTGGCAAAATAGATCATTTCCGTGCCGCAGAGTCCAATATCGGTTACGTTGACCCCGCTATCGGTAATACCCTTAATGAGGCTTTCCGACAGCTGGAGGGATGATTTTCTGACGTCGTGGCCGACGACAATAGTTTTTGCACCGATGAGCTTGCTGTAAGCCCGTCCGATCTTATAGGCGAGGTCCTCATTTAATTCCCCGGGCACCTTGCCGCGTATGTCATAAGCCTTAAATCCGTTAATTTTTTCCATTTTCTCTCCTTCAGTGACTAGAATTCGTAATAAATAAAAATAATACTTTTTATCCAGAGAAAAAACCTGCAGTTAAAATAAAGGTATGGGGAAAATGATGGAAGCTAAAATAAAGGCATGGGTAAATTAGTACTAGACTTAATTTTTACATAGAATTTGTATATTCAACTCTTTACTTTTGATACAAAAAAATAGCGGAGGCTGCAATCGAACCCAAGAATACGGTACAGTTACATTTTGTTAAATGCAATAATACCAGATGTAATTCAATTTATTTAGTAGATCCCGAGAAAACTCCTGGTGATTTGGGTTATCTATGTCCACTCTGCCGGGCAAAAGTAAAGACCTCCCATGTGGTACAATGCGCAAGCTGTCAGACTGTTATAAACTTTGTTCATGCCTCGCCTCAGGAAGAAAAAACAGTTTTTTACGTAGAAAAGTGTTCCCATTGCATTGGTACAGTGGAAGACGAATGGGAGATTGAGCCTTTATATACCCCTGAATCCTACATTTAAGGCTCCGGCTGTGGAATTACAGGATAGCGGTGAGCCCGGGGTTTTACTTCTCAATGGGATAGCCTGAGCCTCTTTCAGAGCTGCTTTTAGAGGGAATTTAGGGCTTTGATGCTTTAAGTTTCTGAATCCGTATTTTATTTGTAAATTAATAATTGTAATGAGGTGAGAATTATATTAATTTTCATCAAAACAGTTCATTTATTTCAAATAAAATACGGAATCAATATGCTAAAAAACCTACGAAAAGCTTTCCTTAGCTTAAGTGTTGCATTCTCCGTTGCTTTCATGGCAGGCTGCTCCGGAAGCAGTACAACAACACAGCAGCAGGAAACAGCCGTAACTTCAAATGTAGCCGGAGGAATTAACCTCGATACTGTTAAAGCGCAGAGGTTCGATACCGGCAAGATGTGGACATTTGACAATCCTCCTGTAAAATACTTCCAGGAAGCTTATGGCTTTACCGCAACACCGGAATGGCTGGAAAAGGCCAGGAAATCAGCTTTGAGATTTGCCAGCTACTGCTCGGCTTCGTTTGTCTCAGCCGATGGTCTGGTTATGACAAACCACCACTGCGGCCGCGAAAGCGTTACACAGGTTAACAAGGAAGGTGAAGACCTTCATAAAACAGGCTTTTATGCCCCGACACTTCAGGATGAAAGGCCGGTCCCGGGTCTTTATGTGGACCAGCTCGTTCTCATGAAGGATGTTACAAAAGAGGTTCAGGATGCCATAAATGCCGCAACGACAGACGCTGAAAAAGTTCAGGCTAAAAAGGACAAAATCAGTGAAATTGAGGCCCGCACAAGAAAAGAAACAGGGCTTGAGGCTTCAGTTGTAACACTCTACAGCGGCGGAGAGTATTCTCTCTACGGATATAAGAGATATAACGACGTTCGTCTTGTATTCGCGCCTGAAAACCAGATTGGGTTCTTTGGCGGCGATTACGACAATTTCACATATCCGCGCTACAATCTCGACTGTACATTCTTCCGCGTCTATGACGAGACTGGAAAACCCTTAAAAACAGACAACTACTTCAAGTGGAGCCCCCAGGGCGCAGGTGAAGGAGAGGCCATTTTTGTCATCGGAAACCCGGGAAGAACCAACCGCCTTAACACGATGGCGCAGCTTGAGTATTTCCGTGACATACAGTATCCTATGACACTTAACCTCCTTAACGATTTAATTGATGTTTATTCACAGACACTCAAAGAGCATCCTGATCAGGCCTTAAAGTATGAAGACATGCTCTTCGGCCTTGCAAACTCGCAGAAGGTCTATATTGGAATGATCAAAGGGTTAAATGACCCGGTACTCATGGCAAGAAAAAGAGATTTTGAAAGGAAGTTTAAGGCTGCAGTCGACTCGAAGCCGGAACTGAAGGCAAAATACGGGAATATCTGGGATAACATTGCGCAGACAAGAAGCGAGATGAGGCAGTACTCAAAAGAGCTTTCCGCATATTCAGTCAACCCGAGATTTTCGCCGGCTTATTTTTCAATTGCAAGGGATGTTATACAGTACGCAAACCAGATGCAGCTTCCTGAAAGCGAAAGAAGCAGCAAATATAAGGGCGCTGAACTCGATTCGACAAAGGCAAAGATATTCCCTGAAACTATTGACAAGGACTTCGATTACAAGCTCACACAGGTTTTTGCCAAGAACCTCATTAACACGCTTGGTGAAAATAGCGACCTCGTGCAGAAACTTTTTGACTCGAAGAAGGGAAAGGATGCTGCCGACTATATGCTGAGCCACTCGCAGCTTACTTCAAAAGAGTCTGTTATGGCTCTTCTTAACAAATCGCCCAAGGACATACTTTCTTCAGATGATCCTTTTATTTATTTCCTGCAGAACACATCTGAGAAACTGGATGCCATCAGGCAGAAAGCCAGGGACATCCAGGACAAGGAAGCTGTCAATAACCAGCTCTTAGGGCAGGCTCTTTTTGCCGTTTACGGCACCTCAATTCCGCCTGATGCAACATTTACGCTTAGAATTGCCGACGGTGTTGTAAAGGGTTACGATTACAATGGAACCAAGGCTCCGGCAAAGACCACATATTACGGCCTTTATGACAGGTATTATTCTTTCAACAAGCAGTATCCCTGGGATCTGCCTGAGAGGTGGAAGACTATTCCTCCGGAGTTCAAGCTGGAGACCCCGATGAACTTTATCTCTACAAATGATATTATCGGCGGCAACTCAGGAAGCCCTGTTATAAACAAAAACCTTGAAATCGTGGGACTTGCTTTTGACGGAAACATCGAAAGCCTTCCGGGCGACTTCATCTTTACAACAGAATCGAACCGCTGCCTGAGCGTTGATTCTGAAGGTATGGTTGAGGCAATCAAGGATATGTACAAGGCAACGAGACTCAGTGATGAGTTAAGAACCGGAAAAATAGCTGAAGGCACAAAATAAATTAAAAAAGCCGCCCCCAAAGGGCGGCTTTTTTTATTCATTTCCAAGGAAGTAATACTGTGCCTGAAGGTAGAGTGAGAAATATGAAGCCAAAGTGTTTGTAAATGTCAGTCCGTACTCTGTCCCCAGTCCAAAAGCCATCCCTTTGGGTCCTGTCCTGAAATCGAGTCCTACGAGGAAAGAAAATGCCAGGCCCAGGTCGATTGAATTAACGTCGCTGAAGGTTCTGTCGTTAAGAAGCAAAGGACCTATTGCCTCCTCGGTAAAGAAGAAGTTCTGGAACGTCTGTCCTGTTACGGCCTTAAGTGAAATTCCCTTTACAAAGGGGAAGTATCTGTCATAAACGCCCTGGGGCAGAAGGGCTTCAATTTTACGGCCATAAATGAGTGAGAGTCTGAGGGAAGAGTTTCCCATGAATTCCGGGGAGGCGTCAAGGAATACGCTTGTATTAAAGCTGGTTTGAGAGGGGGAGTTCCCCTTAATTGAGCCTATGCCGAAATTTCCGCCCACGCTCATAGAGTTTATCTGGGGCAGAAGCTCCGTTGAGAAAAGGAATAAGAACAGAACAGTTAAAATCCGGCCCATATTGTTTTCTGCTTTCTGATATTTGAAGGGATAAGCCCCTTTATTCTAAAAGGCAAGCCTGTCTTAATCTGCCGGGGGCATTACAATCCAGAGGATTATATAAACCAGTATTCCGGGAAAAGCCGCGCTAAAGATAGAAATGAGCACATAAGCGATTCTGACAATTGTAGGATCCCAGCCGAGCCATTCAGCAATGCCGCCGCATACGCCTGCGATAATTTTGTTACTGGATCTTCTTAAAGGCATTTTCTCCCCGGTTTATAAATTTTGGCCGCCTGAAAAAGGCGGCCGTAAAAAACATTTCAAAATTTATTGTAAAGCAAACTGAAAAGCCGCTCATATAGTATATGGTTAATCCATATAATGAAGGGCAAGCCAGACTGTTTTCTGTTTACGGTCGGTCCATTCAATGCGATGTTTTGTATTAGCCGGGATCAAAAGATAGTCTCCGGGGTAGAGTACTTTTTCATCGCTTTCCCCTTCAAACAACAGGCCTGCCGAACCTCCTAAAAGTATTACCCATTCGTTAGTTTCCTGTTCATACCATTCCCCCTCGGGGGAAGCCTGTCCGCACGATACAATTCTTTCTAAAGTCAGATTATGATTATGAATTAATATATCAAAAATTTCTTTCTGGAAATTATCGGGTATTTCCGAAAAGAGATTATTTACTTCCATTGCCTGTTTTTACTCCAATTAAAAAATTTCATAAGGAAATATAAAATATTTAAGGCAATTTTGCTCGTTTTTGTCCCACAGATACCATCTTCCTGCAAAAACGGAGTCTAATTACAAACAAAAGGGCATGGCACTGTGGTGCCATGCCACGGAGAAAATTTAAGCCAGTGAAAATTTGACAATTTTCGGCTTAACAATCCTTTCGAAGTCCTCATACGCCATTTTAATAAGTTCAGAATGTGTGCCGGCGTTAAAGGCAATTTCCTTGTCTTTGGTCAAAGGTTCGGCAACAAAGACCTGCATATTGTAAAGGTTTCCAAAAGGCGGCATGGCACCGATTTCGCAGTCGGGGAACTGGTTTTTGAATTCTTTTTCGCTGGCCAGTTCAACGTTCTCGTTGCCCGTGACCTCGCGCAGCAAATCCAGGTCCACAAGGTTTTTTGCCGGCAGAACAGCCATTGCCATATCATTGCCGATTTTCACAATTACAGTCTTTGCCAGGTCTTTTCCTCTGATATGGGCGGTATGAGCCACCTCCTGGGCTGTAAAGGCAGGTGAATGTTTGATGCTTATGTATTTAATGTTGTTAGCATCCAGGAACTGTTTTAATTTTCTGGCAGGCATAGTATCCTCCTTTAATTAAGTTATTAATCCGGAATGCGTTTTAATGTACC
>JBLMYS010000077.1:0-8538 GCA_050258415.1 Acidobacteriota bacterium | reverse complement strand
CGGCGCAGTCGGCAAAGCTGAAAACCTTATCGAGAAATACCATGAGGAAGAAGCTTGATACGATTGAAATTCCCTCCGGCATTCCTACAACCATAATTGAAGCTCTCATAACGTCGGCTGTTGTAGCGGTTGAACCTGAAACAGATCCGTCTGCCAGGCCTTCTTTAACCATCATTGCGCCAAAGAAGACATCCCTTTTTATCGTGTCGCGGGCTTTTTCAATTGGAATCTCTTTTCCTCTCTGCTTGCGCATGTTGTAGAATATGTTAGCAAAATCGCTCAGTTTTTCCGACTTTTCAGGGTCAATTATTCTGACGCCCTGAAGGTCAACGCCCAGCCTTTTAGCATCTTCTCTTATCTTATCCTCATTTCCAAGCGTAATTACATTTGCAATCTTTTCCTTTACCAGAATTTCTGCTGCCTGCAAGACGCGGTCGTCATGAGACTCAGGAAGAACGATGGTTTTCTTCTTCTGTGCAGCTTTCTGCCTGATCTGGCTTAATAATTCAATTTCTGCCATTTTATTTATCCGTAATATTTTGTTAAAATGTGTATTCAAATATACAAAATTCCCCGTCAATGTTATATTAAGAGGCATTAAATCGGTAAAAAGATGCGGGAATAATGACAAAGAATGGCTACACATTAACAAGTTGCCGATTTTTTTTGTATTTTGAATAAAGTACTTACGTATATAAATATGTCTGAAACTACATTTAATAAAATAAAAAGAGTAACTCTCACAGTTCTCGGCATCGCCCTGGCCATATACCTGGCTTACCTGTTTATTGATATCCTCCTCATGCTTGCAATATCCGTATTATTAACGTTCATATTTCATCCCTTTGTATGCTTTCTTGAGAAGAGGGGTTTTAGCCGCGGCTGGGCAATTTTCATGCTTCTTGTAACTGGAGGCTGTATTATTTTCCTGGGTATATACTTCCTCATACCGGCGCTTTCGGAGCAGATGACTACACTGATTAGCTCTGTACAGCACGCTAACCTTAGGGGAACGCTTCAGGAATGGGACAGAAGCATAACTAAGTATATTCCTTTTGTTCGCCAGGGGACGGTCTACAGCAGGATTGAAAGCTTTGCCAGCAAAATAGTGATGGATTTCTTAAACAGCATATCTTTCTTCCTGTCGAGCCTTCTTTCACTGGCAGCTGTACTCGTAATTGTACCTTTTATGACCTTCTTCATTTTAAGAGACAATAAGACTATTGTTAAGGGAATAATAAACATTGTGCCCAACCGCTATTTTGAGATGTCGTATTATGTCATCAGGCAGATCAGCATTCAGCTCGGACGCTTTGTAAGGGGCTGGCTCTTTGATGCCTTTATGGTGGGACTTTTAAGCGGCATCGGGCTCTCGCTCTTAGGCATTAACAATGCAATACCCATAGGCATAGTTGCCGGAATGGGGCATCTTATCCCCTACTTCGGACCGATCATAGGAGGGATTCCGGCAATAATAATTTCGGTTGCGCAGTTCGGCGATTTTTCAATGCTGCCCAAAATTATAATCATGTTCTTAGGTGTTTATGCCGTTGATAACGGACTTATTCAGCCGAACGTGTTTTCAAAAAGCGTGGATATGCACCCCATTATAATTATTGTGCTTATTATTGCGGGAAGCCAGATCGGGGGAATTATTGGGATGCTTCTGGCCGTACCGACAGCCACGGTTTTAAGAACCGCGGCCAAAGAGATTTATAACGCGTATAAAAACTATACTATAATAAGGGCTTAAAAAGAATCTTTGAATAGCCACGACCTGAATAGCCACGACTCTCCGCGGAGAGTCGTGAGCTATTCAGCTGAAAAATGCAAAGCCCCGGACTTTTTGAGAAGCCGGGGCTTTTTGTTCTTACTTTTTAATTTTTAATTTTTAATTTTTAATTGACTTCAAACGTTTTCCATAAGGCGCTTTATTATATCAACCGAAGTCACCCCGTCGGCCTCAGCGTTGAAGTTGGCTATCAGGCGGTGCCTTAGGACCGGAACTACGGCATACTTCACGTCCTCAATATTCGGTGTGAATCTTCCTTCCATTACGGCCTTTGCCTTGGCTGCAAGTATCAGATACTGCGAAGCCCTCGGGCCGGCGCCCCAGTTGACCCAGTCCTTAATAAACTTCTGAGCCTCATTGTGCTTCGGGCGGGTCTTGTTTACAAGCTTAACTGAATATTCAATTACGTTGTCCGCCACGGGAACGCGGCGTACAAGATCCTGAAATTTAATCAGCTCTTCAGCCGTTACAACCTTGTTCAGCTCAGCCTTGTACTGGCTCGTTGTGGACTTTACTATCTCAAGCTCTTCAGTATATGTAGGGTAATCGAGCCAGAGATTAAACATAAAACGGTCCAGCTGCGCTTCAGGCAAGGGGTATGTACCTTCCTGCTCAATCGGGTTCTGTGTAGCAAGGACGAAAAAGGGCTCGCTTAAGGTGTATGTTACACCCGCGGCTGTAACCCTGTGCTCCTGCATCGCCTCAAGCAGAGCCGCCTGGGTTTTAGGAGGCGTTCTGTTGATTTCATCTGCCAGAATAATATTTGAAAAAACCGGGCCTTCGATAAATCTGAAAGATCTTCTTTTTGAAATCGGATCTTCCTCGATAATTTCCGTACCCGTTATATCGCTCGGCATCAGATCGGGCGTAAACTGTATACGGTTAAACTTCAGGTGCAGGACCTCAGCCAGTGTCTTGATAAGCAGGGTTTTTGCCAGTCCCGGAACACCAACAAGCAGGCAATGCCCTCTTGAAAGGAGCGATATGAGAAGATTATTTATAATCTCATCCTGCCCTATGATAACCTTGCCGATTTCTCTTTTTACTTTGCCGACAGCTTCGTTAAGCTGACTGACAAGCTCAATATCCCCGGAAGACTGAACTTCAGATTTCAAATTCTATATTCCTTTTATTTATGATACCGCAATTTTTCAGTTACTAACCGTTTAGAGCCTTACTTCCCAGTAAATTTTCTCCTTAAGCTCGTCAATCCATTTTGCCTTCATTTTCTCCTGCTTTGTATAATCGGCAATCTGCTTGATTTCGGCATAGTCCTGGTTAATATCAGGTCTATGCTGCGGAGTCTTTTTTATGACATATACAATATGGTATCCATAGATTGCATTGCCCATTTCCATTCTCTTGGGATAGCTGATCTCGCCCTGTTTCATCTTGCTGACTACGTCAATGAGGCTTTTATCCAGCTGTCCAACGTCAAAGCTGCCTAAGAGTCCGCCCAGCTTTGCGGTCTCCTTATCCTCGCTGTATTTCTTTGCATAATTTTCAAACTTGCCGAGGCCTCTTACGACGCTGTCCCTCAAATCGCTTAAGAATTCAATAGTCTTAAGGTCTGCATCCTGATCGCTTTTGATCTTGATGAGTATATGTCTTGTATGAATGTTATCCCCTCTTTTTTCAAGCATCTGGATTATATGGAATCCGAAGGGAGATTCAACTACATCAGAAATCTGGCCGTTTTCCAGCCCAAAAGCTGCTGCTTCATATTCAGGAACGAGGCGTCCTCTTTTTGTAAAGCCCAGGTCGCCTCCCTGCTGAGCTGTTCCGGGGTCTTCGGAGTACCGTTTTGCCATTGTAGCAAAATCAGCCCCGGCTTTAATGGAATCGAGTATTTCATGTGCAAGCTTAAGCGAAGATTCCTTAACCTTATCACTTGCCCTGGGGGTCCTGAAAATATGTGCTATGGTGTATTTTTCAGGAATAAGCCCGAGTGAATCCTTGTACTGGTTGAAAAAGTCTTCAACCTCACGTCTTGAGGACTCAACCTGTCCGAATTTTTTCTGTATAAGCGTCTGCGACATGAGTCCTTTGCGTGTGTTTTCCCTGAGGACTCTTTTAATCTTTTCCAGGCTCATGCCGTATGCCTGCTCAACCTTCTCCTTCGATCCTAACTGCTGCATGAACTGCTCGATCTGGTAGTCGACGCGCCTGTTGACGTCATCGTCGTTAACGGTAACCGAATCCAGCTGCGCCTGTGCATAAAGGAGCTTATCGTTTATGATAGAATTCAGAACCTGTTTTTTCAGGTTCGGGTCATCAGGGTTCAGGTTACGCTGAGCTGCGAACTGTGCGGTCTGGAAGTCTAGCTCGCTTTTCATAATAATTTCATTATCCACTACGGCAACAACTTTATCCAAAACCTCCTGTGCGTAGAGGGAAGAACTAATTATTAGTATAACAAAAAGCACAAACTTTTTCATCTATTTCCTTTATTTGATTTCAACTTTATACTTGGAATATAAACCTTTAATATGCTCACTTAGCATTTTTTGTTTCCGCCTTAAAAGAAGCCTTTCTTTGACCTGGCTTTTAACCACGTCAAAATCGGGTATTTCCCCCGTGGAATACTTTCTTTTAAGTTGTACCACTGTGAACACAGAAGGTTCCGTATTTAAGACAATACTTGTTTCACCAGGCATTAAGCCCTGCAGACTAAGAAGGAGGCTGTTTGGCTGAATCTGGTAGTCGCTCTTAAGAATGCCCGGGTTTTCAGAGATTACCGAACGGTCGCCGCTTACGGCGTTAGAGGCCTTCATCCAGTCGCCTTCCATAAGGGCAGTCCTGAAGAAAACCGCTTTATCCTCATCCTTAAACTTAATGAGATTATAGTAATAAGTGTCCTGGAAAAGCCTGAATTCCTCCCTGTGGGAGCTGAAGAATTCCTCCAGTTCCTTGTCCTTAAGTTCAATTTTGTTTTCGTCTAATATCTTATTAATGAGAAAAGCCCTTGCAAGTTCCCTTTTTGCCTTTTCGAGTGTCTTAAGGTATTCTTTTTCCTCCATGACATTCTCAGAGGAAGCTTCCTTATAAAGGAGCTCGGTTTCAATCCAGTTTCTGACGTATTCATTCTTGCGGCTGGGTTCGAGTCCCGCTGTATCCAGGTCGGCAGCCAGGTCCTTTGAAGTCAGGTATGAATTTTCCACCCGGGCAACAAAGTCCTTACGGGGCTGTTCTTTGCCGCAGGCGCTTAGAGCGACTGCGGCTGAAAGAACGAGGGCAGATTTCAGATTAATTTGATTTAAAAGCTTTTTCAAGTTCTTCGTTGTAAACAACAGGTTTATATCTGTTCTTCAGGTTCGAAATGTACTCGGATTCAAGGCGTTTGCTTTCAAGGTCCTGGTACTGAGCGGAAACCTCGGCCTTAGCTTCTTCAAATGTCTTCAGGCGTGCAGGCTCTTTTGAGACCAGTTTAACGATAATGTATCCGGTACCAATCTTTATCGGCTTGCTGTATGTGCCGGGTGTTCCGAGTTTTTCAGCCTCTTGGGCCGTCTGGTTTGTAGAAGGGTCAACCAGCACAGGTTTGCCGCCTCCTGGTTTTTCGCTCTTCTTTGCAGCCAGGCTATCGAAGCTCATGCCGTTCTGAAGGAGTTTATAATAGCTGTTAATTAACGAATCGCTTGCAGAATAAATTTCCTGATAGCTTACCCTGTCGGGCCATTTATATTCAGATTTGTGAAGCTCGTAGTAGTTCGCAAGCTTTGCGCTGTCGAGCTGAATTTTGCTCCATATCTCGTCATCCTGAAGCTTAAAGATATAGATGCCGTTTCTGTAATCGTCCATGAGTGAAGCAAACTGAGTATCCTTCTTGTCGAGTTCCAGGGCGGCAGCATTTAATAGACCGGTCTCAGCCGTCTTATTAATTGCAGTAGTTATGAGGTTCTGGTCGATCTTTCTGTTGACAAATTCAGGATTCTGTTCAATATCCTTAAAGAATGAGTCAACCGGGACAGTTGTTCCCCTGAAAGAATAGAGTACAGAATCTTTTACTGCGTTTCTCCATTTGCTCTCCCAGTACTGTAGGCCAACCTTTACAGTATCGTTGTTCTTTGCGATATAGTCAACCGCATTCTTGTTTATGCGGAAGCTGAATTCATCTTTAAGTTTCTTAATAAAGTTAGCATAATCAAAATCATGGCGGGTTTTCTGATAAAGCTTCTTAAGGTTTTCCCTCTCCTGTTCCAAAGGAGGATAAGGGCTTACATCAGTTAACTTAATGATATGGAAACCGTAATCGGTCTTAACGATGTCTGAAATCTGTCCTTTCTTAAGATTGAAGGCCGCCTCGTCAAATTCCTTAACGGTCATTCTTCTTTCAAAGAATCCCAGATCACCGCCGTTTTCCTTGGAGCCGGGGTCCTGTGAATACTTTTTGGCCAGTTCAGCAAAATCGGCTCCTTTTAAGAGCTGGTTTTTAATATCCTGGATTTTTGCCAGAGCCGCAGCCGTATCAACTTTTCCGCTGTCGCTTCTAAAGCTGATTAAAATATGGCTTGCCCTGATAGAAGGGATCCTTTCGCGTTTTTCAGTTACTTTCAGGATATGGTATCCGTAACGCGTCTTTACGAGCTCAGGATATACTTTCCCGGGTTCAGTTGCATAGGCTGCATCTTCAAATTCAGGGAGTACCGTACCGGCAGTTATATAGTAAATATCGCCGCCGCTGTTTTTGGAATATACGTCAGCAGAGTACTGTTTTACGAGACTCTCAAAGCTTTCCCCTTTTTTGATCCTCTCGAGGAGCGATTGTGCAATTTCCTTAGCCTTGGCATCCGGAATTGTATCCGGCCTGATCATCAGATGGCTAACTCTAAGTTCATATTTTCTCTTGTCATAGAGGCTTTTAATTGCCGGGGCAGTCATCTCTTTTTCAACCAGATAAGAGCTTCCGATCCTTTCCTTGTAGTCTTTTAATTCAGACTGGAGAGCAGGATCCTTATCGAAACCTCTTTGAGTAGCATCTGAGAGCTTCATTTTGAAGTTCACGTAGAGATCAAGAAAATTCTTGAGTTTGGAAAGCGAGTCCCTCTGGGCTGTTTCCATGGTGCTGCCGTTTTTCAAATACACATTTTCAAATTCACCTAACGTTACCTTTTCGTTACCGTATTCTGCTAAGACCAGCTTTGAATGTTCAGGAGAACAGGAAGAAAGGTACATAGCAACAACGACAAATAAAACGGATAAAATCCGAATCCGCATCTGATTTACCTCCACTAATTATAAAATTGACCTGCTATTTTACCCAAAGCTTCCAATAAAAGCAAGGGAATTTGGGAATGCTATTTATGCAATAAGTAAGCCTTTTTACAAGGCTTACTTTGCTCTTGTTCCTGGTTTTATATTTTCATCCACTTCCAGCAAACTTACGCCGCCCTGGCCGTTATCAACTGCCAGAATCATTCCCTGGCTTTCGAGGCCCATGAGTTTTGCGGGTTTAAGGTTAGCTACCATAATGATCTTTTTACCGATAAGCTCCTCCGGCTTAAAACTTTTGGCAATTCCAGCCACGACCTGTCTTTTTTCAAATCCCAGGTCAACTTTCAGTTTTACGAGTTTTTCGCTTTTAGGAACGTTTTCAGCGTGGGTTATAACTGCGGTCCTGAGCTGGACCTTGAAGAAATCGTCGATCGTAATTTCCTCAAATTTTTCCACCTTCTGGGGTTCTTCAGCCTGTCCCAGTTTACTTGTCTGTTCTTCTATTGTCTTGTCCTCAATTTTTGTAAAAAGTATCTCAGCCTGATTGAGCTCGTGGCCTGAGGGGAGGTTCTCATCACCTGAGTTTTCCCATTCCACAGGCTTTGCGTTAAGCATCTTAAAGAGCTTTTCTGCCGAAAACGGGATTACGGGGTAGAACATCTCGGCAAGCGTATAAATTGTCTGGAGGCAGACGTACAATGTTGTCTGGCAGCGTTCGCGGTCAGTTTTAACGGATTTCCACGGTTCGGAATCGTTAAAATACTTATTTCCGGCTCTTGCCAGGTTCATGATTTCGTTTACGCCGTCCTTAATTTTATACTGCTCGAAGTATCCGGCAATTTTTTTCGGATACCCTTTAAGAAGTTCCAGCATATCCTTATCAATCTGCTGAAGCGCTCCTTTCTGAGGCACTTTGCCTTCAAAATGCTTATGAACGAAGGTAAAAGTCCTGTTCACGAAATTTCCCAGTATATCGGCCAGTTCACTGTTGTTTCTTGCCTGGAATTCCTTCCAGTAGAAATCAGTGTCCCTGTTCTCGGGCAGGTTGGCAGCCAGAGTGTACCTAAGCGGGTCAGCCGGGAAGAGCTTCAGGAAGTCAATTACGTCTATTCCCCAGTTCCTGCTTTTAGAGAACTTCTTGCCTTCAAAGTTTAAGAACTCATTTGCCGGCACGTTCTGAGGGAGAATATACTTATCTTCCCTGGCGTCGTTCCAGGCCATAAGCATTGCGGGGAAGAAAATTGTATGGAAAACGATGTTGTCTTTTCCGATAAAAGCAACGTACTTGGTTTCAGGATTCTGCCAGTACTCTTTCCACAGTTCAGGCTTGCCGAGCTTTTGGGAAAGCTCCTTTGTAGCAGAGATATAGCCAAGAACGGCTTCAAACCACACATAAAGCACCTTTCCCTGAGCCGACTCAAGTGGCACCTGAACGCCCCAGTCGAGGTCGCGCGTTACGGCCCTGTCCTGAAGACCATCCTTAAACCATCCGCGGCAGTACTGAAGGACGTTTTCCTTCCAGCCGTATTTCT
>JBLMYS010000076.1:0-7577 GCA_050258415.1 Acidobacteriota bacterium | reverse complement strand
GGGAGGCACCCGTAGCAAGGCAGCTTAGTGACAGAAGCCATCCGACGCCCAGGCGTGAAGTCACCTGTCCGCTGTAGAAGCTAGAAAGAAGGTATCCCGCCATGGATGCTATAAGGAGCATTCCGAGAGAATCGAGTGAGCGCGCGAAGCTTTCCCTCATTGATGGCCATGCGACGCCAAGAAGGCCGTCGGGAAGTCCTAAAGATATGAAAGCTATAAAGGCAAGTATAACAACGCCCTTACCGGGTTTATTGGATGACGGCTTTTTCATTTAATGTTTATTCAGGTTCTGCAAAAAGTTGTATCCGGGAAAATAATTAATTTCCCGCTCAATCAGAAAAGATCTTTTTAGTCAAAGGATTTCTTACTGACTTAAAATTTTCTTTCTTCTTTTATATTCTTTATTATACAATTGAATACAGCGAAATAAATTTCCGGAGAGCATTCATATGGAAAAGAAGTATATTTCAAATGAAGATAAAACGGCAAGAATGTTTGAAAGCAATTTCATGGAAGCTTTAAGCAGGGTGCATCCTTCAGTTCCCGTTATAATGTATCTGCCCCTGATTCTCTACCTGCTTTACTATTCTTATATGAATCCAAACATAAAATATGAAAGTATTATCCTGCTCTTCGTCTTCGGGACCTTCGTCTGGACTTTTACTGAATATACCCTTCACAGGTTCATCTTCCACTTTGTCCCGAACAACAGTATCGGGCAGAGGATACATTTTATTTTCCACGGAGTTCATCATGCATACCCGAAGGACTCGAGAAGGCTTGTAATGCCCCCGTCGGTGAGCATTCCTCTAGCATTTACTTTTTACGCATTATTCTATTACATACTGGGGGCGAGGTTTGTGTATCCATTCTTCTCAGGGTTCCTGGCGGGATATCTCTTTTATGATATGACGCACTACGCCATTCATCACTTTAACATAAAAAGCGGAATTTTCCTCTTTATCAAAAAGCACCACATGAGGCATCACTACATGGATGCGACGAAAGGTTTCGGTGTAAGCCAGCCCCTGTGGGATATTGTATACAGGACCAATTTTGAAGCCGGGAAATCGCCAAAGGCTCAGAAGCTCAGGCCGGGGGATCATATCTGAAATTAAACCACGGCCTGGAAGGCCGTGGCTATTCAATTGGGGAAAGCCCGCTAAAGCGGGCTTCAAAACGCCTAACGTTGAACATTTTTCTCATTTTTATATTTCAGTTTCATTATTTATATTTCAGCCAATTAATTCCAGCAAAGGACATATGTCTCAGGATCTACATAATTTATTATCCCCGGAAAACGCACCAGGTTTCCTAGAAGAAGCTCCCGTTGGCATTTTAGCGTTTTCCTCCAATTGGGAAGTGACATATGTTAACAGAACTTTCTTTAATTTCGGCGTCCTTGATCAGGCTTCAGCCCGAATATCTGCAGAAAAAAACCTCCTAAAGTCAGCCATCCCTCAGGAGCTTGATATTGCAAGTGAAATCCGTGGCCTCGAAGAGGGAAAGTTTTTCGAAAAGAAAATTAAAAGCGCCAGGGCGTTGGACGGAAGTGAAATCTCCGTTTTTGTAAAGGGCACTTCAACATTTGAGGACGGTATCTTCCGTGGCGGCATGCTTATACTCCACGATCTGAAGCTGGAAGCTAAATCCGCAGGTATTATTTCTGAAGGAACCATTCCCGAGGGGAAGAATACTAAAGATGATGATGAGGAAAAGCTAAGGCTTCAGTATGAACTGGCAGAATTGAAGCAGTATCAGCTTATTACCTCCAGCCTGACGGATGCCGTTATTACTACCGACCGTGAAGGAAAGATTATTTTCTGGAACAAGTCCGCCGAAGCGCTTTTCGGCTACTGCAAAAGCGAGATTTTCAAGCAGTTCATAGGAAGAATATTCCATTCTTTTGACGAGGAAAGTTTCAGCCAGATAAAAAATGAACTTATATCCGGCTCTTCATTTGAAACAGAGCTCAGGGCTACGGCAAAGGACAAAAAAGAGGAATTTGTTTCGGTAAAGATAAGTTCTTCAGGCGAGGCTAGTGATTTAGTATATATATTCCTCTGCTCCTCCATTAAAGAAAGGCTCAGGGTTGAACGCGAGCTCAGGATTTCTGAGGAGCGCTTCAGGAATATTGTTATTAATGCTAATGAGTTTATCTGCAACCTGGATACCGACGGAAATATAATTTATGTTAACCCCGCATTCTTAAAGGTCTTCGACTTTACCGAAGGCGAACTTCTGCAGAAGAATATAAGGGATCTTATTTTTCCGGGATCATTGGCAGAAGAAGGGGGTAAATTATCCAGCCTGCTGGAGGGGCAGCCGGGTCCATCTGAACTTAGCCTCGTAACACGCACAGGAGAGAGGATAATTACGCTTGCCAACTTCTCCCCTATTACGGATCTTAATGACGCCGTCAAATACCACACCTGCATCTTTACGGATATTACCGAACAGAAGCATGCGGAAAAAGAACTCCTTATGGTACGCTCGGTTTATGAAGCCTCGCAGGACGGAATTTCTGTTGAAGCCGGGAGGAAATTCATTCTTGTAAATGAGTCCTTCGCAAGGATATTCGGCTATGAGAATGCTTCTGAACTGATCGGGAAAGACTCTCTTGACATTGTTGCAAACGAGGACATACCAAGGGTAGCTAGATTTATCAAGGCCCGTGAAAACAAGGAGCGGGCCCCCGGGCGGTATGAATTTCTTGCACGGCATAAAGACGGATCGGTTTTCTATGCAGAGGTTTCCGTTACTTCATACGAGGCTGAGAATAAAACACACATTGTGTCTGTATGCCGCGACGTTACGGAAAGAAAAAGGACGCAGCAGGCATTGAAGGATTCGGAAGAAAGGTATAGAAGCATTACAGATAATATAGACGACTTCCTCTATACGGCAGAAAGAATAGACCAGAACATGAGGCCCGTGTTCTATACTTCCTCCATTGAAAAAGTTACAGGATACAACCAGGAGGAATTCCTCACTGACTCAAAGCTCTGGTTTAAGCTTATATATCCCGATGACCTGAAGGCTGTAAATAAAAAGCTGAAGAATTTACTTAGGGACACTGCCAGGCAGTCGGATGAAATAGATTTCAGGATCATCAATAAATCGGGCAACATCACCTGGGTCAGGAATAAAATAAAAGTCCAGAGGGACACCTCAGGGCTCCCGCAGAGGATATTTGGACTTGTAAGCAATATATCACTTTACAAGAAAGCCTCCGAGGACCTGGAGAAGGTGACAGAGGCCTTAAGGGAATCGAACGATACGAAGGACAAGTTCCTGTCCATAATTTCACACGATTTGAGGACTCCCTTCAGCTCCATACTCGGCTTTACGGACCTCCTTTTATCAGACGGCGATTTAAGTGAAACCCAGCGCACTCAGTATATTACCTTTATACAGGAATCATCCAAGAATATGCTAGGGCTCGTCAATTCGCTTCTTGACTGGACGAGGCTACAGACGGGAAGAATGAAGTTTGAGCCTGAAAGGCTGAATATAAGGGATGTTATTCAGAAGTCGATTACCATAATGGCGGGCACCGCACTTCAGAAAGGGATACGCCTGGAGTTGCTTCTTGAACAGGATACGCATGTGCATGCCGATCATAACCTGCTTCTGCAGGTATTTAACAATCTTATTTCAAACTCAATTAAGTTTACAAACTTCGGCGGCGCGATCAGTATTTCATGCACACCAGGAAAAGGGCTTACGAACTATCATTTCATTGTAAAGGATACAGGCGTAGGCATAAAAAAAGAGGACCTTGGAAAGCTCTTCCGTGTGGACTCCAAGTTCACGCTTGAAGGCACAAAGGGAGAAAAAGGTTCAGGGCTTGGGCTATCCATTGTACGAGAGATTATAGAAAAGCATGGCGGCGAGATTTACGTGGAAAGCGAGTTCGGGAAGGGCTCCGAATTCCATTTTACGCTTCCGGCAGCAGCGGCAAACATTCTTCTTGTTGACGACAATAAAACAGACCGCCTTTTATACCAGAAGATACTTAAGAACATTGTGCCAAACTATATAATAGATGAAGCCTCGAACGGAGAGGAGGCACTTGAAATTATTCAGAGGAAAACGCCCGCGCTTGTAATTACAGATCACGACATGCCCGTAATGAGCGGTTACGATATGGTTAAGGCGCTTAAAGTGCTAGATATAAAAGGAAAGCCGCCCGTAATTGTACTAAGCGGCGATGTCAACAAGCACATATTTGAAGAATACCGCGAGCTAGGGGTAGAGTACATTTTCCAGAAGCCCGTTGACCTAACAAATTTTAAGACCGCAATTGAAAGGTCGCTTAAGAAAGCCTTATTCGCCTGAAACAGGCCAACAAATTTCCTGACCTGATTATTCTCTTAAAATTATCTCGTTCCAATAAAGATTACGCCTTTTCTATTCATGAAGCCTGTACCTCCCTGCCCTGCAAAAAACACCTTGTCTTGGAAAACAAGAATATCATCGGTACGGAATTCCTGCTGATCCGTATGAATATCCGTATTTATGTTCAGTGTCTTTCCGTTAAAATGCCCAATTGCGCCATCGTATCCACCGGCAAAAAAATCATTTGCTGAGAGTCCCCTTATTTTTCGAAGCCCGCTATTCACATGGTAATAAACCCAGTCATCACCATCACTTCCATCGCCATGAATTATCATACCTATACCCGCGACCCAGATCGACTTTTCAGATTCCATCCATACTGAATGGAAAGGGCCATGAGCATCATAATACGAAGGATGAACCCTCTGCCAGTCTGTCCCAGTAAACTTTAGAAGAATCCCTTTTGTGTAGCTGTTATCAGCCCCCGCGGCGTATAAATGTTTAGGATCTGTGCCTTGGATGTCATAGAGCATATAGCCGGAATTGTTATACTGTTCTGTCCAGGTCACCCCGTTATAATAAAGGATTGATCCTGAAGGGCCAACTGCCCACACATTGTTTTCATCATATGCCCAGACTGCAGATAGACGCACATTAAATGATTTAGGCGAAATATCCACCCACTTGTCTTTATTCCAGTATGCGGCAAATGCCCAGGTTGTATCTCTTGTCGGGAACGGAATTGTAGAAAGACCTTCTCCAACAACCCACATCTTATCCTTCGAAAGGCCATATATTCCATTAAGGAATCCTCCCCGGAGCCCTGGTGCAAAAAGGGAGGGAAAGTTCTGGGTCCAGCCATTGCCGTTATAATGCGCTATATGTGATATCGGATAATGCCCATTGTAAAATCTTCCAACAGCCCAGACATCATTGCTGCTGCTGCCCCAGATGCCGTTTAGCTGGCTTTGTGTGGTTCCGATGGAATCCACTTTCCAAGTAAAATTATAGCTCGTTGTATCAAGTGTCCTTATGGTCAGGATATTGCTTGAATTTTTCATATCCTCTTTAGATAAGGCCTGGTTATCACCCACATAATACCAGTATGTATATTCCCTGCCCGGAATGAGCCCTCTGAAGTGGAATATTGTGTCTTTACTCGAAATGTGATGTACATTGTAAGCATCCGACTCACTATCTCTCATAAACAGCAGTTTTGGAAGAGAAACGTCATTCAGGGATATTTTAAGCCATACATCCGTGCAGGATACATTTTCAGCCGATAAGGTAAATTGAAGGGCAGCCGGAGGCATTGTGGAAGATTCACAGCCGAAGAACATGGACAGTAGTAGTATCAGGTAAATCAGCTTATCTTTCATGACTGGTATTTATTCAAAATGGCTTCAGAAATAATAATATGCATCCAACTTAGTGAATTAGGAAGTGTATGTCAATTGTTGGAATTATTGGAGTGTGTGGGAATGTTACTGAAGGAGGGCATTTAGAATTACGCACACATAGGTTATTTGGGTTCTCGTTTTTTCTACAAACAAGTCATTCCTCCGGAATTCTGAAATGATTTTGTCATGTTCTTTTATGCAGACAAGTCATTCCTCCTGAATTCTAATATGTTTTTGGGATCACCCTTTTTCAACAAACAATTCATCCCTCCGGGATTCATCCAGAGAGCCTCGGATGAGGCGACTTGTTTGTAGCAGAAGAGTGTCTCCAATCATTATCCAGAGCCTCGGAGAGGCGACTTGTTTGTAGGAAATGGGGCACCCACCCCTCTCTCCAGAGCTCCGGAGGAGCGACTTGTAAACCGGTTTAACGCATTAATTCATTTATATTTCGCGGCTGCCGCGGCTCATATGGGTGGTGGGGGGATTCGTTACCCAGGGTTCCTGTGCCCCTCCGGGACTTGTCACCATGGGCTATAAACAAGTCGCTCCTCCGGAGCTCTATTGGTTATTTGGGGTCCTCGTTTTTTCTACAGACAAGTCATTCCTCCGGAATTCATTCAGAGAGCTTCGGAGAAGCGACTTGTCTGTAGCAAAATGACGCTCAAAAACACCCCAGAGCTCCGGAGGAGCGACTTGTAAAAATTATTCATCTTCCAATTCTTTCTTCTCCTGCTCCATTATCCAATCAAACACCTCCTTATTCTTCATTTCAACTGCAAAATCCTTCAGTATCTTCATGTATTCCTCCCTGAAAGACTTATGCCTGTGGTGCTCTTCCTGGTTCTGAATATACTGAATCACCTGGCTAATCTGGCTCCTGGAATACGAGAAGACACCATATCCCTGCTGCCATGAAAAACCACTCAGCCAATTCTTCTTCTTTATGAACTCCGATGAGTATGCCTTAACTTCCCTTACCATATCTGAAACCGAGGAGCCCGGGACGTAGGAGATGAACAGGTGCACATGGTCAGCCATGGCTTTTATGGCCAGCACTTTACAGCCATGTCTTTTTACAATTCCTGTCATATATTTCTGAAGCTCTTCTGAAAAAGAAGGTCTTATCAGGTGATCTCTGTGTCTGACAGCAAATACGATGTGAAGGTATACCTGGCTGAATGTGTCTGCCATAATTCTATTCCTCCGGGGAATTTTTTGATATATATAGGTGAAGGTAATAGGAATTGCGATTTAATGGAGTGAATTATGGCACAAAATCCCTACAAGTCGCTCCTCCGGAGCTCTGGAGAGAGGGGTGGGGTGACCTCATTTTCTACAGACAAGTCGCCTCTCCGAGGCTCTATGAAGAAGATGGGGGGATCTTCTGCTACAGACATATCGCTCCTCCGGAGCTCTGGATTATTTTTTTGATCGTCCTTTTTTCTACAGACAAGTCGCATCTCCGATGCTCTAAATGGGGTTGGTGGTGGATCTTCTGCTACAGACATGTCGCTCCTCCGGAGCTCTAAATCATTTTTTAACGTCGTTTTTCTACAAACAAGTCGCCTCTCCGAGGCTCTATGAAGGGGGGAGGTGCTTCCAATCTCTTCTACAGGCAAGTCGCATCTCCGATGCTCTGGGAATGGGGGTGGTGGTCTATTTTTTCTACACACAAGTCGCTCCTCCGGAGCTCTGGATTGATTTTTAACGTCGTTTTTCTACAGACGAGTCGACCTTCCAGGGCTCTAAAATGTCTTTGTGAATATGCCCATTTCTACAAACAAGTTATTTCTCCGGAATTCTAAAACATCTTTGGGATATTTTCTTTTCTCC
>JBLMYS010000075.1:0-7052 GCA_050258415.1 Acidobacteriota bacterium | reverse complement strand
TAACGGAACGTATCAACAGACAACTGCGGGTATGGTCCCCTCGCCATTCCATTTATCTCTGCAAGCTTTTCATGGAAATACCTTGCAAGCTGAATTTTTTCCTCAAGAGAGTCGCGGAAGGGTTTTACGCCTAGCGTCATGAGTGGAAGCCACAACCTTAAGCCCCTGAAATGCTTCGAAAGCTCGGGCGAAAGGTCAGCAGGGGCCAGTTCATCTGTTGAACTAAGGGCATCCTGCATATAGTTTGCTTCATAATGGTGAGATTCCAGAAGCTTCATTTTGTCCTTAACCAGAACGGCTCCCGATCCGTAAGGAATAAAAAGACCCTTGTGAGGATCCATTATCACAGAATCGGAAGTTTCAATTCCTTTTAATGCTTTTTTGCCGGAATCGCAGAGATTAAAAAATCCGCCGTAAGCCGCGTCTATATGGTACCAGAGCTTATGTTTTGAAGCGATCTGGCCAATTTCCATCAAAGGATCCACGGCACCTGTATCGGTTGTTCCGGCAGAGGCAATGATGAGAAAGGGATTAAGGCCCGCTTCCTTATCCATAATAATTGCCTCTTCAAGACTTTCCGGCTTCATGCGCCACGAGCTGTCGAGAGGAATAATCCTCTGAATGCATTCCTTAAGTCCCGCAATCCTGAGTGCCTTATCAACACTGTGGTGGACCTGGCTCGTCACATAAACGACGGAGCGGTGAAAGTCCTTTGCCATAAGACCATGCGCGTCGCGTGAGGTGACAATTCCCATGAGGTTTGCGATGCTTCCCCCAGAGGTGAGGCTGCCGGCTGAAGTATCGGGATAACCTGTAAAGTCCGCCATCCATCGGATAAGCATATTTTCCATGCGGACTGCGCCCGGGGAAGCAAAGAAGACTCCGGCGTAGCGGTTTGTAACGTCTGCAAGAAAGTCGCCAAGGGCAGAGTGGAAAATGCCTCCTCCCGGAATGTAGCCCAAATGGCCCCTAGAGGCTGGATTAAGGCCCGGAGTATCCACATTGTCTTTAAGAATTTCAAGAACCTTGCTGAAATCCAATGGTGTATCCTGAACGGGGAAGTCATAGATCCCTTCACCCTTACCCGCATTAAAATTATATGCGGGCAGGCTATGGACATTTTTCAGAAACTCTTCAGAGTAGTCTATTACTCTTTTAAGCAGTTCTTCGCGTTCCTCATGGCCCGGTTCCAGACGGAGTGCGGATTCCTCGAGCCTTTTAATCTCTTCGGTCATTTTAATTAAAGCTTTGTATATTTGTCGCCCTTAGCGCCGCAGATGGGGCAGTTTTCAGGCATCTGGCCAATTTCAATGTGTCCGCATACCGGGCAGAGGTAAATCGGGCAGTCATCGAGGTCCTTTCCCAGAATAGCGCAGTCAAGTGCTATTTTATAGAGTTCGGCGTGGATTTCCTCAGCCTTAAGGGCGTAGTTGAACATATGTTTTGCCTTGTGTCCTTCCTTATCGGCTTCCTCAGCCATCGGGGGATACATAACGGTATATTCATAAGTTTCGCCTGAAATTGCGGCTTTAAGGTTTTCAACCGTTGAGCCTACGGCGTCGAGTGACCTTAAATGTCCTTCGGCGTGGATTTTTTCGGCTTCAGCTGCGGTTCTGAAAAGCCTTGCAATGTTAGGAAGGCCGTCTTTTTCTGCTTTTCTGGCAAATGCCATATACTTCTGGTAAGCCTGGCTTTCGCCTGAGAAGGCTTCTTTCAGGTTTTCTTTTGTTTTTGACATGATTTTGACCCCTGTATAATCTTTATAAAGTGTTTTAATTAACTGATTTCCGGAAATACAAGCTTCCGGAAAAGTCCATAAAAATTCAGGTACAATGATCAAAAATTATTTCCTGAGATGCAATATTAATTACGCCTGAAAGCATGAAGAAAAGCCGTTCGTGTAAAATTTGTGGTGGTTTAAGGAATTTGCCTCTATATTTCAGGACGAAATTTCTTTGACTTATACCACTAAAGCCAGGGAGGAATTATGGCCTTAAAGCATCTGCCCTTAATTTTAATTATCTTATTTTCTATGACGTTATTAACAGCAAACACAGTAAAAGCCTCTAATGGGGCACCTGTATGGATGGATAAGTCCATTTCTAAAATGGAGAATGAGCTTACTTCGAAGTACGGAACCTCACAAAAAGAGAGGATTTCAAGGGGACTTAAGCAGGTCTCGCAGTTCTGGACAGAAGAAGACGGCGGTCCTGAAGCATTTGAAAGCTTTATTTCTGAGAACTTTGCCGGCGACACCACGACTTTTAACGCCATGTTCAACCGGTTTGAACGCCTTTTTGAAAAGCTGGACGGCCACATGCTGGAGATTGGGCGTGAATTCCGCTGGCAGACGGATCTGGATTTGGGCACAATCTATCCGTTCGATGAAACTTTCGCGGGCTACGACCCTTCGGCACACCTGAATGACGACCTGTTCAATAATAAGCTTGCGTTCGTTGTCCTTTTGAACTTCCCACTTACAACGCTCCAGGAAAGAATAGATAACGGGGAGAAATGGACGCGCAGGCAGTGGGCCGAGGTAAGGCTTGCACAGCGCTTCTCAAAAAGAATTCCTGCAGCGGTTAATCTGGAAGCGGCAAAGTCCGGCGCCGAGGCCGAAAGCTATATAGCTTCCTATAATATATGGATGCACCACCTGGTGGATGAAAAAGGCAGCCGCATATTCCCCAAGGGCCTCAGGCTCCTGTCGCACTGGAACTTAAGAGATGAAATTAAATCCGACTACGGCGACGGGGAAGAGGGCTTTGAAAAACAGAAAATGATACAGAAGGTAATGGAAAGGATTGTTACACAGACAATTCCCAATAATGTAATTGATAACCCTTTCCTCGACTGGAATCCTTACACAAATGAGGTTAAGTCTGCCGCAGTTGCTGACGGAGGGGATGAAAGCAAAAAGAACCTTAAGGCGGTAAACGACGCTGAACCCGATACACGTTATGCGACGCTTCTTAAGACTTTTAAGGCCTCACGCCTTACTGACCCATATTCACCCACGGCTCCAACACTTATAGCAAGGCGTTTTGAAGAGGGGCGAGAGCTTCCTGAAGAAAGGGTTAAGGCGATGCTCGAGAAGGTGGTCTCTTCACCCGTTGCCGTAGAAATAGGCAAACTCATTGAAAAAAGGCTTGGACGCAAACTTGAGCCGTTCGATATATGGTATAACGGATTCCTCCCGAAGGGAAAGTATACGGGAAGTGAGCTGGATAAAATAGTTTCAGAAAAATACCCCACGGCTGACGCATATAAAAAAGACATCCCGAATATGCTCGTAAAACTTGGCTTCAGCAAGGATCGCGCGCAGCTGCTGGCAGACAATATACTTGTAGATCCCGCGAGGGGATCTGGGCATGCATCGGGCTCGGCTATGAGGTCGGAGAAAGCTCACCTGAGAACGCGTGTTGAAAAAAGCGGTATGAACTACAAGGGATACAATATTGCTGTGCACGAAATGGGCCACAACGTTGAGCAGACATTTTCTCTTAACCTGATGGACCACTGGTTCTTGCAGGGCGTTCCGAATACAGCCTTTACGGAGGCCGTGGCATTTGTATTCCAGGCCAGGGATCTGGAGCTGTTGGGCCTCTCAGACGCTTCGGCAAAGGATGAGGATCTGAAGACGCTTAACGATTTCTGGGCAGTTTATGAAATTGCAGGCGTGGCGCTTGTGGACATGCAGGTTTGGCACTGGATGTATCAGAATCCTGAGGCAACCCCTTCGCAGTTAAAAGAAGCCGTTCTTACAATATCTAAAGATATTTGGAATAAATATTATGCCCCGGTATTCGGGAAACGTGACGTTGTGCTCCTTGGAATTTATTCGCACATGATAGATTCATTTCTTTATCTGCCCGATTACCCAATGGGTCACATGATAGCTTTTCAGATTGAAGATGAAATAAAGAAAAACGGAAACGTGGGCTCAGAAGTGGAAAGAATGACAAGGCAGGGGATGATTCTGCCCGACATGTGGATGAAAGGTGCCACGGGATCAATTGTAAGTCCCGATGCATTATTGAAAGCCACAGAAAAGGCTGTAGAGAAAGTAAAGTCTATCTAAATAATGTTTTATGGATGTCAGGAACCATTTCCTGACATCCTGCCTGCCGGCAGGCATGGCCGTCGTCCTCCGCGGAGGACGGGTTTTTCAACGGAATGGCGCCAGGAAATGGTTCCTGGCGCCGATTTTAATGTTTATCACTGTTCTGGTGCGTGGTCCGTACCCCGCATAAATTTTATTCCCCTTTAGTAACCGAAGCCCCGCCGCTGAGGTCGGTTCTTCCCATGGTGGCGTTGCCATAATAAACCACTCTTGATCCGCCGCTCTGGTCCGTGTTAAGCTTTCCGTTCATATTTAACTCGGCTTCGCTTCCGCCGGAGAGTTCAGAGTTGACATTATTGACCTTAAAATCCTTCAGCTTGAATGAACTTCCGCCCGAGCCGTCAACTTTCAGGTTGTTGCCGCTTCCCTGGAGGCTGACCCAGGCTCCGCCTGAAAGTTCAAAGGATGCATTAGCGCATTTAAGCGTGCCTTTAAGCTTTGCGCCGCCAGAGAGTTCGCCTTCAAAATTATCCGAAGGATTACTCATTGTAATTATTCCCTTTGAGCCTCCGCTTAAGCTTATTGCGGTGAGTTTAGGCATTGTAATGGTAATTGTAATGTCGTCCTGTCTGTGATTAAACCAGCCTTTCATTGTAAAATCCAGTGTGCCGCCGTGCTTTTCAACCTTCAGGTGGTCAAAATCTCTTTTGCTGGCTTTTACTTCAACTGAATAATTCTCAGCCTGTGTAATCTGCACGTGCATGCCGTAGCCGGCTTCAACCCTGTTAAAATCCTTATAGTCAAATTTTCTCGTTTCCTGTGCCGAAACTAAGCTGAAGGCTAAAAACAGGACCGGTATTGAAAGATAAAGTGCCTTTAGAAAACTGCGTCTCATTTTCCTCTCCTGAATTTGTTTGTACTGTTATTTAGACTGATAAGCCCTGGAAAAGGTTGCAGGACAATTAAAAATTAAAAATTAAAAATTAAAAAGGAGGAACAAATGCGGATTGTTGATGCTCTGATGTGTTTTTATTGCTCATACCTTTTCAGCTTTCTAACCCACCAAAATTTTTGAATCTTCAATTTCTTCCTGCCTTCACTTTTTAATTTTTCCTTTTTAATTTTTAATTCCCCCCTGGGATTATCCATTAATGTTTCGTGGATTATCGTTATCTTTGGGAGTTGTATTTCGACAGCGTTAATTAATAATTATATAGGAATTTTACATGGTGAGAATATAGATGAACAGCCTTAACTCAAAACAACGTGCGTTTCTGCGCTCAGAGGCACATCACCTTAAACCGGTGGTCAATATTGGAAAAGAAGGTGTAACCGATAGTGCCATGCAGGCTGTTTTAGATGCGTTTAACAGAAGAGAACTCCTGAAAGTAAAAGTGCTCGAATATGCTCCTTTATCAGCTAAAGAAGCCGGTCAGGAAATTGCCGGTTTAATTGAAGGTACCGAACTTATTCAGGTAATCGGAAGGATTTTTGTGCTCTACCGCCCATTTCCTGAAAATCCCAAAATCGTTCTGCCTTAATTTATGTTGAATAAGGCGGATGCTCCGGAACCTACAGCGGCTTTTATTAACAACATATATAAAAAATGAAGATAACCTTGAAACTGGGCATGGTAGCCTCATGCCTTTTAATTGCAGGATGCAGCAGCGTGAAAAATGTAACTTCAAAAGATGCAGCCGCGCTTAAAATGGAAGCCGGGGAGTTGCATAAGTCTATTATTTCAATCGATACGCATACCGACGCGCCTCTTAACCTGATGGATAAGGGTTTTGATATCTCTAAGCGCCACAATGCAAGAGAGGACCACTCTAAAATCGATTTCCCCAGGATGAAGGATGGTGGTCTTGATGCCGTCTTCTTCGGAGCCTTCGTTGCACAGGGACCCCGCACCCCCGAGGGAAATGAAAAAGCCAAAGAAAGGGCACTAAAAATAATTGATACCGTCCATTCGGTGCTTGAACGCAATAAGGACGTGGCAGCGCTTGCCGTTAATTCTACGGACGCTGCAAGAATAAAATCTGAAGGCAGGCTTGCTGTTTACTTAGGCGTTGAAAACGGCTATGCGATAGGGCAGGACCTTACACTGATAAAGAAATATTACGATCTGGGCGTAAGGTATATAACGCTTTGTCATACAAAAAATAATGATCTCTGCGATTCTTCAACAGATCCTGACACCGTTAAATATAATGGTTTAAGTGAGCTTGGCAGAAATGCCGTTGAAGAGATGAATAAGCTGGGCATGATGATAGACGTATCTCACATATCCGACAAGGCTTTCTACGATGTCATAAAGTATTCCAAAACTCCAGTAATTGCATCGCACTCATCGGCGCGTGCCTTGTGCGACAGTCCACGCGACATGGATGACGATATGTTAAGGGCGCTTGCAAAGAACGGGGGAGTAATGCAGATCTGCATTTTAAGTGATTACATAAAAACTGAGCCAAAGAATAAGACGCGTGACTCTGTGCTCTCAGCCTTCCGCCAGCGATATGCAGGCTACGACGCTATGAGTGAGGAAGAAAGAGCTAAAATGAGGAGTGAAAGGGCTGAACTGGATAAAAAATATCCAAAGATACTGGCTACGGTTTCAGACGCGGTTGACCATATAGACCACGTTGTTAAAGTCTGTGGGATTGACTATGTGGGTATTGGGACCGACTTTGACGGCGGCGGCGAGCTTGAGGATTGTTACGATGTAAGTCAAATGAAAAATATTACAATCGAGCTTTTAAGACGCGGCTATTCGCACGAGGATATAGGGAAAATCTGGGGAGGTAATTTCTTCAGGGTATTCCGTGAGGTGGAGCAGTACGCCTCACAGATGAGTAAAAAATAAAGAAGGGTTTAAAAGAAAAAAAGCGCCTCATTTCAGGGCGCTTTTTCTTAACCGACATAAAATATCTGGTTAGCTGCGGGGTTTTGCTTCGTTTACAACGATTGTTCTTCCCTTGAGCTCTGAGTT
>JBLMYS010000074.1:0-8204 GCA_050258415.1 Acidobacteriota bacterium | reverse complement strand
GCACCTAAATCGTTAGTAAAGGAAGCCTCAGGTGTAACCTGTGTTTCTTCGACACCTAATTTATCCATAACTATTTCTTTTACTTTAGCTTCAACGTCCATTTTTACTCCTATTTTTATAGTTAATTATAGTTAATATTTACATTGCCATTCCGCCGTCGACGGAAATTACCTGTCCTGTTATATAATCAGCATCGGCACTACACAAGAAACATACCGCCTTTGCAACCTCTTCGGGGCGCCCTTCTCTTTTAATGGCTACACCTGCAAGAATTGCTTCCTTCTGTTTATCATTCAGCTTTGCAGTCATATCCGTAGCAATAAAACCCGGGGCAACAGCATTAACATTTATATTTCTTGATGAAAATTCCTTTGCACTCGACTTCGTAAGCCCGATTACACCCGCCTTTGCGGCCACGTAATTTGCCTGTCCGGGGTTGCCGATTAATGCAACTACAGACGTAATGTTTACAATTTTACCCGAGCGCTGCGCCATCATTGGCCTGACTGCAGCTTTTGTGTAATTAAATACACTCTTAAGGTTAGCATTAATTACTGTATCAAAATCCCCTTCGCTCATCCTCATCAAAAGCCCGTCGCGCGTAATACCGGCATTGTTAACCAGTATGTCCAGACCGCCTAAGTTTTCAACGGCAAACTGCACGGTCTTTTCAGCTTCTGCAAAATTTGCTGCGTCGGCCTTAAATCCCAGAACCTTTACACCGTCTTTGGATGCCTCACATTCAATCTGCCTGGCAGCCTCTTCCGAACTCTGGTAGGTAAAAACCACGCTGCAGCCCTGTTCGGCCAGCTCAGTTACTATTGCCTTACCGATACCGCGTGTACCGCCGGTTACAATTGCCTTTTTACCTTTAAGATTCAATGCTTTCCTTTATTTTTTTTCTTTGTTTAATTCATTAAGATATTCTTCCCTGTAGGCTTCAAGCTCCTTAAAGCCGTCCAGGCCGAAGACATGAATTATCTCTTCCTTGCACTCATCGAAAACCGTTGAGGTCTGATGCTCTTCCCTGTTGCAAAAATGCATGCGCTCCAGGTGACCATCGTCAACGCCAAATACACCATCGGAAATAACAAGCGGGAACAATATACAATAAAGAGGTTTATATTTCCACTTATTTTCACCATTTTCATACGCAATTTTTTGAAGCGTGCAGAAGCCCTGCTTGTCCAAAAACACGCATTTTCCGTTGTAAACCTCGGTTCCTACGGCAATGCCCGACTTGAAATCAGGGTCCTCATTCGGCTCTTCAAACCACTGCGAGTGATCTTTGGTCTGTGAGTCATCCATCGACTGGATGATCCTTTCCTTCATACCCATTATCATTTCGTACTCGGTGCTTTCGGCATAAACGCCGTAGTAACAGCATTCACCCGAGCAGTTGTGGATGTTGCATCCCGGTACAAACTTCTGAGTAAATATTATGGGATCAATTTTCAATCCTTTAATTACACGCATCGGTTTTTCAGCCATTTCAGAGATACCTTTCAAGATCGGAAAATTTGTCAATTCCGGAACACTTTACATCGGGATTAATTCTCTTTATAAGCCCCTGCAGAACCTTTCCAGGCCCAATCTCTATGAATTCATCACAACCGTCACTGATCATGTTTACAACTGTCTCTTCCCAGCGTACCGGCGCATTTAATTGCTTTAAGAGCAGATCTTTAATTTCTTCTTTTTTTGTCTCCGGCTTCGCCGTAACGTTGGCATAAACCGGTATTTTTGCATCGTAGACCGGGGTTGAATCGAGCTTTTCCTTCAGCTCATCCGTAGCAGGCTGCATTAATGGAGAATGGAATGCTCCTGAGACCACAAGTTCCTTTACCAGCTTGGCGCCCGAAGCCTTTGCAAGCTCCATTGCCTTTCTTACGCCATCAACCGACCCTGAAATAACGATCTGTCCCGGTGAATTGAAATTAGCACACTGAACAATCCCTGCCTCTGAAGCTTTAAGGCATACTTCCTCCAGCTTATCCGGGGCCATTCCAATAACTGCGGCCATCGTGCCGGGATTCATTGTTCCGGCTTTCTGCATTGCGCATCCACGGGTCCTTACTAACTTTACGGCCTCATAAAACTGAATTGCGCCTGAGGCAACAAGGGCTGAATACTCACCTAAGGAATGCCCTGCGGCCATGTCGGCTGAGAAATTTCTTAATAAACTTGTCAGGACTACACTGTGCAGGAATATCGCAGGCTGCGTGTTTTCGGTCTGCTTCAATGCCTCCTCAGGCCCTTCAAAGAGTATATGCGAGAGCTTTACACCAATAGCCTCGTCAGCCATCTGTATCATTTCCTTTGCTTCCGGCGAGTTCTCATAGAGATCCTTTGCCATACCGACATACTGGGCACCCTGTCCCGGAAATACGAAAGCTCTTTTACCCATTTTAGTCCATGCTCCATTTTAAGTAAATTGAACCCCAGGTAAAGCCTGCTCCGAAGGCTGCAAGAACAAGGTTGTCTCCTTTCTTAAGCTTGCCTTCACGGTAATACTCTGTAAGACAAAGAGGAATTGTAGCCGAAGTTGTATTACCGTATTTATGAATATTTATCATTACCTTGTCTCTTGAAATCCCCATCCTGTTTGCCGTGGCATCAATAATCCTTAAGTTTGCCTGGTGTGGCACCAGATATGCCACGTCTTCACTGCAGAGGTTGTTCTTCTGCATTATATCATATGATACGTCCGCCATTCCAACAACTGCCACCTTAAAGACAGCCTTGCCATCCTGGTAAATATAATGCATTTTATTGTCAACTGTCTCATGAGATGAAGGATTTAAGCTTCCGCCACCCAGCATGTAAAGAGAGTTACGGCCCGAGCCGTCGACGTGGAGGATTGAATCCTGGAGTCCGTATGTGTGGTCTTCTGTGGGTTCGAGTAAAACGGCGCTTCCGGCATCACCGAAAAGTATACAGGTATTTCTGTCTGTATAGTCTACTATGGAGCTCATTTTGTCGGCTCCGACGACAACAACTTTTTTATATGCTCCGCTTTCAATTAAACCCGAGCCAACCTTAAGTGCAAAAAGGAAGCTTGAGCAGGCGGCAGAGATGTCAAAGCCCCAGGCATTCTTGGCTCCAATGTTATCCTGAACGAGGCATGCCGTTGCAGGGAAAAACATGTCGGGAGTTACCGTGGCAACAATAATAACGTCAATTTCCTCCGGGGACATATTCTTGCTCTTCAGAAGATCCTTAACGGCCTCTGTTGCCAGTGTGCTTGTTGCCCCGTCTTCCAGCAGTCTGCGTTCTTTTATACCGGTTCTTGTCATGATCCATTCGTCGTTTGTATCAACAATGGATTCAAAGTACTTGTTATCAAGCACTTTTTCAGGAACATACATTCCTACGCCCGTAATAACGGCGTTAAATTTTCTGTTTTTTCCGTTAGGAGATATTTGCATAATCTTTTAATGACTCTTCAATTTTTTGTGTTAGTTTTTTATCGTGCATTTCTTTGGCCCTCAAAACCATGTTCTTTATGGCCAATACAGTGCTGGAACCATGCCCGATTATACTGATTCCGTTAACGCCAAGAAGAGGAACCCCTCCGTAGGTCTGGTAGTCGAACTGTTTCATTACCTTTTTCAGGGTGCCTTTCATAAGGAGTACTCTGATCTTGTTTAAGAGTCCTTTATCTGCAAAAAGTTTGATTTTACTTTTCAGAAGGCCGACAAAGCTTTCGGCAAACTTTAGAATTATATTGCCTACAAAACCGTCGCAAACAACAACGTTCACCTTGCCTTTTAAGATATCCCGCCCCTCAATGTTTCCCACAACATTCAAATTTGTTTTTCTTATGAGTTCGAGAGCACTTAAGGACACCTCGTTCCCCTTTGTGTCCTCCTCTCCAACGCTTAAGATCCCGACCTTGGGATTTTTAATGTTGTGCATTTCTCTTACAAATATGGATCCCATAATGGCGTAGTCAAGCATGTGCCTGGGCTTCGAGTCAACACTGGCCCCGGCGTCAAAAATGGTTACAACACCATCTTCCGAGGGCATGAAAGTACCAATGGTTGGCCTTTCAACTCCCGCGAGCTTCCCCATCATCAGCGTCGAGGCAACGAGCATGGCGCCCGTGTTGCCCGCAGAGACAAAGGCATCGGCCTTTTTCTCCCTGACCATTCTGGCTCCCAGAGTAATCGAGGAATTTCTCTTGGTCTTAATTACATCAGTAGGATGATCGGACATAGTAATGACTTCATCGGCATGTATTATATGCGAGGTGTCAAAACTTAAATTGTTTCCCGAAATAACTTCCAGGATTTCTTTTTCTTTACCGACCAGAAAAAGTTCTATGGATGGATCCTCATTGGCTGCCTGGATAGCGCCTAAGACGGCATTATGGGGAGCGAAATCGCCCCCCATCGCATCCACTACTATTCTACAATGAGCATTTTCATCGGATTGTGCCATGAAAGGATTAGCCCTTAGGTACAAACATTGAACGTCCTGCGTAATATCCGCAGTTAGGGCAAGCTCTGTGGTTCAGCTTCATTTCACCGCAGTTGCTGCAGGTAGCTAAAGTCGGCGCCTCGGCTTTGTAATGAGTTCTTCTTTTATCTCTTCTGCTTTTGGACCATCTACGTTTTGGATTTGGCATTTTTTATTCCATGTTTTATTTTGAATTATTCTTCAGTTTAAGCAACGGTGCCCAAACGGGATTTATATTTTCCTTTGTGCAATTGCAGGTTTCTTTATTCAGGTTCGCCCCGCAATGCGGGCACAGGCCGCTGCAATCTTCTTTGCAAAGCTTTTTCATCGGTATTGAAAGTACCGAATATTCAACCACATCCGGCTTTAGGTCAATCTTATCCTCATCCGGAGAAAGGTAATACAGATTTACGGCTTCACTATCACCAGGATTCTGCCCGAACAGGTATACCAGCTTAAAATCGCTCTTGAGTTCAGTCCTAAATTCCTCACCACACCTGTCACAGTCAAACCTTGCATTTTCAGTCAGCTCGCAGTTTAACACTATCTGACTGTGCGACTTATCCATCCTGACTTTCAGGTTCACATTTCCAAACAGAGGCTCATTTAATCCTAGTGTCTTTACATCCTCGTTAAACTCAAAGTCGTGAATGCCGTCTGTATAGTTCGTGTATTTTATTATCATTGGTTTCATAACTTTAAAAAAAAGCATCAAAATATAATTATCTTATACTTTATAGTCAACATTTTGCTAGTTATTTATCAAATAAATGAACAATATCCCCTTCCAGTTCAGTAAAATACGGAATTAGGACATAAAATCAAATTTTGTATATAAAATCAAAAATTGTATGTTAAATATAAAGTCATTTTTTTTGTTTAATTAAATTTAATTAAATTGAGTAGATAATATTTCCCTGGTACTCCCCCGCTCTCTTTATGCCCTGGAAACTGGCCCATTTTAGCGGGACTAACAAGAGTTAATATACCGGTCTCAAAATAATTGTCTATTAATTACATTTATAATATGCTAAAAGTTCAAAATCTTACCAAAGAATTTCATAATGTTCTGGCAGTTAATAATATTTCCTTTGAAGTTACCCCGGGCAGGATTTTCGGACTTTTGGGTCCCAATGGTGCCGGGAAAACAACGACTATCAGGATGATACTCAATATCATCAAACCCACCAGCGGGGAAATTCTCTTCAGGGGAAAGAAAACAGGCTACAGCTTCCAGAACATCGTTGGCTACCTGCCTGAAGAAAGAGGCCTTTATAAAAAAAGCAGGGTTATTGACGTCCTGCGCTACTTCGGTGAACTTAAGGGAATGGCAAAGCCTAAAGCCACACAAGAGGCTTTAGCGTGGCTGAGGCGCATGGATATAGAAGACTATTCAACGCGCAGAATCGAGGAACTCTCCAAGGGTAACCAGCAGAAGATCCAGTTTATTACGGCTGTTATTCACGACCCAGAGGTTTTAATTCTTGACGAACCTTTCTCAGGCTTCGACCCTATAAACCAGCAGATGGTTAAGGATATTCTCTCGGAACTCGTTGAAAAGGAAAAACTCGTCCTCCTTTCTACTCACCAGATGGAGGTGGCTGAAAACCTTTGCTCCGGCATATTCCTTATAAACCAGGGGCGCGAGGTCTTAAGCGGATCTCTTAGCGACATAAAGAGGAACTTTGGAAGCAACGTTTACAGAGTTGAGTTTGATGGCGACGTTTCTGCCCTGAAGACAATACCGATGATTGAAATTATTCACGAAAACGGAAATTCAGCCGAGGTGAAACTGACCGGCAGCACAAAGCCTTACGAATTCTTAAGGTGTGCAGTAGATAAGGTGAAGGTAACACACTTCTCTGAGGTGGAACCCACACTTAACAAGATATTCCTTCAATCCATTAAAAGCTAAAGCCCTGGTAATAAAATGAAAAAAATAATGAAAATTGCCCTCTTCGAATTTATGGAAAAAATAAAGACAAGGGCATTTCTCGTATTCATGATCGTCTTCCCGATTATTATTATTGGAATCAGCATCGTACCGTCCATGCTGGTTGATACCAGGGAGGATTCGACTCATCCGGTCGGCGTACTGGATTTTACAGGCCAGTACTCTAAAGGAATTATCAGGCAGCTGAATGACTATAAGTTTGCAGATGGTCAGCCTAACTACATTGTCGTTAATCTTTACAATCCCGGTAAATCCCCTTCAGAGATGAAACAGTTTGCCGATAAGCTTGTAATGGAAGGAAATATTGAGGGCTATATAATGGTTGAAGCCCGCAACTCAGACAGCCTGAGCGTAAGCTACCGCAACAGGAACTTCGGAAACTTTAACGATCTGCCGCGCTTTGAGAAGATCTTCAATAACGTCTATACCTCACACAAACTCATGAGCCACGGATTTGATCCTGCTGTAATCAACCGCCTGATCACTAACGTGCAGCTTAAAGCTGAGAAAATTGACCATTCCCAAACGGGCAGCCAGACCAGCCCCGAAATGATATATTTTTCTTCTGTAATTTTCCTAATGCTCCTTTTTATGATGATAATGTTCTCTGGCGGACTTTTAATTAGAAGCGTCGTGGAGGAAAAATCCAACAGAATTATGGAAATACTTCTTTCCAGTTGCACACCCGATGAACTCCTGACGGGTAAAATCCTCGGACTTGGAATGCTGGGGCTTTTCCAGATATTTGTCTGGGCCATAATTGCCCTTGCCCTTTTAGGCGGTAATTATATACCGCTTGAGATCTTTAACGACATTGGCCTCTCAATGCTCTATTTCGTGCTGGGATACCTTTTCTATACGGCTATCTTTGTAGGCGTCGGCTCTGTTGTTACAACCGAGCAGGAAGCACAGCACTTTACAGGATACTTAAGCATAGTCTTAATACTGCCATTGGTCATTTCCTTAAAAGTCATTCAGTCACCGGATATACTTCTGGTCAGAATACTTTCACTTATTCCTTTTACCTCGCCTCCAATAATGCTTTTGAGGATAAAAGTTATGACTCCCCCGGTCTGGGAGATAATTCTTAGTACCCTTATTCTTATATTTTCGATTTATCTTACAATTATAATTACTTCGAAGATTTTCAGAATAGGAATTCTCTCCTACGGAAAACGTCCATCCCTTAAGGAACTTTTGGTATGGATAAAAGAAAAGTAATTACGGGCTTTTAAGCCTTACACTTTTTTCAGGCTTAAAACAGGATAATTGAAAAAGGGACAGTTATGATCGTTATTTCTGCTCTTGCAGCCGCCATCCCGATGATTTTGTACATGCTGGTACTCTGGCGCCTGGATAAATATGAGCGCGAACCGTTTAAGTATGTCTTCGCCTCATTTGTCTGGGGTGCGGCAGGAGCCATAGTACTGGCTTCTCTGGCCAGCTGGATCTTAACCGAAGGGGCTCACCTTATCTTAGGGAGCACAACTGCCGACAGGCTCTTAGGGCCGCTTGTTTTTGCCCCGGTGGTGGAGGAATCCACAAAAGGCCTCTTTTTGATAATTCTTGCCCGCAGCCGTGTTTTCGATAACATTACTGACGGACTGGTCTATGGAGGCGCAATCGGCCTGGGATTTGGTATGACGGAGAACTTTCTTTATTTTATTACTTATGGCAACAGCCTCGAGTCGTGGCTCCTATTAGTAATTGTCCGGACCTCCTTTTCAGCCGTTATGCACTGCGTTTCAACTGCTTCTCTCGGCGCATTCCTCGCTATTGCCAAATTCGG
>JBLMYS010000073.1:0-7372 GCA_050258415.1 Acidobacteriota bacterium | reverse complement strand
AAGAATACGGATCGGATTCTATCCGGAATATTGCGTTCATCGGTCATGGCGGAAGCGGTAAAACTTCTTTATCTGAATTGATTCTGTTCACTGGTGGTGAAATTAATCGTATTGGCAAAATCGAAGAAGGCAATACGACTTCGGACTATAATGCCAATGAGATCGAAAGACAAATCTCTATAACTGCTACTCCTCTTCATATCGAATGGAATAATACCAAAATCAACATTTTAGATACACCCGGTTATTCAGACTTTATTGGACAGGTTAAAAGCGCTCTTCATATCGCTGATACTGCGGTGGCGGTCCTGAAATCTGCCGAAGGTGTTGAAGTTGGCTCAGAGGCTACCTGGAATTTCGTAAAGGAATATAACCTGCCTGCAGCAATTCTCATCAATAAAGTTGATAACGAACACTCAAAGTTCAGCCAGACGATTGAAATGGCCAAGGAAAGACTCTCGCCAGATGTAACTGCAGTTACTATACCTGCAAAAGAAGGTGTAAATTTTGATACTGTTATTGACCTTACCAGTATGAAAGCTTATACCTACGGACCTGCAGGAAGCAAAAAGTTAACTGAGTGCGAAATACCTGCCGACATTAAGTCTGATGCTGAGGCTATGAGGGAAGCCCTCATTGAGAAAGTTGCTGAAAGCGATGAGGACCTGTTAAACAAGTTCTTCGAAAACGGCACGCTTACCGAAGAGGAACTTCAGAAGGGGCTCAAAACCGCCGTCTTAAAACGTGGCATCGTGCCCGCTTTTGCCGTCAGCGCAGCTAACGGCGTGGGCATGAATAACTTCCTCGACTTTGCAGCCAAGTATTTCCCGTCACCATCTGAAAGAGATAACGTTGAAGGCAAGTTTAAGGACAAGGAACAGAAAGTATCGGTCCCTGTTGACGATAAGGCTGAACCTGTGCTTTTTGTCTTTAAGACACTATCGGAATCCCACGTGGGTGAACTTTCTGTATTTAAGGTGTTCTCGGGCACTGTCCAGGCAGGCCTGGATCTTATGAACGAAAACAACGGCAAGACGGAAAGATTAAGCCAGCTTTTTTTCCTGAACGGGAAAAACAGAAAGGATGCTCAGAAAGTCCACGCCGGCGATATTGGCGCCGTTGTGAAGTTAAAGGACACTCATACAAATAATACATTGTCATCAAAGAATTTCCCGGTTATCCTTAACCCGATTAAATTCCCTGATGCTATTATCAGTAGCGCCATTATACCTAAGTCGAAAGGCGATGAAGATAAAATCTCAGCCGGCCTGCATACACTGCACGAGGAAGATCCTACTTTTAGCGTAAAGTTTGATCCTGAACTGAGCCAGACTATCGTATCCGGCCAGGGCGAGCTTCAGCTTTCACTCGCAGTAAAACTCCTTAAGGATCGCTATGGTGTGGACGTAGATCTTGCTGAACCCAGGATCCCGTACCGCGAAACAATTAAGGGCGTCTGTGAAAACGTTGAATATAAGCACAAGAAACAGTCAGGCGGACGCGGCCAGTACGGACACGTTGTAATGAAACTTGAACCCTTACCGAGAGGTACCGGCTTCGAATTCGTTAACGCTATCGTGGGCGGCGTTATCCCCGGAAGATTTATACCTGCGGTTGAAAAAGGTATTGTTGAAACAATGCAAAAGGGTATTCTCACCGGTTCAAAGGTAATTGACATAAAGGCTACTTTGTTCTTTGGTTCATACCACGACGTTGATTCAGATGAAATGTCCTTTAAGATCGCTGCTTCCCAGGGCTTCAAGAAAGGCTTCATGGAAGCCAAACCTGTTCTCCTGGAACCGATCTACGAAGTTGAAGTAACCGTTCCAGAAGAGTTCATGGGCGACGTTATGGGTAACCTCTCCAGCCGCCGTGGTAAGATCCTCGGCATGGACTCAGAAGGCCCCTTCCAGATCATCAAGGCTAACGTTCCTTTGTCTGAACTCTACAGGTATTCAACTCACTTGAGAAGCCTTACTTCAGGACGCGGTCTCTATAAGATGAAGTTCGCTTTCTATGAGGAGGTTCCAAAGGAAGTTGAAGCCAAGGTCATCGAAGAATACAAGAAATCAAGAGAAGAAGAGTAGTCTCTTTATTCCGGTTTTTCTAAGGCGGAGGAAATTCTCTTCCGCCTTTTTTTTTGTAGCATCATAATATTTTTGAACTTAAATTAAGAAGAAGTGCAATATGAGGTCTGATATGGATAAGCTCTGGTCTCCCTGGAGATCACTGTACATAGATTCTTTTAAGGAAGAAAAAAAATCCCAGGGCTGCATCTTCTGCAACCAGCAGGAGGCGGACGTAAACGACATGAATAACCTTATAGTCTATAAAGGGGAACTGACGTTTGTTGTCCTTAACCTTTACCCTTACAATAGCGGTCACTTAATGGTTGTGCCTTACAGGCATACAAGCGACTTTAAGAGCTTTTCCAAAGAGGAAAATCTCGAGATTATGGAAAATCTTCAGCTTGCAAGCAGGGCGCTTGAAATTGCAATGAAACCTCACGGATTCAATATGGGGGCAAATATAGGCAAAGCTGCCGGCGCGGGAATTGACCAGCATATCCACTTTCACCTCGTCCCGAGGTGGAACGGGGATATTAACTTTATGCCCGCTATAGGCGAGGTGAAGGTGATTTCACAGGATCTGCTGGAGACAAAGAAAAATCTTTTAATAGCCTTTAAGGAACTTCAAAAATAAAATGACTGAAATCTTAATTGCTCCAAACAGCTTTAAGGAGTGCATGGATTCAGTAAGCCTTGCGCAACTGTTTCGTGAAGCTCTTCAAAATGAGCTTGTTCAAAGGTATAAGATAAGAGATTTCCGCTTTTTAAGTATACCTGTTTCAGATGGCGGCGACGGATTCCTTCAGGTCTGCATAGAGAATTTCAGACTTAAGAAAGTGGAACTGAAAGTTAGTGCTCCTTTTCAGGATGATGCTATCAGTACTTGCTACGGATATTCCAGGGAAAATAAATCCGTTTACATGGAGTCAGCCGACGTGCTGGGGATGAAACTCATTCCTGAAGAAAAAAGACATCCTCTTAAGTTAAGTTCAAGGGGGCTTGGCGAACTGCTCCTTCACTTGAAAAATAAAAAAATATCAGGTGAAATGGACATTGAAAGGGTAATTATCGGTATTGGCGGCACCGGAACAAGCGATTTTGGCATCGGTATGTGTTCTGCCTTAGGCTTAAAACTCCTGGATGGTTCGGGAGAAGAGCTTGATGCAGTCCCTGAAAACTTTTTGCTTACAGAAGGAATCATATGGGCAAACCCCGGCCTTGATTTTAAGGTTGAGATAGTTCTTGACGTGGATGCGCCTTTGCTGGGAGAAAAAGGAGCTGCCCGCGTTTTTGCTCCCCAGAAAGGGGCAACACCCGGTGAGGTGGAAAGGCTTGAAAAGGGCCTGGAAAACATTGTCAGAATACTTGGCAAAAAGAAAAATACAGGGGACCTTTTGGGTGCCGGAGGCGGCCTGGCAGGAGGTCTGCACTTTTTCCTGGAAGGAAAGTACAAGTTTGCCCGCGACTTCTTAAAAGAGGACCTGGGCCTGAACAAAAATAAATTGAACCCTGACCTTATCATTACCGGCGAAGGCTCATTCGACTCTCAATCCATGATGCAGAAGGGATCTTTTCTTGTTCTGGATGAGTTTATATCTAAAGAAGCAATGAAATTTGTATGTGCCGGGAAAATTAAGGAGATACCAAATGAACTTAAGAAAGAAAACATCAAATTTATTGAAATTTCGAAGTTTTTTAGCTCTCCTGAGGAATCTATGAGAGATATTAAAAAGGGCGTCCAGCTGGCCTCGGAAGAAATTTTGAAAATTTACTTTAGAAACCGGTCATAGATTAGAAATAGGCCTTAGAATTTTTTATATTCAGGTACCCGAAACTATTCTTCTTTGGGGTTTATTTAATACTAAGTTTTTTGATGAGAAAATAATATATGAAAGAATATCTTGACCTGGTTAAACTTGTGATCGAAGAGGGCACTCGCAAGCCTTCGCGCACAGGCGTCGATACAATCTCTTACTTTGGAGCCTTTTACCGCGTTGACCTCTCGAAGGGTTTTCCGCTTCTTACAACAAAGAAAATGATGTGGAACTCGCTTCTTCATGAAGTCCTCTGGTACTTATCCGGGGATAACCACATCAGGAACCTGAGGAAACATACAAAGATATGGGACGCCTGGGCAGATGAAAATGGAAACCTTGAAACTGCTTACGGTTACTACTGGAGGCATTTCCCGAGTGCCGAGAAAGACAAAGAGGGTAACTGGAAGGTTACCGAAATAGACCAGATTAAGTATGTAATTGACACTCTGAAAAAAGACCCTTATAGCAGAAGACTCATTGTAACGGCCTGGGAGCCGGGAAACGCTACAAAAAGCAAGCTTCCTCCGTGCCATTACACCTATGCTTTTAACGTAAGTAACGGGAAGCTTAACTGCCACCTCACGCAGCGCTCGGGCGACATTGCGCTCGGCATTCCATTTAACCTTGCCGCCTACTCGCTTCTAACGCAGATAATTGCGCAGGAGGTGGGGCTGGAGCCTGGATACTTCGCTCATACGATTGTTGACGCGCATATATATGTAGCAGACAAGGGAAGCGAGATGGAAAAGTACGACCACCTGGAAGGCCTGAAAGAGCAGCTTACAAGAAAGCCCTTGCCTTTGCCTGAGCTCGTAATTGCAAAAAAGCCGATCGATGAACTGACATTTGAAGATTTTGAGCTCCGGAACTACCAGCACCTGGATAGAATAAAGTTTGAAGTGGCTGTTTAACAGGAGTATAATATTGCAGAAGATAATTGTGGCGGCTGTAGCCCAAAATGGCGTTATTGGAAATAAGGGCAATATGCCCTGGCACTCCAGTGAGGACTTTAAGTACTTTAAGTCACTTACACTCGGTAATCCTGTAATTATGGGAAGAAAGACACTCGAGTCTCTGGGTAAACCCTTAAAGGGAAGACTCAATATTGTAATCTCACGCCACATGAAAAGTGAAAACCCTGAAGTCAAGGTCTTCAGCTCCCTTGCTGAGGCGTATGACTTCTGCGAAAATGAAGCAAAGGCTGAAAAGGTTTTTATTATTGGGGGCGGGGAACTCTATAAAGATGCCATTAAAACCGCAGATGAGATGAGCATTTCTAAGATGAAATTTTTAGCCGAAGGGGACGTGCTTTTTCCTGCGTTCGACCCTTCAGAATGGGATATGGAAGTTAAAGCTGATTATGATGATTTTCAGGTCATCTGGTATAGAAGAAAATAATTTGAAGCATAAAGAAAAAAGAAATGAAAAATAAAATACAAATACTCCCGGAGAATATAGCCAACAAGATCGCGGCCGGCGAGGTTGTTCAGCGCCCTGAATCTGTCATAAAAGAGCTCCTGGAGAATTCCATAGATGCCAATTCTAAGAGTATAGATGTTGTAATAAAAAGGGCCGGCAAGGCCCTTATTCAGGTGGTGGACGACGGCGACGGCATGACCGAAGAAGATGCCGTTTTAAGCATACAGCGCCACGCTACGAGCAAAATACACGTCTATGAGGACCTGGAAGCCATTAAGACCTTAGGCTTCCGTGGCGAGGCCTTAAGCTCAATTGCAGCAGTAAGCCAGCTTGAGATAAAAACGGAAATGATGGAAGACGAGGTGGGCATTTGCCTTAAGGTCGAAGACGGGGCCAATGTTACTATTGAAAAAGGATCCTTCTCCAAAGGCACCTCAATTTCAGTAAAAAACCTCTTCTTTAATACCCCTGCCCGGCGCAACTTCATGAAAAGCGATGCCACGGAATTAAAGCACATAATTGATACATTCAAGAAAATTGCCTTAAGCCGTCCCGAAATCGCCTTCCGTTTCTTTAACGATGACGAGGTGATCTTCGACTTTCCCTCTGGAACAAGAGACGACAGAATCCGTTCAATATTTGCCGACAATATGCTGGATGCCCTGATTGAGGTTAAGGAGCTCACAAGCTTTTTATCCGTTTCGGGCTACGTTGCAAAACCCGCATATTTAAGGAAAAGCAAGGGTGAGCAGTACCTGTTTATAAATAACCGCTTCGTTGTTTCAAGGCAGGTTAACCACGCCGTCTTCCACGCATATGAAAATATACTGGATAAGGGAGATTATCCATTTTTTATTCTTTTCATGGAGCTTGATCCAAGGGGAATCGATATAAATGTCCACCCCTCAAAGCTCGAGGTCAAGTTTGAGGATGAAAAAGACGTCTACACCTTTATGCACGCTGTTATAAAGAAAGCTCTTGGCAGTTACGACCTCGTGCCCTCGATGAGTTTCGGCACCGACACGGAGCCCGGAAAAGAAAGGCTCCACTTTGATGACTTTAGAAGGACGGAAAAAAACGATTTCGATGACCGCCCGAATTTCCAGAACCCTTCTCACCGCGCTGAGGCAATGCCCGCTCCTCCTCAGGCTATGCGCGGCAGCCGCGGAAGCGACTTTTCAGACCGCGACATCGACATGCTTTTTAACTCGCTTAACCCCGAGATCAGGAAAACTGCTCCGGAAGAGGCTGTGGAGCATCCCTTCAGCCAGACAGAGAACAGGGAAGTCTATCATTCGGTATCTCCCGGAAGGCCTGAAGATGAAGCACAGGACCTGAAGGTATTTACCTCTTTTATAATTCAGCTGCACAATAAGTATATACTCTCGCAGATAAAAAGCGGACTTATGATCATTGACCAGCACGTGGCGCACGAGAGGATACTATATGAAAAAGCGTTAAAATCATTTAGCGCCGATCTTCCTTTTTCGCAGCAGCTTTTGTTCTCTCAGTCGCTTACGGTTGACGCCGGAGACTATGCGCTTCTTAAGGAGCTAAGGCCTTATCTTACAAAGCTGGGATTCGAGATTAAATTCTTCAGCAAAAATACCGTCGTCATTGACGGTGTTCCGCAGGACGTTAAGCTCGGAACAGAGGAGAAGATACTCCTTGAAATTGTGGACGAATATAAAAGGAACCAGAGGGAAAAGCACCTTGAGGAAAGGGATAACCTTGCAAAATCATTTTCTTGCAAGACCGCCATTAAGGCAGGCGACCGCCTCTCTGAAAAAGAGATGAGGCTCCTTGTGGACCAGCTTTTTGCAACCTCCATGCCTTACGTCTGCCCGCACGGACGCCCCATAATAATTAAAATTCCTTTGGAGGAATTCGACAAGCGCTTCGGCCGCACATAATAATTAACGACCTGAATTGTCACAGCCTGAATTGCCACGACCTTTAGGTCGTGGGGCTATAAATCAAAAAATCCCGGGACTTTAGTCCCAGATTCCTAGACAGGAAATCGGGGGCTGAAGCCCAGTGGAGAGGGGGAAATCCGGTACCCCGAGC
>JBLMYS010000072.1:0-10954 GCA_050258415.1 Acidobacteriota bacterium | reverse complement strand
AAATAGCAGATTACCTGAAAGCAAATTATATAGTTGTAAAAGTAAACTACAGCAAAGAAAACAAGAATGAGGCCGTGCTTTCAAAGTACCCCAAGATCCCGGGCTATCCGCATCTCTTTGTACTTGACAGCGAAGGGAAGCTCATTCATTCACAGGAAACAGGCGTCTTAGAAAAAGACAAAGGTCACGATCCCGAAAAGGTCCTGAATTTCCTTAAAGAGTGGTCTCCCAAGAATGTAAAGAAGGCCAGCTGATAAAAATACAGGTATCAATTATTAAAAGCCCTTAGCAATAAGGGCCTTTGTATTTTTACAGTACCATTCTAATGCCGCGGCAGCGGCATGGTATCGATAGCCCGGCGGTGACAAACCCCGAAGGGGTGTAGGAACCCCTTAATTTATAATCCTAAGAATTCATTAGAATAAATTAAGAAAACAAGAGCATGTATAAATGTCCATGTCACAAAGCCGCGAAGTGGTGCTCTGTCTATAGAAAGGATATCACCCAATAGATCTCAGCGCCCTGAGGGGGCGCTATGTCTCTTGTATTTTAAGGCATAGATCACGCCCATTCAGGGCTCGGAATTTGGGGGAGAAACATCTCTGCTATAGACAGACTGCCCTTTCAGGGCTTAATAACTGCGTTAATTCCAGATGCTCTCCTTGCGCTTGATTTTTGAATTATTAAGTTGACGACTAAATCTGGGGATGGCTGTCTTAATAAGCATTTACATCCCCAAAAACAAAAAATTATTTTTGAAATAGCCCTCCCTCAGCATATATAAATTTGGGTCCGGGGATTGGGTGTATTTATTAAATTGCAAATTATATGTCATTGACGTATATTAATGTATGCAGATACACATTATTAAAACCCCGATTTTTGTAAAGTTATCTAAGGATATTCTTTCATCTGAAGAGATGGAAACTTTTCAGAAAGATCTTGCCGCAAATCCTGAAAAAGGGACGGTAATCAAGGGAAGCAAGGGGTTAAGAAAAATAAGAGTAGCAATATCAGGTAAAGGGAAAAGCGGCGGAGCAAGGATAATCTATTATTTAAAAAAGTCAGATAGGGTTATTTTGCTGCTTTATATCTATAAAAAAAACGTACAGGCCGATCTGACGAAAAAGCAGACTGAGACTTTAATAAAATTAGTCGAGGAATATTATGGATAATAAATCATTCGAAGAACTTTTGGAAAGCGTAAAACAGGGAGCTGCCATTCTTAAAGGAGAAATGAAAGCAGGAGAGACAGTCACCTATGACATCCCTGATATTAAGAGAATTCGTTCAAAATTCAAAATGTCACAGATCAAGTTTGCAGATGCATTGGGTATTAGTGCAGGAACTTTGAAAAATTGGGAGCAGGGTTTAAGATATCCCGAAGGCCCGGCCCGCATACTACTTGCAGTTGCAGATAAGCATCCTGAAGCAGTACTTGATACCGTATTATCACTGAAAGAACAAAAAATTAATTCTAAAACCGGCAGAAGAAAAGCAAAAGTTTTATAGCTTTTGAAATTAGCGGCTGAAATAAAGCAGGCTAGCTGATAAAAGACGGACATTGATTATAAAGGGCCCTTAATGATAAGAGCTTTTTTTTGAAAAAAAGCGACAATCGCCCGCAAAGGGGTGACCGAACCCGGAGGTACTGCGTTGATGCGTTTAATATATTGAATATTCTTTTATTAAAGATAGAAATTAAAGGGATCCCCGGGACTCAATATCTTTTATCAATCTGATTAAAAATTAGTTTCATTTCCTACAAACTTCCATAATGGAATATTAAGAAATCCTGCAATCATAGCTGCATCACGGGATATCTGTTTCAAATCTTTATGTCCTATGACATAAACTCTGCTTGAATCTTTAAGTACAAGGTTCAGTTCATAGCCGTCATTTCTCATGGGAATCATATATGATAATACCTGCACGCTGTATATCTCATCTAATGGAACATATCTCCATTTTGGAAAAGCTTTTCCACTCTTTTGCTTCGGGGCTATCCATGAGCTGTAGTACAAATTATTTCTTTTATTAAAGACAACGGGCTTTATTCCCGCCCAAAGAAAAATGACAGAAACAATTAACAAAATTGAAGGAAGCATTATCGCTGAAATATTATTACCTTCGTCTTTAAGAATTATTAAAAGTGCAAATCCGCAGACAATAATAAAAAAAATGTACGCAAGGATGGCCCTTTTGGTCGGAACAAAGATGAGCATATTTTCTTCCATTAACGCAGCTCTTCTGGTCTTAAAAGAAATATTAGCCCTGCTAAGGGGGCTCCAGTCAATGTCCCGGGGAGACAAAAAATTATCCCGCGATATGTTCTCCTGTTGTTTCATAAAATTATTAATATTTTTCGTTTTTAATTTCTTTTGCTTCAGCTAATGGGATCGGGATTGTTAAAGATCAATCAGTGGCGGGCATGAAGGCCTTTTTGAAATACTCATCAATAAAATACGACCTGATCTTATCAGGCTTAATCCCCATGGCATTTAATTCTTCATCCTTTACCGGCAGTCTTTCTTTTACAAAAAAGAATAAAGGTCTTTCTTTATAAATATGTAGTTCCGATCCATCCAGAGCTGAAAGTCTTTCGCTTTTTATATAATAGGAAAATCCGTTTTTTGAACTGAAGTAGTATCTTGCATCGGCCTTTTCTCCCCGGAACATAATCATAATGAGAAACCATCCAAATAAAATAACAGGGATGCTCAAAATCAGCCCTGTAATTCCACTAATGGTTTTGATAAGAAGTTTACCCGAATGGAAGAATATGGTTGCCGGTACAAGAAACACAAGAAAACATATTGCCCAGGATTTTCCAAAATGGAGAAAGTTATCGATCAAATCATTGCTTATGCTTATATTGTCAGCAACTGTAAACTGCAGTAAAAGCATAAGCAAGGTGAGTGCTATAGCCCAATTGCAAATTGTTTTCAAGATTATTGTAATTTTATTTTGCATTATATGCGAATCTAATTAAAATTCAAATAATTCTAAAACGTTATTATTTTATTCTATCCGTATAAATATTACATAGGCCGAACAATAGTTCCATTTCAAAAGAATGGAGTACTCATAGAGTCCGCCTCTCGCGGACGACATGTTTGTAGCCCGCGGTGACAAATCCCGAAGGGATGCCGGAACCCCGGGTATAGAATCCCCCACATTCCACAGAGCCCAGCCGGTGGCGACATATATGAATAAATTATTGATTGTGTAATTCATGTGAAATTTTGATCCATGTAACAGATAAAAAACCGCTGACGTGGTTTTTTAGGGATGGGGTGACGTAATTTTCCCAGGGTTCTGGCGAACCCTGGGCGACAAATATGAAACGGCTACGCCGTTTTTGCAAGGCTAAACGGTTACTGCCGTGAGGTTTGCTTTAAGGTTGTTGAGTTTGTATTCGGAATTGTCCGATATCTCTTTTAAGTAACGGTTCATGTAGTAACTGTCCTTTATGTAACTGAACAGGGCAGTGTTCTTTTTTGTTATGTCCTCAAGCCCGCACAGATAACTCATAATCCTTAAGGTCATGCGCCAGTTGCCCAGCTCTTCAAGGTTTTCCTTGCTGTAGTACCATTCTCCTTCATAGTGGTTAACGCCTATGTAGGACTTTACTTCTTCATCGCCAAGGAGCTTTTCAATCATCTCACGTTCTTCTTTTTCAAGTTCAGCCCTGCTGCCGGCCGAAATTTCAGCGTTTGCTTTTACTGAAGCTTTCCCTGCATTCTTTTCTTCAGAAGGAGCCGCCTGAACTGCCTTTCTTGAAAGCGAGGATTTATTTTTAAGCAGAACCCTTACAAGCTTTATTACCTGATCTACCTCGTATGGGCTTCTGCCCAACCGGTGCAGTATCTGCTGAAGGGGTTTTGTCAGATACAATTCATCAAAAAGCTCAATTGTGCGCGAGCCTGTGTCGTCTTTTTGTCTCAAGATTCCTAAGTCTTTCAGACTTAACCACAGTGCGTAAATCAGGAGGTTCCTCGGGTAATTGGATTCACGGCTTAGAAGAAGTGACTTTCTGAAATCATTTGTAACGGCTTCATTTTCAATAATAATATCGTTGTCAATCAATAGGTCGTTAATTGACTTAATTGCATTCAGTCCGTTTGTAAAATTGTCAAGCAGAACCGGCGCGCTGCCGTCTGCCTGTATGTGTTCTCTTATTTGGTTGATGAAATACTCGTAACGGCCGATTATAAGCTTTAACGTATTTTCAGTGTTCTTAATCTCCTTGTCCTTTACAAATAGGTCGCTCACGAGCTCAATAGCCCTGTTGTCAAAAAGATTTAGTAATGCTTCATGTACACCGGAGAGCCTGGATTCAATTAAAGCCTCTTCGATGCTTGAAACCCCCGCGCCATTAAGACTCTTCCAGATCTCTTCATATTCTCCGGTCTGATCATAAACCTCACGGAAGTCCAGGAATACATGATACTTAAAAGGCTTCAGGTGAATAAACAAACCCTTTTCACCCAACTCACGACCGAGCCTTATATATTCAAGGTTAGTTACAAGGTCGCGATAGACGTAGAAATACTTGTCGTCTGTCCTGAGGCCCAGTGCAGGGACAAGGCTTGAATAAATTGTGGTTCTTTCTTCGCCTGCACCTGTAGGGATGGACTTTCCGGTTGTGCGGCTAATCCAGCCCGTAGTTTCGGAAAATTTATTGTTATATACTACAATTGCCTTTTCATCCCCGAACTTATTTGTGTAGGCAAAGACGTTCTGATTCACATTGCCATCATTGGTAAAAAAGTCGTAGAACCAGAAGTTATCCACCTGGCTGAACATGTACCTTTTTTTCATGAGAGGAAATATTTCCCTCCTGTGACGGTCGACCAGGTACTCATTTACAAACTCGTTATAGTATGCTCTCTTGTATTCCATGCCGTACTTCTCGGAATAGCCTTCAACCTGCCCGTGGGCAAACATCGGAAGCCCGGGTAGTGTAACCATAAGTGTTGCAACGCCGAAATACTTGTCGTCCGTCCCGAACTGCCTTATTGCAGTCTCCTCGTCGGGATTGCTCATGAAGTTGACGTAACGTTTTAATATCTCGGGATTAAACTCCAGCGTGCTTGAGATAACCTTGCGGTACTTTTCGTTTTCCTCTTTCATCATCATATGCATGAACGCGCTGTTATAAACTCTGTGCATCCCGAGCGTGCGCACGAAGTAACCTTCCATGAGCCAGAATGCCTCTGCTAGAAGGAGAGTATCGGGCATTTCCTCGTTAATCCTGTCTACAACTTCCCTCCAGAATTCTTTGGGGAAAAGCTGATTGAACTCTTCCTGCCTCAGGCCATAGTCACTGCGCGAAGGTATATCGCCCCCGGTACCGGGCTGCGGGTACCACAGGCGGTGGAAATGACGTTTTGCAAGAGTCATTGCGGCATCAAAACGTATGATTGAGGTTTTCCGTGCAACGTGGAAAATGGTCTGTATTACGGCCTCACGCACGTAGTCTTTCAGCAAATCTAGCTGTGCCGTATCATTCCACGGCATATTGGTGCCGTCATTTCCGTGATATATATAGCGCACTTCGCCTGTCCTGTTATCTATTCTCTGGAAGACAACAGCGGCATCGGTCTTCGACCAGTAGCCGTCTTCTATCCTCAACTGAACGCTTGGGTCCTCCGACAAATCAGGTCCCGTGAACCTGTAGTTCGGAAAAGGGCTGTATGGGCTCTGTATAAAATAGTCCGGGTGCTCAATAACCCATTTGGAATAGATTCCCATGTGGTTAGGTACCATATCACTTGCAAGTCGAATACCTCTTTGACGGCAGCGATAGTTAAGGTTCTGGAAAGCGTGTTCTCCCCCCAGGTCGTACGCAATAACATAGTCATATACAGAATAAGCCGAAGGCACAGCCTCAGGGTTACCCGTAAGCTGTTTAATTCTTTGCGAAGCCCGGCTTCTTTCCCAGAGCCCAATAAGCCAGAGCCCGGTAAAGTTAAAGCCGGCTATCATATCCAGCTCCTCGTCAGGTATCTGGTCTAAATGTGCAATATGCCTTGAGTATTTCCTTGAAAGCTGGTCGAGCCAGACGTAGACGTTTTTAGCAAGCAGGACCACCTGGGGCATCCAGTGCACGTCGGGTGTAAACTTTTCAGCCTCCTGAAAATCCAGGTGGGCATCGCGTCCGTACCTGTAGCCCGATTTACCCAAAGTAAGAAAATCCATATCTCCGGCTCCTGCCTTATATCTGGGTACAGCCGTGGGGGCTCCGCCTCCCATTCCCCAGGCTCCAAGGCGGTAGTCTTCCTTTATCATGTCCACACCTCGAAGGAGCTTATCCAGATATCTTAAGTCGAGAATAATAGACCAGCGGTTTGCAATAAACTTAAGCTGTTCTTCCAGACTATCGGGGTTTGCAACAATGGGGGTTCTTAAAAGATCAAAAATAGGCTGGTCGTCGGGCCCGTATTTTTTCTCATTTAAGAAGAAGTCCTCCAGCTGGTTTATGACTTTTATATAAGGAGTAAGTACCATGAGCTCCTCGTCTGAAAAGAGCTCCTTAAAGTCACGGTTTGCCGGGTTATAATTAGCAAAGAAAAGGAGTATCAGCTCCTCAAGAACCACTTCCGTATTCGGTTTGCCTTCATGGTAGTCTCTCAGGTACTCTTCCGGGTCCTGATTATTCTTATAGACTTCCATGGGCGGGAACTGCCTTACGAAGCTGAGGAGTGTTCGCCTGAGCTCTTCTTCGCCGGAATATTTTTTTACGTGTTCAATGGCGCGCTTAAAAACCTCCGGGTTAGCATTTGTTTCATATTGGCGCAATATGAAATGGTATATTTCATCCAGCAGTCCCATAGCGTTTATCTGGCCTGATTTAACTGAATTTTCCGGAGTCCGCTTTTCATTTAATTTCTGCGCGAAAATGCGGGAGGCGTGGAAATTTGCAAAGACAACATTCCCGTTATAAGAGAATATTGATTCATCAAAATCGTATTTTTCCCTTGCTCTTCTTGAGATATGAAATTCATAACCCCTGATGATTTCCTGCATTTTACCCTGTAAAGCGCTCTGAAACACGTGAATTGGGATTTTCAAAGTCCCATCTTTTTTCTGCATAAATATTCCTGCCCCTTGTAATTAGAAGAAAATAAACGACGTCTTTAGACGATGACAAACAAAAACAATGCACTATTCTGCATAAGGCTGCATTACCGCTAATATATCAATTAAGCAACCCCTGAATGAAAATCAATTAACAATAAATTACCAAATTCTTTTTTAAGTATCTATCGTTAATTATTCATGAAAGAAGGGCCGTGGAAAATGAAAAGATATCGTGATTAAAGGAGAATATATCCATAATAAAGGAGCTAAAAATTGATATTATTAGCATATTAAAGTATATTTTTGAATAAAAAATAAAGGTTTTATGTCAACCCCGTTAATGTCGCAATATCATAAGATAAAGGAAAGTCACCCGGATACCATACTTCTCTTCAGGGTAGGTGATTTCTTTGAAACGTTTGAAGAAGACGCAAAAATTGCTTCCAAAGTGCTGGGAATTACCTTAACCCGTAGATCTAACGGCTCATCCGGGGATACACCCCTCGCCGGTTTTCCTTTTCATGCACTGGATGCATACCTGCCGAAACTGGTAAGAAGCGGCTACCGGGTTGCCGTCTGCGAGCAGATTGAGAACCCTAAATTTGCAAAGGGGATTGTAAAAAGAGAGGTAATTGAAGTTGTTACACCCGGGGTTGCCTTGTCGGATAAGCTCCTGGATCATAAAAAGAACAACTACCTGGCCGCCCTCTGCCTTAAAGACGGAATGGCAGGCATATCCTTCTGCGACATATCGACGGGTGAATTTTTTACATATGAAGTTTCTACAGACAGCATACTAAGCCAGCTGGAACTCATAAGCCCCGCGGAAATACTCGTTCAGAAAAAGGATAAAGAGGAGGTCCAGAAGCTGACCGAACGCTGGAACCAGTCCGTACGGTTTACAAAGATGGACGACTGGATCTTTAATTTCGAGTACTGCCGCGATAACCTCTTAAGCCACTTTAAGACTGTAAGCCTGAAGGGTTTTGGCATAGACCACCTGACTTCAGGCATTATTGCTGCGGGCGTTATTCTGCAGTACCTGCAGGATACGCAGAAGGTTAATCTTACTCACATAAGCAAAATTGCCAGGTATAACCCTTCAGAGTATATGATGCTCGATTCGGCGACAAAGAGGAATCTGGAAATCACATACACGATGAATGACGGCGCCCGCGAAGGATCTCTAATATCCATAATGGATAAGACCGAGACTGCAATGGGCGGACGCATGCTGAAGAAATGGATTTCAGCGCCATTAAGAAGGCTTGAACCGATATTGCAGCGCCAGGAATGCATTGAGGAGTTCGTAAAGAATAAGCCCATAAGAAACGGTTTAACCTCTGAACTAAAAGAGGTGGGGGATTTAGAACGCCTTATTTCAAAGGTCTGCACCGGGAAAGCTAACCCGAGAGAAATCATCAGCCTCAAAAACTCGCTGAAGAAAATTCCCGTTATTAAAGAGCTTTTATCTGAGATAACTTCACCTGTTTTATGTAAAATTTCCTCGCGACTGGAGAGCCTGGAGAAGACGGTCGCTTTGGTTGAAGAGGCCCTTTCCGAATTTCCACCCTTAGCCTTAAGCGACGGGGGAGTTATTGCATATGGGTTTAATCCCGAGCTTGATGAGCTGAGGGACCTCTCGAAAAATGCAAAGAGCTGGATCGCCAACCTCCAGAAAAGCGAGAGGGAAAGAACGGGAATTTCTTCTCTTAAGGTGAGCTATAATAAGGTCTTCGGCTACTATATTGAAATAAGTAACGCGAACTTGAGCAAAATTCCGGAAGATTATATAAGAAAACAGACTCTTGTAAACGGGGAAAGGTTTATAACGCCTGAACTTAAGACTTATGAAGACAAGATTTTAAACGCTGAGGAGAAAATAGCCGATCTTGAGTATCAGCTCTTTAATGAGATCAGGCAGTCGGTCTCTCTTCAGGCTGAGGCCATACAGACTAATGCTCAGCTAATAGCAATGCTCGACTGCTACTTATCCTTTGCCGAGTGTGCCGTTCAGTACAATTATGTAAAGCCAAATGTAAATGATTCGGACGTTGTTGATATTATGGAAGGGCGTCACCCGGTTGTCGAAAGGATCTTAAAACCGGGGGAGAAGTTTACACCAAACAGCTACCATCTGGATAATTCCGATACACAGATAATTGTCCTTACCGGTCCCAACATGGCAGGCAAGTCTGTCTACCTAAGGCAGCTTGGACTGATCGTACTTTTGGCTCAGGTGGGATCATTTGTACCGGCCCGTGAAGCCTCAATTGGACTTGTAGACAAGATATATACGCGTGTCGGCGCAAGCGACAACATATCTGCCGGCGAGAGCACGTTTTTAGTTGAGATGCAGGAGGCTGCAAATATTCTTAACAATGCCACGGGTAAAAGCCTTATTTTGCTTGATGAGATCGGACGCGGCACGAGTACCTTTGATGGAATTTCAATTGCATGGGCAATAACCGAGTATCTGCATGAAAACCCGGATCTTTCGGCAAAGACGCTCTTTGCAACACATTACCATGAATTAAATGAAATGGCAACTATATTCCCGAGAATTAAAAACTTCAAGGTTGAGGTTAGGGAATATGGCGACAAGGTGATCTTCCTTCATAAGGTGTCTCCCGGCGGTGCCGACCACAGCTACGGCATTCAGGTGGCGCAGATGGCGGGCTTGCCGGAGTTTGTAACAAAAAGGGCTAAGGAGATACTTGAGAACCTGGAAGGAAAAGAGCTCACACCTATGGAGGTTAAGAAAGCTCGCCTGGCAAAGATGAAGGCCAAAGATGAGATGCAGCTGAGCTTTTTTGAGGTTAAAGACGACGCAATTAGGCAGGAGATCTCGGATCTGGAGATTGACAATATCACCCCCATGGAAGCCTTAAATAAGCTGAATGAGCTGAAGAAGAAAATTAAAAATTAAGACAAAAGAGTAGAAAATGGCATTAAATTCCAGATCAAAGTACCTCCTTGCGGTGGCTTTTATAATGGCTGTTGCAGTTGTTCTTTTCTTAAGCGGGGTATTTTCAAAGCATTATACTCAGGAAGAAAAAAAATATATTGCTGAAGTTGAAAATATGAGGCAGAAGAAGAATTTTGAGATGCAGAATGATCAGCAGTCGCCGTTTAACTTTAAGGGGAAAGTCCATTTTGAACCCCTGAAGTATTTTGACGTGGATCCCTCTTACGTCTTTAAGAGCAAGCTGTATGAATATGAAAATAAGGATACCATTACTGTCTACGGCACAAAAGGGGAGCCCAGGAAAGCCGTAAGGTTTGGATATATAAAATTTAATTTAGACGGCAAAAATGTCAAAATGAATGTCTACAAGGGTTCTACGCGTACGGGGCAGGAGTATTACAGCATTTGGTTTACCGACCGTACTACAAATAACGAATCATACGGAGTTGGGCGATATCTGGACTTTGAGAAAGTGGATAATCCGGATTATATTTATACAATCGATTTCAACCAGGCGTACAATCCATATTGCGCATATAGTCCGAACTACAGCTGTGCAATACCTACAAAAGATGATTACGTGGATATTGAAGTAAAGGCCGGTGAAAAAAAGTTTCATAATTAATGGAGTTAGCCGTGGTAGTAGTCTTAGAAAAAAATGTATCAGAACAGCAAATTGAAGAGATCATCAGACACCTGGTGGATTTTGGTTTTGATGTTCATAAATCAACGGGTATTGAACAGATTGTGCTTGGCGCAATCGGTGTTAAACCTGACTTTGATATAAGAAAAGTAAAGGTCCTGGAAGGCGTTCATGAAGTATATAGAATTACTGAACCTTTCAAACTTGCAAGCCGGAGCTTCAAGAAGGAAAATACGGTTATTGATGTTAAAGGGGTA
>JBLMYS010000071.1:0-10237 GCA_050258415.1 Acidobacteriota bacterium | reverse complement strand
TTGGGCATTATCCTTAACTGCGTGATGTTCGTTGTTACATAATCGGTCTTCTGAATTACCCTTTTTCCTCCCATCATCGGCCCGTTACGATCAATTGTTATAAGTGACTGATCGGTTACCGAGTATGCCTTGTTCCCTAACTGCAGCTCCAGGAATAAAGATGTCTTCGTCTCAAGGAAAAGTGAATACCTCAAAAATCCCGAATTTATTGTGTAGCTCAGATCGTAGAGAGATGGATAACTCTTTCCGCTTAAACTGTAGCCCGCTGTAACAAGAAGGTTGTCTGAAAGAAAATATTTTCCGTTGGCAAAAAGTGAATAGCTGTCGTAACTGTAAAGCCCGTCCCCGGAATTGTTTGAAGCTTTCATGTATGAGGCCCCCATGAAAACATTCTCATCCTCCGTTGAATCAACCCCGAGCCTGAATGCGTGATTGAGCTCACCGGAATTGTAATAATAGGATCTGTCAGAAAGGTTCTTAAAGCGGCTGTAGCCGAATGAATAGCCTAAATAAAATTCACTCCGGAAAGGTTTGAATATAAGCGATGGCTGCACAAAATTTACAAATTCCTCCTGCCCGCTGTTATTACGGAATGGGTTATCGGTGTAAAGAAGCGAATAGCCCACTTCTCCCGAGAGCTGGGCAGCCAGTTTAAGAGGAAATACAATATTAAGCAGAAGAATTACAGAGGCAAATTTTGCGAAGGTTTTCATTTGCCTCCCCCATGCCTCCCGAGTCCCCCTTTTTTGCCTTTGCCCTGCCAGCCCATTCCCTGCGCGCGGTTGTCGTTGATGCCGTCGCCGTCTTTATCCACAAAATTATCCATTCCCTTTCCTTTCCCCTTGCCCATTCCGGCTCTCATGCGCGCGCGTTTGCCGGGCATATTGTCGTCCACGCCGTCGCCGTTCTCATCAATAAATTTATGCTTAAGCTGCTGCATTTTTCCCGCAGGCTGCTGCATGCCCTGGTCATCCGTTACAGTGTTCTTGTCATCCGCCTGCAGGCTCTTATCCTGAGCATCTTTCTTAGGTTCAGTCTTCTCCTGCGCCCAAAACGGCATAGAGGAGATAATTATAAAAAGGGATATATAAAAAAGCTTTTTCATACTATATATGTTTCAAATGAAGTGCCAGTTAAGTTTTATTCTGTTTTCCAAATATCTAAATAATATTTCGACAATTCTGCCGAATTACCCGGCAGAAATGCCGTTTTGAAGCTTCATCAGCTTGTAGCGCAGGTTGCGTTCCGATATATTCAACAGGCGCGCGGCCTTAGACTGATTGCCCCCTGTTTCCTTAAGCGCCATTTCAATTATCTCTTTTTCCAGTGCCTCGGTCTGCTCATTTAAGTCGCCAACGCGGGGTGCAAATACTCCTCCCAGCTGCTTTTCGTTTACCGAAGGCTTCATTGTAACGGGGAGGTCGTAGGTTGTAATCACCTCGCCGCGCGACAAGACGCAGGCCCTCTGAATTATGTTTTCAAGCTCGCGCACGTTGCCGGGGTAATCGTACTTAAGCATAAGGTCCATCGCCTCGTTCGATACCTGCTTAACCTGCGGGCAGAACTTCCTTATGAAGTGATCCGTAAGAAGAGGGATATCGGCCTTCCTTTCCCTTAACGGCGGGATCTGGATTGATACCACGTTAATCCTGTAGTAAAAGTCCTCCCTGAATTTCTTCTCTCTTATCAGATCCTCAAGACCGCGGTTTGTAGCTGTAATGATGCGGGCACGGGTCTTCTGCACCTGATTAGACCCAAGGCGCGAGAACTCCCCGCTCTGCAGCACGCGCAGAAGCTTTACCTGCGTAAGAAGAGGAATATCGCCCACTTCATCAATAAAAATAGTTCCGTCCATTGCCTCCTCAAAGCGCCCGATCCTCCTCTGCTCAGCTCCCGTAAAGGCTCCTTTTTCATAGCCGAACATCTCGCTTTCAAGCAAAGTCTCCGGAAGCGCCGCGCAGTTGACCACAACAAAAGGCTCATCCTTCCTGTCGGAAGCATAATGTATAGCCCTTGCAAAAAGCTCTTTTCCAGTTCCGCTTTCGCCTCTTATCAGTACGGGAGCGCCGCTTTTAGCCACGCGGCCCGCAATGTTTAAGGATTCCTCGAGCTCTTTGCTCTGGCTTATAATGCTTTCAAACCTGAAGCGCTCTGCCAGCTCTTCCTTAAGCTTTCTGTTTTCCCCAACAAGCTGCTTCTGCATTAAAGAGCGCTCAATTAAAATATCCAGCTCATCCAGGTTTACAGGCTTCTGCAGATAATAAAATGCCCCTTCCTTCATCGCCTCCACTGCAGTTTCAATGGTGCCGTAGGCGGTCATAAGTATAACCACAATTTCGGGGTTAATTTTCTTTAAGGCCTTTAAGACCTCCTGCCCCGTCATGTCAGGCATGCGGTAATCCGTAAGCACAAGATCTATCGTCTTTTCCTTTACGGTTTCAATGCCTTCTTTCCCGCAGGAGGCAAGTGTCACCTCAAAGCCCCTTTTTCTGAAATATCCGCCGAGCGATTCCCTCTGCGGCTTTTCATCGTCAATTATTAAGATTGTCCTGTTCATAAATCGGTATTTCTATTAAAAATGTTGTTCCTTTGTCCGGCTGCGATTCAACCCTTACCTGTCCCCTGTGCCCTGTTATGATCTGGTTTACTATGGCAAGTCCCAGACCCGTGCCATCGGGCTTAGTGGTAAAGTAGAGATTGAAAATTTTATTTAAGTCCTCTTCCTTAATTCCGCAGCCGTTATCCTTAATACTTATAGTAAGATGCCCGTTACTGGAGCGCGATTCCACCGATATTTCGCCCGCGCGCCCTGAGGATCCCGCGGCGTCGGAGGCGTTCTGGAGGAGGTTTATCAGGGCCTGTTTCATCTGATCGGGGTCTATATCGGCCTCAAAGCTTTCGCTATTGCACTTAAGCTTTACATTGTCCTTCATTGCGGCACCCTGGAAAGATGCGCATATAGCCTCAATATATTCCTTCATTTCAGTGCGCCTTAAGCGGAGCTTCGGGGGACGCGCAAACTTGAGGAACTGATTAATGATTTCCGTTACGCGGCGTATCTCCTCTTTCATATCCTTTATGAGCGCGTAGTACTCAGCCACATCTTCCTTCGGTACAAACTCCTTTTCAAAGCGCTGGGCGGTGATGCTGATTAAGTTAAGAGGATTTTTAATCTCGTGCGCCACGCTGCCGGCAAGTTCTCCCATCGCGCTCAGTTTCTCGCGCCTTTTCTGACTTGCCTCCAGGCTCCGCTGCATCGTAAGATCCCTTACTACAGCAATAACCGAGTCTATTCCGCCCGTGCTGTTATAAATTATGGAAGTGCTCCCTGCAATTATTATCTGATCATCTTTCAGGGTATGAACCGTGTGCTCATAATACTCAACGGGAGTATTGGCCTTAAGTGTTTTTGTAATCAGGCTTTCGGGCGATTTAATTATTGCGCCGCAGTCCCTGCCTGTAACTTCAGAGGCTTCTACAGAGAATATTTTTTCAGCGGCTTTATTGAATATAATTATGCGCCCGCCGGAGTCGGTTACAATAACGCCGTCGGACATGCTTTCAAGGATTTTGCCCGTATGCGTCTGCACTTTTGTGTATTCATCCTTAAGAAGCGAGTAGCTTTGCTGGTTTACGAGGAGCGTTATTACGACTATTCCAACTAAAAGAAGAAGCAGCGATATGAGCACGCTTCTTAGTATCATGCGGTCTATCATGCGGTTAATCGAATCGAGCGAAAAGCCTATTCTTATAACGCCCGCAATCTCCCCTTCCATCATAAAAGGCTTCACGGCCTCAAAAACCTCGTGGCCGTTAAAGGGCATTTTCCTGGTGGATATAATTCTTTCGCTTATTGATTTCTTCAGAAACTTGTCGCCTGCAATTGTGCTCAGCTGTTCAACGCCGCGGCTGGCCGTTATGATGCCCGTGGAATCCTGGATTACTATATATTCAATTTCGCGCTCGTCGGCTATTCTCTGGAAGAGCTGTCCAATGCCGATCTTCTTCCTGAATTCCAGGAAGTATTTTGAATCGATTGAAAGAGCGATTAGTCCCTTATTGCCGGGTCTTTTATGCACTACAAGGAGGTGCTGGCTTCCGGAGCTGTCGCCCGAAGCCGTGGAAGTAAAGTAATCGTATTTGCCCGCAAAAATGGAATCTGTTTCATTGGGAAAGCTCCGGAAAATATCAGGTCCAGTTTTAGGCGCATTGCTGTTTTGAAGCTCCAGCTTTCCGGAGCGGGAGAAAAGCGAGATCCGGCTGATATTGTTCGTCCCGGAAATCCTGTCGAGGTCTTCTGCAGTAAGCGTTTTACTTTCCTCAAGGCGGTAGATGAGGTAAGCGTTATTAAGGAGCTTATCGGCGGTAAGGTTTTCCACCTCCATGCTGCTTAAATAGACGTTCTCACCCGATTTCTGCACGGCTCTGAGGAGTGTAACGGCTTCGTCACTTTTGGCCTTATAGATATCCTTATAGCTCTGGTAGATGTCGAATGCCGCAGCCGCGGCCATTACGAGCGCGAGTGTCAGAGTTATAGGGATAAGGTATCCCGGTTTTACAACGAGCTTAAATTTCATTTATTTATAATTAATTGAGATTATTTCCGTTAAGAGCTCCGGAGGAGCGATTTGTTTGTAGAAAAACGACATTCAAAAAATAATTCAGAGCTCCGGAGGAGCGACTTGTAAAATGGGTATTATCGTGTTCACCAGTCATACAAGTCGCTCCTCCGGAGCTCTGTTGGAAATTTTGGATCCTCATTTTTCTACTGACAAGTCATCCCTCCGGGATTCTATGCAAATACCGTTCCTTCACGGTTTTTTGCCGTAAATACATTATTTCGGCAGTTTTGTTCCCACGCTTCGGCACTTTTGACGAACGTCACACGCAATAATGCAACTTTAATCAATAAAAATCAGCTTATTTCTCCGTGGCACGCCAGTTGAATATCCTCTTCCAGTCAGATACTAAAATATAAGAGACTTTTATTAATGCAAATAAAAAAGGAGATGTGAACGATGAATATGCGAAGATTTGCGGCGATGCTTTTTGTGCTCTCGCTCGGGGCGTTTGCAACATGCTCGATGGCACAGGAAAAAAGCGTAAAAACAATTCAGCACGGTGCGGGATTTGTTGACGCCAATGGCGATGGATACAATGATAATGCCCCCGATCACGACCATGACGGAATCCCCAACGGACAGGACCCCGACTATAAGGGAGGGAAAATGCACCACGGTCACGGCACGATGAGAGGGTTTATTGACCTTAACGGCGACGGCATTAACGACCGCGCTTTGGATAACGATGGCGACGGCATCCCTAACGGCAAAGATCCCGACTTTAAGCGCCCTATGGACGGGTCGGGAAGAAAAATGGGCATGGGTAAAGGCATGGGCAACGGACTTAAAAGCGGACAGGGGATGTTTGGAAACGGCATCTGCGACGGACTGGGCCCAAAAGGAGCACGCAGGGGGAAATAAAATTTCGGTAAAACGGCCGGCGGTATCCCCCGAAGGACTGCCGGCATTTAATAGATGCGCACTTCCCCCCTGAAGGCGTATGGAAGAGCCGCCATGACTGTATCCTGGCGGCATTCCTTTTTATGAGGCTTGCAATCCCGTGCTTATTGTAAAATGAAATGTGGATCCTTTCCCCTCTTCGGATTCTATCCAGATCCTCCCGCCATGGCGCTCGACTATCTTCTTGCATACAGACAGGCCGATACCCGTTCCGGGATATTTCTCCTTTTCATGAAGCCTCTGGAAAATAACAAATACACGCTCGTTGTATTCGGGACTGATGCCGATGCCGTTATCTTTTATACTGAAATGCCATTCACTTTCGTTCCTTTCGAAATTCACTTTAATAACCGGGTCGGCCTCGCTCTTAAATTTAACTGCATTCTGAATCAGGTTCTGGAACAGCTGCCGCATCTGTATGGGATCCGCGGTCACTACGGGCATTTCACCATATTCCACTTCTGCATTGTGGTCCGCTATTGCCACCTGAAGATCGCGCATCACTTCGGCAAGGACCCCGTTCAGGTCTGTTGGAGCAAATGGCTCCCTGGTTGAGGTAAGGCGTGAATATGCCAAAAGGTCCTGCACAAGCGCGTGCATTCTTTTGGATCCGTCGGAAAGGAAGAACATGCACTGCTGAGCCCTTTCGTCCAATTTCCCTTCGAGCATTTTTTCAAGCAATCTGGTATAAACGGAAATCATTCTTATCGGCTCCTGCAGGTCGTGCGAGGCAACATAGGCAAACTGCTCAAGCTCGGCATTTGAACGCTCCAGGTCGCGGAGTGTCTTTAAGAGCAGGTCCTCTGTCTGCCTGCGCATCTCAACTTCGGCGTTCAGCTTCTGATTTATTACCTGCAGCTCAATGTTTTTTTCCAGAAGGGATTCCTCCCTTTTTTCAATTTCAAGTATCTGCACAAGCGTCCTGTTGATTTCGGCTGATGCAGCATCGGGACTTAAGTATTCCTCAGGAGGAACATACTTATAATTTCTGCAGACAGTTCCCTTATAAATCACAACCGGGTGTGTAAAAAGAATGTGGCGGATCATTTCAGGACTGAAGCGGTTTTTATTATACTGGCATATTGCCACGGCATCCAGCTCCTCGTAGAGGTGGTTCACATCCGACTCATATTCCATGAGGCGTTCAGCTCCCGGGTGGCCCGAAAGCGCCCAGGTCATTTCGCCCGTAATTCTGAAAGCTTTATAGCCCTCCTGTTTTGCAAGACTGATATTTTCCTTAATGGCTTCAGTTATGAGTTCAGGTGAAAAATAGCCGTGTTCAAGGTAGGCTTTTCTTTTATCTATAATTGTCAGGGCGCCTTTATCCATGAAGTATTTAAGGTCAGCTATTCCTTCTGCCAGCAGTTCAGTTACTTCCTCAACCGTGTTTTCATCGGCAACATAGAGGCACTTTTCATTATTCTCAAGGCCGTATTTAATAAACGGAATAATTACTGCAAACTGTTCATCGCGGCTTTCATAGATTGAACATATATGGTCGTGTACGTTTACATTCTTTACAGAATTGGCTACTTTTTCAAGATAATGGGGGGAATTATAAAACATTATTTCTCCTTGCTCTTAATCATGGCGTCAGTCAGTAATTTATTATTTTCTCCGGAATTTGCCCGGAGCCCTCATTTTGGAAAGTAAAGATAAGCTAAACTATTTTTTGCGGAAATGCAAGAATTTTGTCCGGATCATGGGTCGGGTTAATAAGAAGGGCCAGGCGTTTAGGCCTGACCCGTTGTTGTGAAGTTTTTGAAAGCCGGGATGTGAGTCCCGGCTCCATCTATATGTAAGCGGCACCGGCCCGCGATTATCTTACTGATGGATGAGCCTTCCGTTTCTCTGGACTGCAAAGTTTCTTTCTCTGCTTATCTGCCTGCCTGCTTCCCCTTCCCTCAGTTTGAATCTTGCTACAAGCTCCTGCAGGTTTACTGTCAGGCGGTTTAAGTCCTCGGCGGCTCTTGCTATCTGCTCTGTTCCTGCGGCTGATTCCTGTGTCACACTTGAGATACCTTCGATATTCTTTGAGATCTGTTCTGCAGCGCTCGATTCCTCCTCGCTTGCAGCTGCAACCTGGTTAATGATTGATGCAGACCTGTCGGCTCCCTTGAAGATTTCTTTCAGCACCATCTCAACTTCTTCGGTAAGTTTCCTGCCTTCTTCAACAGCCGCATTTGATTCATGCATTGCTGTATCTGCATCTTTAGCCTCTTTCTGAATAGCCTTGATCGTCTCGGCAATTTCCTTTGTAGCTTTTGTTGTGCGCTCGGCAAGTTTACGTACTTCGTCAGCAACAACAGCAAAGCCGCGTCCCTGCTCACCAGCCCGGGCAGCTTCAATTGCGGCGTTCAGTGCAAGAAGATTTGTCTGGTCTGCAATGTCGTCAATTACCTGTGCAATCTCGCCGATCTGGTCTGTTTTATTGCTGAGCGAGGCGATGATTTCTGATGTCTGTTTTGAAGACAGTACAATTTTATTCATTCCTTTCTTTGTATTTTCCACTTTTGAAACTCCCTCTTTTGTAGACTGGCTTGCCAGCTGGGTGATCCTGAGGGCTTCATTTACATCTTTGGTAGTTTCAAATATTGTTCTTGTCATCTGTTCGACTGCGCCTGCAATTTCAGCAGCCTGCTGGCTCTGTTCCTGGCTGCCTGCGGCCATCTGCTCGCTGGAAGATGATATTTCATTTGCGGCGCTGGCTGTAGCCTGAACGGCCTCGTCAACTTCGCTTAATGCCTGGCAGAATGAGTCTGCAAGTGAGTTAATGCTGTCTTTGATCTTTGAATAGTCGCCTGCGTACTGGCCTGTCATTCTTGCCGTCAGGTTTCCAGAGGCAAGGACTTCAAGTAACTTTCCTGAATCGTTAATAGGTTCAACCACAGCTTCAAAAGTCTTATTTAACCCTTCCACCAGTTCCCTGTATCCACCCTTAAAGTTATTACTGTTGCCTCTTGCTGAAAGGTTGCCATGGACGGCTGCGTCCACCAGGCGGTTGGACTCAGTAATCACCTCGCGGATTTTGCCTACGGCATTTTCAACGGAGTTTATTGTACTCTGTACTTTATTAACTATATCGTTAAGTCTTGCCGAAAGCATTCCAATCTCATCTTTGGAATTTACTTCAAGAGGTTTTGTGCCTGTTTTGATCGTGATGTCCAGGTTACCCTCTGCAAGCTTTGAGCTTCCCTTCTCAAGGTTTGTAAGGCAAATCTCGTCCAGGCTTTTGAAGCGGTCCATCACCTGGTGAACGCCTCTGGAAACATATTTTGCTATATAAAGTGAAAGGAAAGTAGATACCGCGATGCCGAGGACAATAAGCGAAAGCATCAGAGCAGTTGCATTGCCTGCGATATCTGAATTGCCTTCTGCAAGCTCTTTGCCGACTTGAAGTTTTGTGGCTACTGCATTATCAAAGGCCTGTGTTGTATTTGCGGCTACACCCGCCATATCACCGTACATAGCTGCAGCAGCCTCGGTATCGCTGTTCAATTTTGCCAAGGCAATAACGTGATCAAGTTTTGCAGTATACTCCCCGTAAGCCGTTTTGAAATTATTGAATGCTGCACGTCCTTTTTCTGAGAGCAGTGTCTTTTCATACGATTCCGAAAGTCTTGCAATATTTGTCTTTTCCTGCTCTATCTGTCCGGCAAACTTGTTGATTTCAGAGGGATCATTTGCAATTACCATATCCCTCGCATTGATTCTTATCTTCTGGAAAGAATCTGTAATTTTTTGAAGCTCGGAGACAGGGATCACCATCTTTTCATACATTTTTGTATCCTGGGAATTTATTTTCTCTATTTTTGATATCCCCACCAATCCCATTATCGTAGCATTTAAGGAGATCAGAGAAAAACCAAGAAGGAGTTTTGATTTCAGGTTGAGGTTAATAAACCATTTCATAATTATCTCTCATTTCTTTTTTTATTTCTTAAATTATTCCTCTGCGGCCCTGAGGGCTACAGAAACTTTTGTATATTCACCCGGGCGGCTGTCGATATCAATTGATCCGCCGCATATGTCAAGGATGTTTTTAATTGATGCAAGGCCAAGGCCGTTGCCGCTGTGCTGTGTAAAATCCCGGTTAAACTGTGTAAAAGGTGCCAGTGAGATTATATCGGCGCGTGTCATTCCAATGCCCTTGTCCTCCACTTCAAGCCTGAAGGTTCCGTCCTGGCAGAAGGAGCTTATCTTAACAGGGCTTCCTGGCTCTGAGAACTTGAGTGCGTTATCCAACAGTCCGTTTACTATGATATCCATGAAGAAGGACGTCATATACACGGGAGAGTCACAGCTCTGAACGATTTCCAGGTCGTTATTTCTTTCACTCTCAGATATCATTGTAAGAGCTGTTGTTTTAATCACCTCGCCCGGGTTTTTTAGAATGGTATTAAAGCACTGCATTCTGTACTCGGGGTTTTTTGCAATCAGTTCAGTTTCCAGGTATGTCAGAAACTTTTCTATAGTGGCGTGAAGCCTGAGGCTGCCGTTTTTAATTCTTCCGGCAATTGAAATAATCTCCTCCGGTTTAAGGAGCTCAAAGTCGTTCAGTATTATGTCCGAGAATCCTGCAATTGATACCAGAGGAGTTCTCAGTTCATGGGGGATATATTTTGTAATATTGTCAGTTATATTTTTTATCTTCTCATCGAGTCTTCTTTTTTTCTCGAGTCTTGTATTAATTGCCTTCAGGAGGTCGCCGAGTC
>JBLMYS010000070.1:0-2582 GCA_050258415.1 Acidobacteriota bacterium | reverse complement strand
AATGATCCGCTTGTACACCTGATCAGGAACAGCCTGGACCACGGTATCGAGCACGCTAATGCCAGAGTATCCACCGGAAAGACGGCAACAGGAAACCTGACGCTATCTGCCGGATATGCAGGCTCTAATGTCATCATTAAAATCAGTGACGACGGTGCTGGCCTGAATAAAGAAGTAATACATAAAAAAGCTGTTGAAAAAGGAATTCTTTCGAAAGACAGCATACTTACAGAAAAAGAGCTTTTTAATCTGATCTTTGCCCCTGGATTCTCCACCGCAGCAAAAGTCTCAAACGTATCCGGCAGAGGTGTGGGAATGGATGTGGTAAAGAAGACTATAGAAGCACTAAGGGGAAGCATAGATGTTAAAAGTGAAACCGGAAAAGGCACTACAATAACGCTGAAACTGCCCTTGACACTTGCAATTATTGAAGGGCTATTGGTTCAGATAGGCGATGACTACTTTATCATTCCTCTTTCTGTGGTTGAGGAATGCATTGAACTGCGCAGAAGTGTAATTCAAAAGGGAAATGGGATGAATCTGGTGAACGTGAGAGGCGAATTGGTTCCGTATGTACCCCTCAGGGACAGATTTAACACGAATGGAGAACAACATGAAATTGAACAGGTTGTGATTACAAGCAACGAGTCAGGCAAGGCTGACGTGAACGGCAAAATAGGATTTGTAGTGGACAAGGTAATAGGAGAACATCAGACGGTAATCAAATCCCTGGGTAAATTCTATAAGGACGTGGAAGGTATCTCAGGTGCAACAATCTTAGGCGACGGTACACTTGCACTCATACTTGACATCCCCACGCTCATAAAGCGAGAGGAAGAACTGGAAAAAACAAATTTAATAAATAGATAAATATAAGGCGGAGTTAATGACACAAGAACTTAGACAGTATCTTACATTCAAGCTGGGGGAGGAGGTCTTTGCCCTGGATGTAAGCCAGGTCCGGGAGATCCTGGACTTTATAAAAATAACAAAAGTGCCGCAGACGCCTGAGTACATGTGCGGAGTAATAAACCTCAGGGGGAGCGTTGTTCCGGTAATAGATATGAGATTAAAGTTCGGACTGGCCCAAATAGAGGCAACCGTAAACACATGCATCGTAGTTGTTGAGGTTAATATTGAGCAGGAAAAAACAGTCCTGGGAGTACTTGTTGACTCCGTACAGGAAGTCTTTGAGCTTGAACCAGGAGAGATTGAAGCACCCCCGAAAATAGGAACGCATCTCAAGACCGAATTCATCAAGGGTATGGGCAAACGCGAGGATAAGTTCATAATAATTCTTGACATAGACAAGATATTTTCAGTAAGTGAATTGGAGCTGCTAAACGACAGCAGCGCAGAATAAAGAAAATAATTAATTAGAAAATCATTAAGAGAAAACAATTGAGGAAAATCAAATGTTAAAATGGTTCCTAAATTTGAAAATTGCCAGTAAACTAATTCTTAGCTTCTCATTGCTGACTCTGGTGGCAGTATTTATTGGTTATATGGGCATAACCAACCTGCAGTCGTTGAACGACAGCTATACAAAAATGTATCAGGGAAATACAGTACCTATCATGAAATTAGGTGATGTGCAGCAGTACTTCCACAGGATCAGGGTTAACGTCAGAGATCTTGTAATGTCTGATGACAATACTGAGCAGGAGAAGGCTATCAGCAAGATTACCGAATACACCGACAAAATTAATAAGGATATCGAATTCCTGGTGAAAACCATAGATTCGGATGAAGAAAGAGGAATTTATGAAACCTTTTCTGAACAGCAAAAAAAATACCTGGACTATTTGCAGGGATTAATTTCTTTGGCCAGGGCAAACAAAGATGCCGAGGCAAAGGTTTATATTAATGGCGACTTCAAACAGGTGGCAATGGAAGAGCAGAAGACGCTGGAGAACTGGGTGGCATTTAATAATAAAGCGGCATCAGACGTGGCGGATCAGAATAATGCACAGGAAGCTTCAACTGTCAGATTGTTTGTAATTATTCTTGTTCTCAGCGTTATCGTTTCACTGGCTCTGGCAATATTCATTGCAAGACTAATCAGTAAACCTCTCATAAAGGGAGTAGACCTTGCCAACGCGGTTGCAAACGGTGATTTAAGACAGAAGTTGTCCCTGGAGCAGAAAGATGAGATAGGCCAGCTGGCAGGTGCGCTTAATGAAATGATTGACAAGCTGAAGAATGTTGTGGAAAATGTAAAGGCTGCAGCAGACAATGTATCCTCGGGAAGCCAGGAATTAAGTTCCGGCAGCGAGCAGCTTTCGCAGGGTTCTACAGAGCAGGCAGCTGCAGCCGAAGAGGCCTCGAGCTCAATGGAAGAGATGACAAGCAACATTAATCAGAATGCTGATAATGCACGCCAGACAGAAAAAATTGCGCTCCAGAGCGCAGAGGATGCAAAAGAAGGCGGAAATGCAGTTGCCCAGACGGCCGAGGCAATGAAAGATATTGCAGGGAAAATTTCAATAATTGAAGAAATTGCGCGCCAGACAAACCTCCTTGCCTTAAATGCGGCAATTGAGGCAGCCCGTGCAGGTGAGCATGGAAAAGGCTTTGCCGTT
>JBLMYS010000069.1:0-9999 GCA_050258415.1 Acidobacteriota bacterium | reverse complement strand
CAAAACAGGCGGTATAGCTTTCCGGACCTTCCGGAACCTTATACCGCCTGCTTTTTTCTTAACCTTGAACCTCGAATCCGCCGCGGCGGTAACCTCGAACTATATTTATTTCAAATACTTACCAATATTTACTTTTATTCTATCTCCTTTTTTTTATATTTTAGCATACTTTTATCCAATTAACATTTTTTAGCTGTATTTATCCAGGATTATAAATGAAATATTTAGTCGGAATGGATGGCGGTGGAACAAAAACCGCCTGCGTTGTTACAGATTTAGAGGGAAATAAACTTCATGAATGCACCGGCGGCCCCTCAAACTTTCTAATTATCGGTACAGATACGGTCGCACAGACGCTTTTTAGCCTGATTACCGAAAGTAAAGAAAAACTTAATGCCGAATATTCAGATTTTGTATCCATCGTTCTCGGCACTACAGGCGCCGGAAGACGCCCTGATGCCGAAAAAATGGAACAGGCCTTCTGCCAGTATGCTAAGGAAAAAGGGGTCTCATTTAACTCGTTTTATGTCGACAGCGATGCCCGCATAGCTCTTGAAGGCGCTTTCTCAGGTAAACCGGGAAGCATACTTATTGCCGGAACGGGATCAATCATGTTCGGCAAGGACGCCAAAGGCCAAATCCACCGCGTGGGAGGTTTTGGAAGGTTTATTGGCGACCAGGGTAGCGGATACGTTATCGGCCGCCGCGGCCTTACTCTGGTGGGAAAGGATTTTGACGGACGTGGAGAAAAAACACTCCTTACTTCATTAATTGCTGAAAATTTCGGCATGACAGCGCCTGAAATCATGATCAGCGAAGTTTATAAGAATAATTTTGATATTGCCCGCGTGGCTCCCCTGGTCATTAAGGCTGCCGAAATGGGAGACGAAGCCTGCCAGAACATTGTTGAGGAGGAAAGCTACGAACTCGTGCTCCACATTCACGCAATGCTGAAGAAAATGCAGCAGGAAGAGCTCGACCTCAGCCTTATAGGCGGAATTGCAAGCTCCGATAACTATCTTTCAAAACGCTTCCGCAGCCAGGTTGAAAAGAAATTCCCGAAGGTTAATATAAAAACTCCCGACTTCCCCCCTGCAATGGGCGCCGTAATTATGGCAAAAGAAAAAGCCGGAATTTAAGGCTTATAAAGGGATTGAAGAGAGATATTTTTTTGTTTCCGATTGAAAATTTTAATACAGGAGATTTTAATGTCTAAAGAAAAAACAGATGTTGCAGTTGAAAACGAGGCCCCAATGGCTTCTTCTGCTGCAAAAAATGGAAAACCCGGGTTCAGAAATCCGTGGGCATGGGTTCCTTCACTTTATTATGCCGAGGGTATCCCTTATGCAATAGTTATGCTGGTCTCAGCAATTATGTATAAGCATATGGGAATTTCCAATACCGACATAACATTTTACACAGCATGGCTGAATCTGCCATGGGTAATTAAACCTCTTTGGAGCCCCTTTCTTGATATGTTCAAGAAAAAACGCTCCTGGATTATTTCCATGCAGTTCTTAATCGGAATCAGCCTTGCAGGAGTCTCATTTACTATTCCAACCAGCTCATTTTTCCAATACACCTTGATGTTCTTTTTCCTCATGGCATTCAGCTCTGCAACACATGATATTGCAGCCGACGGATTCTACATGCTGGGGCTCGATAAGCATAATCAGGCCCTCTATACAGGAATAAGAAGTACATTCTACAGAATAGCAATGATTACAGCCCAGGGCATACTGGTAATTATAGCCGGAACACTGGCCAAAACTATGGGAGTTGTTGGCGCCTGGACAATAGTATTTTATATCGTAACCGCTCTTTTCATCCTTTTTGCTGTTTATCATTTCTTCATCCTCCCCCATCCTGAAAGCGATAAACCTGCCATAGTTGATGGTTCAGGAAGCGTAATGAAGAACTTCAGAAAAACATTTGTGCTCTTCTTCCAGAAGAAGCATATTATTCTTATAATGGCATTCCTTCTTCTATACAGACTTGGCGAGGCACTGCTCTTAAGCATGGTTTCTCTGTTCTTTAAAGATACCCGCGATCTGGGCGGTCTTGCTCTAACGGTAGACCAGATCGGTTTTATTTCCGGTACCATTGGAGTTATCGGTCTTCTTATTGGCGGCATAGCAGGCGGTATTTTTGCTGCAAGAGTCGGGCTTGGAAAGGCCCTGTGGTGGATGTTTGCCGCCATCAACCTCCCTGCCTGGGTCTACGTTATGCTCTCATTTACACAGCCTGAAAACATTTATGCCATTAGCGTGGCAGTCGGCTTTGAACAGTTCTGCTACGGCTTCGGTTTTACGGCCTACATGCTTTTTATGATGTATGTATGCCAGGGTGAGCTTAAAACCTCTCACTACTCAATTGCAACAGGCTTTATGGCCCTTAGCATGATGATACCAAGAATGTTCGCCGGCAAGATTGAAGATATGCTGGGATATCAGACATTCTTTATCATTGCTGCCCTGGCTGTCATTCCGGCATTCCTGATTACCCGGCTGCTCCCTTACGATCCGGAGTTCGGAAAGAAAACTGAGGAAAAATAGAAAGACTATAAATCAGATCATTTTCCAGGGGAATGCAGAGTTCTGAAATTATTTTCCTTGTTATGATACATTTTTTGGGGACCTCTTATGTTTCTCACTCAAAGTGGGAACATAAGAGGCTTTTTTTTAGTTGTTAATGTGAATAGCTTATTTAAATTGTGAGTACGTTCGATAATGAGCCTAAGGAGAGGACAAATTGAAGAAAATAACTTTGCTTTTGCTGATTTCAGGACTAACTTTATCTTTTTCCGTTAAAACTACATCTTCTGAAAATTCCGCCAAACATATTGAACATAAAACTGAACCTGAAATGTTAAGAAAGACTTCAGAAACCCTGAGCCCCTATTCCGCATTCGACCTTAAGAGCGCGGATGTCCGCTGGGTTGAAAACACAATTAACCATATGACGCTTTATGAAAAATGCGCTCAGATGGTTATGCCATGGGTTGAAGCTGAGTTTATGAACGAGGATGACCCGAAATATCAAAGACTCGTCCACCTGGTTCGCGATCTTAAAGTAGGAGGCATAATATTCTTCGAAGGAGACGTGATCAATCAGGCTCTTCTGACTAATAAGCTCCAGAAACTCTCTGATATCCCGCTTCTCGTCTCAGCCGACTATGAACGGGGCGTTGGAATGAGGCTTAAAGACGCCGTCGAATTCCCATACAATATGGCTATCGGAGCGGCCGACGATACTACGCTTACTTATATGATGGGAAAAATAGTTGGACAGGAAACCCGCACAATTGGCGTACAGCAAAACTACGCTCCTATGGTTGACATTAATAACAACGCAAGAAACCCTATCATTAATATCAGATCTTACTCAGAGGATAAGGATATAATTGACCGCCATATGCTGGCTTTTATGAAGGGGATGGATGAGGAGAATGTGCTTACAACCGCCAAGCATTTTCCGGGACACGGAGCAACCGACCTGGATTCGCATAAGGACCTCCCCCTTCTTAGCCAGAGCAAAAGCTCATTTGAAAAAAATGACTTGGTGCCTTTCGAAAAGGCAATTACAGCAGGCGTCAAATCCGTTATGGTAGGCCACCTCGAGGTTCCGGCCTATGAACCTACACGCGGGCTTCCGGCAACACTATCAAAAAATATTATAACCAAACTCCTTAAAGACCAGCTCGGCTTCCAGGGGCTCGTTATTACAGACGCCATGAATATGCACGGCGTTACAAAGCATTTTAAGACCGGCCCGGCAACTTTGAAGGCTGTACAGGCAGGTAACGACATCATACTCTTCCCCCCCGACGAGGCTGCCGCAATTTCAGCTATTTATAACGCCGTTGAATCAGGAAAGATTTCTGAAAGCCGTATAGATTATAGCGTCCGGAAAATACTGGCAGCAAAGAAATGGCTGCACCTCGATCAGAACAGGTTCGTCGATATCGATACCGTTACACGATTCCTGAATAAAAAGTCGCACTTCCGCCTTGCACAGGAGATTGCCGATAAATCAATAACAATGGTTAAAAATGAGGGGAACTTCATTCCCGTAGATCCCTCGAAATATTCCAGCGTGGCATGTATTACTCTCAGCGACGTAAGCGCCCCGGCACCTTATTATTTTGAGAAACTCGTAAAAGAAAAGTTCAATAACGTTAAACAGGTCTCTTTGGGAAGAAAAAGTACCGGACGCGAGTTTAACGAGGCCATGGAAGCCGTCAGGACCTCAGACCTCGTTCTGGTGCCGATATTTGTTAAGGTAAGAGCTTTTACCGGATCCATTGATATGCCCGACGAAGAAGTTAAACTCGTAAAAGCCCTTTCAGAGATAAATAAACCGGTAGTTTTCATGAGCATGGGAAACCCTTATATACTTTCAGATTTTCCGGGCGTGCCTAATTACCTCTGCAGCTACGGCGAGCCTAAGGTCTCACAAGTGGCAATGCTGAAGGCTCTTACAGGGGAAATAGACATTACAGGCAAACTCCCTATTTCAATTCCCAACACCCCTTACAAAGTGGGTGACGGACTCAGCTATGAAAGGCCTCAGCTTCAGGATATTTCAGCCGCTGCAGATACGTCGTTCGATTTTTCAGGCGTCGATTCTGTGATGAAAGAAGGCCTTGCCGACAGCGTCTTCCCGGGAGCAGTGGTTTATGTTGGCTACAAAGGAAAAGTCATCTATAAAAAGCCTTTCGGGCATTATACATACGGCCCCGATGCACAGCCGATGACCACCGATGCCATGTTCGACCTGGCCTCGGTCTCCAAAGTCATAGGGACCACAACGGCTGCCATGATTTTATTTGACGAAGGTAAATTAGGACTGGATAAGAGAGTAGCCGACTACCTTCCGGAGTTCGCAAACCACGGCAAGGAGAATATTACAATTAGAAATCTCCTGCTTCATAACGCTGGCTTTCCGGCCGATAAGCCTTTTTATAAAATGTATAAGACCCACGACGAGGTTGCCCGCGACATTATGAATACGGACCTGGAGTACCCCACAGGCACAAAATTCCTTTACAGCGACCTCAGCATGATCACACTTCAGCTCGTAATTGAGAAGATTACAGGCATGCCCCTGGACCAGTTCCTGAAGAAAAGAGTCTTTGAGCCTTTGGGCATGACGCATACGATGTATAATCCTCCCAGGAGCCTCAGGAGCCTGTGCGTGCCTACAGAGGTTGATAACTACTGGAGAATGGATACTGTAAGAGGAACCGTACACGATGAAAATTCAGCCGCTATGGGTGGCGTTGCGGGGCACGCGGGACTCTTTTCTACCGGAGGCGACCTTTCAATATTCATGCAGATGATGCTTAACCAGGGGCGCTACGACCATAAGCAGCTCATAAAGCCTTCTACCATTGAACTCTTTACTTCAAAGATTTCCGGGCAGAGCTCACGCGGGCTTGGCTGGGATACAAAGGCTCCATCGGGCTCTTCAGCCGGAAGCCTATTTAGCCCCGAATCGTTCGGCCACACAGGTTTTACAGGCACATCGGTCTGGGCAGACAAGAAAAGAGATCTTTTTGTTGTCCTTCTTACAAACAGGGTGTTCCCGACAAGAAAGAACAACAAGATCATTAAGTTCCGCCCAAAACTTCATGATGCCGTCGTAAGAGCAATTTCCTATTAATAATTCCCCATTATTAGCCATGGCGGCTATGGAGACAGTATCCATAGCCGCCTTTTTTATCCCCGTGAACTAAAAATAAAAAGCCGAACTTTCCCCCCTTCCGGAGAGTCTAAACAAATAAATAATGATTTAATTTCCGTGATGGTTCAATTAAATTAAAAAATTATTAACTTGGTTTTAATTTAATCTTTGTTTCAAAAACGTGGAGTCTTGCTTGAATTCTGAACAGGTTATTGAAGTAAAGGGACTTACAAAACAGTTCAGGGAAGTGCGCGCCGTTAATAATCTCGACCTCAATGTATATAAAGGGGACGTCTTCGGCTTCCTGGGCCCAAACGGGGCGGGCAAAAGCACTACCATCAGAATGCTCATGTCACTTATAAAACCCACTTCCGGTTCAATTAAAATTTTCGGATTGCCTTTAGAACACCACCGCAGGGAAATCCTCAGAAAAGTTGGCGCAATTGTGGAGAAACCCGATTTTTACCTCTATCTGACGGCCTATAAAAATCTTGAGCTGCTGGGGAGGATTTCTGGGACCGATACATCTAAAAAAAGAATTATGGAGATGCTGGAACTCGTCGGCCTGGAGAAAAGATATAATAGCCGCGTTAAAACCTTCTCTCACGGAATGAAACAACGCCTCGGGCTTGCTCAGGCACTCCTGCACGACCCCGATCTTATAATCCTGGATGAACCGACCACGGGACTCGACCCTCAGGGCATGAAGGAAATACGCGACCTTATTCTTCACCTCAGCCACGAGAAAGGAAAAACCGTATTCCTGTCCTCACATATCCTCTCTGAGGTTGAAATCATCGCTACAAGAATGATCATTATAAATAAGGGAACGGCAAAAGTTGAAGGGACGGTTAATGAGCTCCTTAATTCCGGCGTGCTGAAGGTTACGGTTCAGGTCGATAACCCGGATGGCGCCTTAAGCCTTCTTAACAGCTCGCGCTGGGCAGAGTACCTTGAAAGCCACGCAAACAGCGATCTCTTCTTTAACCTTCGCAAAGAGGAAATTCCCGAACTGAATAAATTCCTGGTTGAAGCTAATGTGGCTGTAAACGCCTTAATTCCGATGAGATCTCTCGAAGACTATTTCCTTGCAATTACAGAGGGGAAAGAATAATGCTGACACTTATATCCATAGAGTTATATAAGATTTTCAAGAAGTGGAGAGCCTACATAGGTTTTATTGCCATCACACTCCTGGCTTCTATAATTAACCTGGCGATTTATTTAACTGGTGATAAAAGTGCAAACTTTGCCCTGAGAAGCCTGGGTGACCAGTTCGTATTTGCCGGCAACCTCTTAAACGGATACGCTATAGCAAACCTTACACTTCAGGCGCTTTACGTGCATATCCCCTTCCTTATTGTTCTTGTTGGGGGCGACCTGCTGGCCGGTGAGGCAACTGGCGGAACTTACCGCATGCTTGTAACCAGGCCTGTCTCACGCTTTGAGATCGTCACATCAAAATTCATTGCTGCTGTTATCTATACCGCGCTTCTGATTGTGTGGCTGGCGGTAATGAGCCTTGGGGTTGGACTCCTTATCTTCGGCACCGGGCCCCTGGTTGCATTTAAGACAAAAGTGGTAATCTTTGCCGCAAATGACGTCCTCTGGCGCTTTATGGCGGCTTACGCCTTTGCAACGCTCAGCATGACGGTTGTTATTACACTGGCATTTCTTTTTTCTTCACTCGTTGAAAATGCAATCGGACCTATTGTTACAACTATGGCCGTTATAATCGTTTTCCTGATTATTTCCGTAATCAACATAGACATATTTGAGGCCGTAAAGCCGTACCTTTTTACTAATTACCTGACAGGATGGTCTTACTTTTTTGACGATCCTGTAGACTATCACGCCTTAATGAAAGACGGCGGCGTACTGGCATTGCATGTTGCCCTGTTCTACGGCGCGGCATTATACATTTTTTCAAAGAAAGACATTTTAAGCTAGGGACAATACATGAAAAAGATAATTCTTCTTTTAATTATTTTTTCGGCAGCTCTTTATGCGCAGAAACAGGATCCGAATAAACTGCTGGAAAAGGTAAAACAAAAATTTTCATCGGTCAACGACTATGAGGTAAAGGCTCACATTAAAGTTGATGTAAGCTTCCTTAAAGTCCCCGAGATGGACGCAAAAATATATTTCAAGAAGCCCGACAAGATGAAAATGGATACCGAGGGCTTTGCAATGCTGCCAAAGCAGGCGTTTAATTTTTCTCCCGATAACATGTTAAAGGGCGATTACAGCGCAATCTACGTAAAACAGGACAATTTAAGCGGCACTCCGGTGGATATTATTAAGGTAATACCAAACGATCCCAATAGCGATATTGTCTTGTCAACACTCTGGATTGATCCTGTGAAGGACGTTATAAGAAAGCTTGAGTCGACTCCAAGAAGAGGCGGCTCCTTTGAGATATCTTTTAATTACGGCAATATGAACTACCCCCTGCCCTCTTCAATCCAGTTCAGTTTCGATATTCCTAATCCGCCAAGAGGCACGAACGGACCTGGAGGCCAGCAGAAAGCTAAAACGAACGGGCCCGCGCGCGGAAACGTGAGTGTAACATATTCAGATTACAAGGTGAACAAGGGGATACCGGACGCCATATTTTCAGAAAAGAAGAAAAAATAGATGTGATGGGTGCCAGGGAGTGATTTCTGGCACCCTGAAAAATTATTTGCTCCTCTGCCTTAAGACCTCAAAAAGAAGCACACCCGTGGCAACGGATACATTAAGAGACTGGATTTTTCCCTTCATCGGAATCTTGATTAAGAAATCGCAGCTTTCTGCCGTAAGGCGCCTTAAGCCCTTTTCCTCGTTTCCAACTACCAGCGCAAGCGGAAGCTTGTAATCGGTCTCTGAATAATCCTTTGCGCCCTCAAGATAGGAGCCCATTACCCAGAAACCTTCCTCTTTCAGTTCCTTCAGCGCCTGGCTGAGATTGTTTACCTTGCATATCTTCGCGTGCTCGGTTGCCCCGGCTGAGGTCTTCACTACGGTTTCTGTTACCGTGGCACTGTTGTGCTTTGTAACAATTATTCCGTCAACGCCGGCACATTCGGCCGAACGTATAATGGCTCCGAGGTTGTGCGGGTCCTGTATGGAATCAAGCACGAGGAGAAAAGGCAGCGGGGATTTTTTTGCCTCACGTATCAGCTCCTCCAGATCATAATATCTCTGCGAGCTTTTAACGGCAATTACACCCTGGGTATGAGGGTCCTGCGAAATAGAGCTGAACTTCGCCTGCGGAAGCTCGGTTAATTTAATCCCCTTCTGACGCGCCATCTTCTGTATTTCGTATATGGCGGGACTCTTCTGTCCGAAGAGTATATAAATCTGCTCAATAACCTCTCCTGAAGAAAGGGCTTCAAGGACGGGTTTTCTTCCAATAATTAAATTCATTTTTCCTTTATTACTTTACACTGCTTTTTTTAGCGAGCTTTGGCTCCGGCTCTCTCTGCGGAGGAGCCCATTTTTTCAAAGCAGGATTTTTCGAGAAGATAATAAGCCCTGTTATGCCGCCAATGATCAGTATAGTTGCTATTAGCTGCGCTTCTGTGAGGCCGAAAAGGTACTTAGGGTTAAGTCTTATAAATTCCACAGCAAGACGTGCCGTTCCTGTAAAGATCAGGTAATACATAAAAAGTTTGCCGTCGGGCCAGTCCGACTTTTTCCTGAGTTTCCAGAGTATGCCGAAAATAATCATGGCCATGATAAATTCGTATATTGGCGCCGGATGAAGAGGAGTATTATCGGGTACAACACCGCCCGGGAAATGCTTTGCTATTTCCGTTCCCCTGAATGCGTATGACGGGGGCACTGTACCGTTTTCATAGTTTGTACCCCAGGGCAGGTTTGTAGGAATACCGTAGTCGCCGTCGCCGGCCAGGTGGCATCCTATTCTGCCTATTCCGTAGGCAAGGGCAAGTGAGGGCGCTGTGGCGTCTGCTATGACAAGAAACGGGATCTTTTTACGCCTGATTGTAAAAAATATTGCAGCCAGAGCCATGAGAAATCCGCCGTAGAAGGTGAGGCCTCCGGGAGAGAAAAATTCACCTATTGGGTTTGCCGCAAATGCATCCCAGTTTTCTAAAACGTAGAAAAGCTTGCTCCCGATCAGGCCGAAAATAATGGCATAAAGCGTAATTTCCGTGGCGATGTTCGGATCCATTTTCCTTCTTTCAAGTTCCTTTGTAAGAACATAGCTGGCAATTATAAAAGCGATACCCAGCATTAAACCATAACTATAAACTGTAAAAGGACCTATCTGAAAAAGTCTTGGCATCATAAAAAAAAGTCACTCCTGCG
>JBLMYS010000068.1:0-12467 GCA_050258415.1 Acidobacteriota bacterium | reverse complement strand
CTTAAAGTAATTATATCTTCAGTTTTAATTGTGCTTGTTTCCGAGGTATCCAAAAGGAGCACTTTCCTGGGGAGCGTTTTTGCATCGGTGCCCCTTGTTTCAATACTGGCTTTCATCTGGCTTTACGTCGATACTAAGGATAAGCTGAAAGTAGCGGAACTCTCGCGGGGAATTTTCTGGCTCGTAATACCTTCTCTATCCATGTTCATACTGCTTCCTCTTCTTATGAAGAAAATGGGATTCTACGCGGCTCTTGCGGTTTCAGTTATAATTATGGTTCTGTTTTATTTTCTCATGATATTTATACTGGGTAAAATAGGAATCAAAATATAAGGAGGTTCAAATGCAGCTGCCTTTTACAACGGAAGAATTTCTGAATGTGTTTGCTGAGTACAACACGAGCATATTTCCACTACAGATTTTGTTTGTACTTCTGGCGTTTGTATTAATTTACCTTGCCTATAGGAATTTTAAGCACTCAAATCTCGTAATCAACCTTTCCCTTGCATTCTACTGGTTATGGATTGGAGTGGTTTACCACATTTCATTTTTCAGCAGCATCAACAAAGCAGCATATTTGTTCGGAGCACTATTTATTCTGCAGGGACTTCTTTTTATTTATACGGGAGCCATAAGAAAAGAACTTAACTATTCCACTGGAAGAAGCATTGAGGCGTACTTCGGCTGGGCATTTATTGCCTACGCTCTTATAATTTATCCTATTATGGGGATGATCTCAGGGCACAGCTATCCCAAGTCACCAACCTTCGGACTTCCCTGCCCCACTGTAATTTTTACCTTCGGGATGTTTCTTTTTGTTAAGAACCGTTTCCCGTATTATATGCTTATTATTCCTTTTTTGTGGAGCATACTGGGCTTCAGCGCGGCAATGCAGCTTTCCGTGGCGGAGGACTTCGGACTCGGTTTTGCGGGGGTAATTGGACTATTGCTTATAATTTATTACAATAGAAAAGGCGTTCATGCTGAGGCCTGAGGATAAGGCTTTTTTGATTTAAAAGAGAGGATTTTTATGATAGACAAAAACACGCTTATAGAGGACATGGAAAGCGCAACCGCAAGGCTTGCCGAGGCCATAGGGGATTTCCCGGTAAATGAATTTAATAAAAGCGCTTCTATCGGGACCTGGTCGGCAGGCGACATTGCAGAGCACCTATACATAGTGGAAAGCTTTATAAATAAGATAATGACTGGCGCCGTAAGACCATCGGAGCGCGATCCGATGCAGAAAGTGCCCCTTCTGGGCACCACATTTAAGGATTTCGAGAAGAAGTTTACTGCGGGACGTGAGATCTACCCCACGGAAGTCCCCAAAAACCGTGACGAGATCACCTCAAAGCTTGTAAACAACAGGACAACTTTAATTAATACGATAAAGGTGCACGACCTGACGGAAAGCTGTCTTGATTTCATACATCCAAAGTTCGGGGAGCTTACAAGGGCCGAATGGATTTATTTCATTATTTTTCACGGCGACCGTCATCTTCAGCAGCTGGAGAATGTAAGGAAATTTATAGCGCTGTAGGAATTTTTTGGGGCAGGTTTATTCTAAAGTGTAACCTGCTCCATATCCATTTTTTCTGTTGAGCTTAATGGGATGCATCGCCTGAGGTTTACCTCGCTGTCGCATTTAAGAAAGTCCAGCGCCTCATCCATTTTCAGTATTACCGGCATCCTGTGGTGCAGCTTTTCTATGAATTTGTTTGAAGTTGTGGTTATAAGTGAGGCGTAGAACTGCCTGTTTTTCTCCAGGTAGAGCGCCGGCACAAAGAAAAACCTTTCATTAGGGAGGAATATCCTGTAGGGGACTTTCCTTGTTCCCTCTTTCTTCCATTCATAGAATGCCGTCATCGGGACCAGGCACTTATTTTCCGAGAACAGCCTCTGCCAGTAAGGTTTTTCCTTAATAGTTTCAATTCTGGAATTAAAGATGAGGTGAGAGTCGTCGGAGAACTTGATTCCCCAGTTCATGGGAATCAGCTTCAGCTCATTATCCTTCTCAATTACAGTCATAATTTTCTGCGTGGGCGCAATATTCTCCCTTGGCAGCTCAACTTTCAGAGAATTGCCTTTAGCCTCCAGGGCGCTGAAAAGGTCCTCGACCTGCACGTTATTTTCAAATCTTCCGCACATGAGAATAAGATAAAAAAAATCCTCTTAAAAGAAAATTGATTATGAATCCGTTTTTTTTGATCTTATAACAAACGATTTCAGACAAAGAGAAGAAACATGGACAAAGCATTATTAGTAATAGACATACAGAACGATTATTTTCCGGGCGGCAACTGTGAGCTTAAAGGGAGCAATGAGGCGGCAGAGAACGCAAGGAAGTTAATAGATGCATTCCGCAACAGGGGTTCACACGTAATTTTCATTCAGCACCTGTCGCTAAGGCCGGGGGCGACATATTTGCTTCCTGAGACGCTGGGCGCGGCAATACATGAATCGGTTACACCACAGCCGGGTGAAATTGTATTCCAGAAGAATTACCCGAACAGTTTCCGGAATACGGGGCTGCTGGAGTATTTATCGGAGCGGCAGCTGCGCCAGCTTTACATAGTGGGGATGATGACGCACATGTGTGTGGATTCAACGACGAGGGCGGCATTTGATTTCGCTTTCGACTGTACCATTGCGCACGACGCTTGTGCCACAAAGGCTTTGACCATTGGGGACAAGACAGTCGCGGCAGAAGATGTGCACTGGTCGTTTCTCGCTGCATTAAACGGTATGTTTGCCAAAGTGCAGAGCACGGATGAAATTATAAGCACGTTATAGACATTCCAGGGGGTGCCGGGAACCACTTCCCGGCACCTTCGTCCTCGTTTAGAGGACGGATTATTTCTACTTTTGCATTCATACCAAATCATTCTGTCCGCCCGGAGCGGACAAATGATGTCAGGAAATGGTTCCTGACATCATTGAGAAAATCAAATGAAATAAAATATTACCCATCCAACAATAATCACCAATTCCGCTGCGGCATCAAGTAAATAAATCTTTGAAATTACACCCGTAAGTGAGTAAATAATATCTATAAGCATGAGTCCCAGTGCGCAGCCCGCGGCGGTTATAACCATTTCAAATGATATATCTTTCCTTATGAATGCTATTATCAGAGCAATCCCAACAACCGCAATAAGCACTCCCACGGTTTTAACGAGCCATTTATCCACCTTGGGACCTGTAACCTTCTCGAATGTTTTCATTGAGAATATGGGCCAGACGCCCGTAAGGAAATAAAATATTCCCTGGAGCAGCGCCCAGATATATTCCATACATTCCCCCTTTTATTTTAATATGACTATTTAGCTCTAAAAGAACAATGAGTGTTTGCTTAATTCAGATTTATTGCGAAAATTTGCTTTTGTCATTCTAAAACTTCAAAGTGGAGCAGTTTCAGATGGTTGAGCACAGGAAGTCGGTCATTTATCTGGTTTTAACGGCTTTATTATGGTCACTTGGAGGTGTATTGATAAAGTGGGTTTCATTAAGCGCCCTTGCCATTGCAGGCTTAAGGAGCCTCATTGCCTTTGCTTTCATTATGGTTGCCTTCCGCCCGAAGCTTAAGATCTCCCCTGTAAAGATACTTGGCGGCTTTGCCTATGCCGCAGTTGTAATATTATTTGTTTCGGCAAACAAGCTTACAACGGCAGCTAACGCCATACTGCTTCAGTATACGGCTCCCATATATGTAGCCCTCTTAGGCCACTGGTTCTTAAAGGAAAAGATTACCAGGACGGACTGGATTTCAATTTTTATGGTATTCTGCGGTATGATACTGTTTTTTCTGGACAAGCTCTCGGCAGGTGACATGCTGGGTAACATAGTTGCGATACTAAGCGGCATTGCATTTGCATGGCTGGTATTACTTATGAGAAAACAGAAAAATGAGTCGCCTCTGGATTCTGTAGTATGGGGAAACCTTATTACAGCAATCATATGTATACCGTTTTATTTCAGTCAGAGTATAGATTCAAAAAGCTGGATCGGGCTACTGCTTTTAGGCATAGTTCAGCTAGGCATATCATACGTTCTTTACGCCTACGCTATAAAGCACGTAAGTGCGATTGAAGGGATACTCATTCCTGTAATTGAGCCCGTATTAAATCCTATATGGGTATTGATATTCTTGGGCGAGACCCCGGGTTTCTGGGCAATAATAGGTGGCATTATTGTCATAGCCTCCCTAACCTACAGGAGCACGGTGCAGATATGGAAGAGGAAGACTGTATTTATTGAATGAAAAAGAAGGTTTAAAAAGAATCGGAGGCGGGTTTTACACCGCCTCCATTTAGCTTAGTATTCAATAAATCGGGAGATTTTTGACGTTTTATGAAAACTGAAAGTTAAGTTATTTTGCTTCTGAGACTGCTTCTTTACCTGCTGGTTCGTATGTACGGGTTACGGTCAGCTTCCCAACAAACATAACAAGTGAAATTACACCTGCGGCAAAGATGGTATCTCCAAATACCCTCAGCCACCTCAATGTCTGCATTACGCCTGTCTGCAGGAACTCTGAACTTCTAGCATACCAGTAGCCGTGCTCTACACTGGCCCACGTCTGCATTAGTCCAACTGGCAGAAGACTGAATACCACCATTGAGAAGAGCCCGATGTTAATTGCCCAGAACCCGAAGCTTAAAAGCTTACTGTCCCACTCATAACCGGGCTTTAGGGCTCTTAAGGTAAAGAGCATAAGTCCAAGTCCCAGCATGCCGTAGACACCGAAGAGAGCCGCGTGTCCGTGAACGGGAGTTGTATTTAATCCCTGCATGTAGTAAAGCGCTACTGGAGGATTGATCATAAAGCCAAAGAGTCCGGCACCCAGCATATTCCAGAATGCCACGGCGATAAAGAAGTAGATGGGCCACTTATAGTTAATAACCCATTCCTTTGCCTTTGAAAGCTTGTAGTTTTCCCAGGCCTCGTAGCCTACGAAAATCAATGGTACAACTTCAAGTGCGCTGAAGACAGATCCTAAAGCAAGCACAAATGTTGGTGTGCCCGAAAAGTAGAGGTGATGCAGTGTTCCGATTATGCCGCCTGATAAGAATATGGTTGATGAAAGCACTGCTGCCTGCCCTGCGGTTTTGATGTTCAAAAGTCCAAGTCTTGCGAATAAGAACGCAATTACCACGGTTGCAAACACTTCGAAGAAGCCTTCAACCCAGAGGTGAACTACCCACCATCTCCAGAACTCGGCTACAGCCAGGTTTGTGTGCTTTCCGTACATAAGAGCCGACGCGTAGAAAAGAGCAATTGCAACCGACGAGATTAAGAAAAGTGTAAGAATAGGCTTCTGCTCGTCCTTTTTCTTAAGAGCGGGCCTGAGCGCACGGACCATTAAGAAAAGCCATAAGACAAGTCCGATAAAAAGCGCGATCTGGAAGAATCTTCCGAGGTCTATATATTCATAACCGCTGTGGCCGAAGAAGAACCAGAACTTTTCGGGCATAAGCCCCATAATGCTCATCCACTCGCCAGCCATTGAGCCGAGGACAACCACAACGAGCGCGCCAAAAAGAACGTTTACACCAAGGCGCTGTCCTTTTGGTTCAACGCCGCTTACTGCAGGGCTTATATAAAGGCCCGCTGCCAGCCATGCAGTTGCAATCCAGAAGATGCCCAGCTGAGTGTGCCATGTTCTGACCACGCTGTAAGGAAGTATCTTAGCTATATCAATTCCGTAAAATTTGTTTCCTTCAACGCCGTAGTGTGCTGAGATGACGCCCATGAGGATCTGAAGGAGGAAAAGTCCCGCTACCGTCCAGAAATACTTAACGACAGCCTTCTGTGAAGGAGTTGCCTTGGAGCCTAAGAGAGGATCCCGGGAAGGATAGATAATTCCGGGATGTTTCTTTTCTCTTGAGGCATAGAACCAGGCCATACCGCCGATGCCTGCAAGAAGCATAATGATGCTTACGCCCGTCCATACAACTGAGTCGCCTGTAGGCTGATTGTCCACAAGTTTTTCATGCGGCCAGTTGCTTGTATATGTAATGATGTCGCCCGGACGGTTTGTTGAAGCGGCCCATGAGCTCCAGAAGAAGAAAGCCGAAAGCTCACGGAGCTTTACGGGGTCTGTAACTGAGCCTTTCTGGATAGCGTAGCTGCCGTTGCCCTCTGAAAAAAGTGAGCTGTAGTATTTTACATTATCTTCAATTGCTTTAGCCCTGACCTCTTCAATTCTGATCTGGTTTGTTGAAGCGTCGTATGTATTTTTCCTCATCATTTTTGAAAGGCGTGCCTGAAGGAGCGACTGTTTTTCAACGTCGAGCTGTGAATATGTGGTATTATAGTCGGTTTTTGACCATTCATTAAGAATAAACATTGCTTCACGGTGCAGCCAGTCGGCTGTCCAGTCGGGTGCCGTATAGCTCCCGTGTCCCCAGATAGAGCCAACTTCCATTCCCCCCATTGCCTGCCAGACGTTCTGCCCTTTTTCTATTGCCCCCGATTCGAATACCACCTGCCCGCTGGTGGTTACTACTCTTTCGGCAATTGGAGGCGCCTGCTGGTATATCTTTGCCCCTACCCATCCGAGTACGGAAAAAGACACAAGTATGACGAGAGTAAAGCCCAGCCAATACTTTTTCATTTCTATTTCTCCGGTTTTAGTGTTTTTTATCGTATTTTTATTTTCTTACAACACTAAATTATTCATGCGGGAGTGGGCATTCCTTGACTTAAGTCAATTCCGAAATGATTTTCGGATTTTTTAGTCGGAATTAAAACCGGATTAAATATTTTGGGCAGGCGCGTAATGCCTGCCCGGGGGAAAGTGAATCTTAAAAAGGTATTGTAAAGAGGTTCATTCTGTACTGAAGTGCGCTGTTGTAGAGGTCTTTATGCGAATATGACATGGCAATGCTCCTGCTGCTTTCCAAATTGGAAGAATAGCTGGAAGAGTTTGGGTGCGGAGCAATAAAATTGGCATAAACCATTGAGCCTATAAGAGGGCTTGAGAGGCCTATAACATATGGTATGGCTGAGTCTCCTTTATTTATCAGAGCCGCAGTTCCGATGCCTAAGCCGGCGCCCAGAACAGAGCCTAAAATTGTGCCCCCAAATGTAACCTCAGGATTATCATGATTTGCGAACAGATATACTCCCAATCCGGTCCCTATAATGTATCCGGCTCCAATGCCTAACGCTCCCCAGGCCATATTATCGTACCTGTCGTTCTTCTTGTTCTGATCACTTGCCCCTGAGAACAGCAGTGCCATGGGGACAGCACAAATTGCACCTGAAACGGGACCCAGCAGCACCTCACCAATTATTGTACCTGCCGAAGGCGAGTGGTATTCCACAGGCTTGTTCTGTAAAGTAAGAGAGTCTTTCTGAACATAGCTTTTCACCTCTTCAAAACTTAATTTCCTGATGGGGGTATTTACGCCTGCAAGATTAGCAGCATCCAGACTTATGATACTTTTCGTCTGTGCTGAGACTGAAACACAAAACATCAGTGCAATAAGGACCTGGGAGAATAGCTTTTTCATAAAATTACCTTAACTGTTGTAAAATGTTTATTAAGAAATTGAGTCCGCTTTTTCAGGCGCTTAAAATGCTATATTAATAAGGTTTACATTATATAAAATTGTGCTGTTATAAAGATCCTTGTGGGAGTAACTCCTCTGGTTTAAGTTATATTTTCCGGCAGTGGGATAGAAGTCGCCAAATTGCGGCTCCGGTACCACATAGTTAGCGTAAATTATTGAAGAAATGACGGGAGCAGCAAAAAAAGCGACGTACTGGGAGGTCCCGTATGGGAAGAGGCAGGCCAAACCGATTCCGGCTCCCGCGCCAAGGAATGAATAGCCCAGTGTACCCCAGAAGGTGACATTAGGATTATCGTTATGCTCCACAAGGTAAACAAAGAGGGCCGATCCTGCAGTGTATCCCAACCCTGCCCCCAAAATAGCGTAAGGAAAAAGACCGAATCCTTCCGACCCGCCAAGGGCTCCAATGCCTGCTGAAGCGAACAATGAAACGTATGCCACGGCAAAACCGGATAATGGGGCCATGATAAGTTCACTTGCAATTCTTCCGGCCGGGTCGCTTTTTCTCTTAAAAGCATCTTTTATAAAAAGGAGAGAATCCTGGCTTCTTAGCTGAGCGGACTCTTCAGGGCTGAACTGCCTTTCGAGTGCCAGCGTGCTGTCGCCCGGAAGATAATTCCAGATCCCGTTTTTCTTTTCTATTGCCTCATTTTCGGCTTCTTTATATCCGGCGTAAAATTCATCCGGCACGTGCCCCGTAAAACGGCCGAAGCCCTCAAGAAGGTATTCTCTATTATAGTCTACAGGACCCAGAGGATAATCCTTCTGCATAAAAACGAGCTCATAATTCTTTGTGGTATCCTTTGGCAGCAGCGGGGCTATAGAAAAATGCCTATTCAGGAAGACTGACCGGGCGTAGAGATATGCCCTTTCTGCTACATCCCTCATGTAAGGCGCGGGATGATTTATTGCGGGCGCATCCACACCTGCAAGCTTAATAATTTTACCGTCAAATGTTTCAAAAAGGTTGGAATCGAGGATTGTCTTGATCCTTACAGTCTGCGCTGAGACAGGAGCGCAAATGGTTAATCCTAATATTAAAAGTAATAGCCGCATTCTCATAAAATTTCTGTGTTGCCGCATTGTAATTATTAGAACGTTATTCTGAAAAGGTTAAGATTATATACAATTGTACTGTTATAAAGTTCCTTGTGAGAAAACGAGTTTACCGGAAGCCCCAATGCCTGTGAGCCGTAATAATCCCTCACTTCGGGGCGAGGAGTCAACAAATTAGTATAGACCATTGCTCCGGCAAGGGGTCCTGCAAAGGCAATTATATACGGGAGGGGTGAATTTTTTCTGTACACAATGGCTGCAAGCCCAAGGCCGCCTGCAGTTCCAACAAAAGAGGCAGCAACTGTGCCTAAGAAGGATACATTCGGGTTGATGTCATGCGCCACCACATAAACGCCAAGGGCATTTCCTGTAATATAGCCGAATCCGGCTCCCAGGGCAATCCATCCCAGGAAATCCCAGCCTCTGTTATTTTTGTTCAGCGCGCCTATGCCTGCAAACAGGTATGCGCTGGGCAGTGCAGTTAAAAAGCCTGCAACCGGACCAATAAACACTTCACTTACTACCGGCCCAGCCAAAGATGCACGCCTCTGAACGGGGTTACGCATAAAGAAAAGGGAATCCTTCTGGACATATAAATTTATCTCTTCGGAGCTGAAGGGCCTGTCGAGCACCTCGGTGCTGCCGCCCGTGACCACCTTCCAGATCCCCCTTTCATGTGCCAGGGCCTCCTGTTCTGCATCTCTGTAATCGTTGTAATAAGCTCCTGGGACATTGCCGGCAAACCTGCCGAAGCCCTGTGAAAGGAAATCCTTGTTATAATCAAAAAGCCCCAGTGGGTAACGCTTCTGAATTATTACGAGCTCATAATCCTTTACCGAATCACGCGGAGACAGTGAATTTATGTTGAAAGTCCTGTTTAAGAAAACTGCACTGGAATAGGCGCAGGCTTTACCTGCAACGCTTCTTAAGTAACGGTCGGGATGATTCAGCTTAGGAACATCCAGTCCCGCAAGCTTAATTACTCTTCCGTCCTCTGTTTCAAACAAATTGGAATCTATAATTTTCTTAATTTTTACCGTCTGCGCCGGACTGTAAGTACACAATATGAGCACAAGAAGGAACAGGGGAAAAACTCTTAACATCAGGCTCCCGGATTATTACAGAAATTATGGACTAATAGGTATATCTGACCCTGAATTTCAGCACCGTTTCCTCGTTCTTCTTTACGGGCACTCTGAAAGTTACGGTCTGGGCATCTTTTTTCTCATAATTTATTGAAGAAGAAAGAATTTCCCAGTTAAGCCCCATCATCCTTTCCACATCCACTGTAATATCTTCTTTTTTCCTGTTCCTGAGTTTAATTTCAAAAGCCTGTTCATAAACCTTGTCGGATATGCGCACGTTATCGGTCTGGTTTTCCTCAACGACGACGTCGAATGCGTCACCGATCTTAAGTTTTATTTTTTCATCCTTCGGCGTATGGTCCGTCATATCCTCGCCAACAAACTCTATTGACTTACCATCGGATTTATAGACTCTTACTTTTCCAGCCGGCATAGGCATACCGAGGTTATTTTTCTGAGTGTTATCAAACTCCACTGCAACTGCAACCTTCGGCTTCTGGTTCTGTGGCCCATATGTGTAAACAGGAAATCCGCTTCTGTAGAGGTACTTTTTTGTTACGTTTATATTATCCGCCTGGAAAAGCGAGATCTGTTTTGTTTCGTTGTTATTAAGCGTTGCCGGGCGCTCCAGGTCATAAATATGGTATTCGAAGAATTCCCTTTCCTGGAACTGCTGCACCGATGATTCGGCAAGAATGTTAACATCTTTCCTGAACACGGGTCCCGGCTGTCTCTGTGAAACGAGGTTCACATTGCCTGCAACAAGTTTCAATCCGGCGTTTTTATACGTTGTACCCGACTGGTTTTCGATGCTGACCCATGAGTTAAGCGAAAGCTTAGTGTCGTTTTCGTTTAAGACTGCAACATACTCCGCGTGCCAGTTCATGCCTGCGGTCTGGTAAGAGATCTCCACGTCCTGGTCTTTTGACGACGGGCTTTGGACGGTCCAGACGAGTGTAGGTTTAGTAATAAGCCCTTCGGGAAGAGATCCCACGTTAATGCGGTAATATCCAAGATTAGGAATCATAACCAGGCCACCGTCTTTTTTCTGGAGGACTATCTGCGCCTGGGCAGAAAGGAGTTTTCCTTCAATGAGCTCATCTTTTTCGCCAATGAGCTGAATGTTCTGGTCCAGGTATTTCTGCAGAATTTTTTCCATGCTGACCAGGTCGTACTGGTAGTTCTGTTCCAGCACTTCCCCCTGTAGCTTGATATGGACGCTTGTGGGGTCTATCAGCTGGGCGACATTCCTTATGGAAATCTCAGATCGCCCTGAATTTATGTGCAGTGGCCTTACGTCTCTTATTACTCCCAGGTTCTGGTTATAGACGGTCACAGAAAGGGATTTGGGTTCCGCCTCCTGGGCGTTTAAGGATTGTACAGATAAAAATAATAAAGCAGCGGGTATAAAAAGTTTCTTAAACATTCAGATCCTCCGGTGAAACATGATGTGTAATTTAAGAAGACATGTAATGAAAGGCAAAGCAGGAATGGAGAATATAAAAATTAAAGGGCAGGTTTAATGTGCCTGCCCTTTTAAGAATTTATTTCAGTACTTTTTCTTTTGGATGAGATTCCATGTATTCGTGCATTACGCTATGCTTGCGGCCGTAGCCGAAATAGATAAGAAAACCTATCGCAAGCCATATGAAAAGCCTCAGCCAGTTTTCCTCGGGAAGCGAGAACATGAGCATAAGGCATGTGAGAATACCGGCAATAGGGACAAAGGGAACCCACGGGGCCTTAAATGGCCTCTCGGCCTCGGGATGCGTCCTGCGCATAATAAGAACCGCAGCGCAGACGATAACGAATGCAAAGAGGGTTCCAATATTTACCAGTTCGGCAAGAATTCTTAAAGGCAACAGTCCCGCCAGAATAGCGACAAATATTCCTGTAAGGATTGTCGACTTCCATGGTGTGCGGAATTTCTCGTGTACAGATCCGAACACATTCTTTGGAAGCAGCCCGTCGCGCGCCATGGCGAGGAATATCCTGGGCTGGCTTAACATCATTACAAGAAGGACTGAGGTTATGCCTGCAAGGGCGCCAAAAGAGATAATAAACTGTGCCCATGGGAGGCCAACCTGTTTGAAAGCGTTGGAAACGGGGGCATCTATGTCAATTTTATCGTAAGGCACCATGCCGGTAATTATGGCAGAGACTGCTATATACAGAACAGTACAAAGGAGCAGCGAAGCTATAATTCCGATCGGAACGTCGCGCCTGGGGTTTTTGGCCTCCTCGGCGTGTGTGGAAATTGAGTCGAACCCGATGTAGGCGAAGAATATCGTTGCCGCGGCGGCAATCATACCCACAGGTGCGCCGCCAAGGCCTGTCTGCCCGAAGACAGTTTTACCGAAGAAGCTGATGCCCGACCAGCCGAATGGGGCGAAATTGTTGGTCCAGTTCTGTGTATTTATATAGAACGCGCCAACAATAATTACAAAGAACACGATAATAAGTTTTATAATTACCATTGTGGCGTTAAACGATGCGCTTTCCCTTATTCCCTTTACGAGTATAATAGTAACTATGGCTGCAATAATAATTGCGGGAAGGTCTATTGCAGTGCCTGTTCCGGCAAGGAGGCCCGTATCGGGATTAAAGTCGAACGGCGCTCGCGTCGCCCAGAATGGAATTTTTAGTCCAAATATGCCGATAAAGTCCTGGAAGTAATGGCTCCATCCGTGCGCCACTGTAGCCGAGGCTACGGCGTACTCCAGAATAAGGTCCCATCCTATGATCC
>JBLMYS010000067.1:0-7163 GCA_050258415.1 Acidobacteriota bacterium | reverse complement strand
TAATAATTTTTCTTAAAGTGCTCAAAGCCCGGGCCGCCATAACGCAGGTCGCCAAAGAGGTCAACATAACTGTAATCATCATAGCTCGGAAGTGGAAGCCTTGTGAAGTCTATGCTGATTGTCAAAGGAAATGCGAGGTTTGCCAGCCTGCTAAGGGGGATTTCCAGGCCTGCACCATAGGTGAACTGTTCAATACTGGAAGCTGACCCGGCTGTAATTCTTGTGTCAAGAGTTTCGGAATAATGCCCCAGTCTCAGCTTCAGCACTTCCCATAAGGCTGCTTCCACTCCAAGCCTGATCTGAGTAAAGTATCTTGTTTCAAAGACATCCATATATTCCCCGGCAACAAGCAGTTTTAAGGGTCTCAGGTCAAATCTGCCCCCTTTATCTGTTTGAAACTCATAGGATGTTCCAAGATGCATTATTGTCGGGAAATATATGATGTCATGAAAACGGTGATTTACTTTGGAGTATCCGGCGTTCACAAGGCTAAGCCCAAGGTAAAGGTCATGATTATCTGAATTACTTAAATGGAATCGTTTCAAAAGCCCCAGATCAAAATAGTATGTATTAAGGGCAACAGGATCAAGATTATTCCACAGGTCATATTCCTTCTCAAAGAAGTAATTCAGGTTGACGCCCAGGCTGAAGTCAGTTAAAACCTCTTTTGAATAGTTCAGCATGAATAAACGGTTTATGTTTCTGTCGGAGTAATATCTCTGCTCGTCGGGCCTCCCGACCGAGAACGTTAAAAAGCTGAAGCCAATAGCTCCGTACTTTTTAGAATTATAGCTTATTCCATAGGTATTATAGTAGCCCTCAGTTTTTATGGGGTAATTGGGATCCATATGTGAAACCTCAACGTTCATCCCCTTTGTAAATGAAAGAGACGCCGGGTTGTCAAGCATGGAATAGGGACTCCCAAAAAGTGTCACCTGTCCGCGCCCCATGGCTTCACTTCTGGCATTGGGCCTCTGGTATAATAGGATCCTTTCAGCGTAACCTTCGTATTGCTGGGGCATGCAGTCTGAAGAAAAGAAGATAATAACGAAAAGGAGAAGAACTATCTTTTTCATTTAAGAACTCCATTTTTGTGATAAAGATGATTTTCAATGAAGTATCATTATTCCGATAGTTCCGCCTCTTATTTAATAGAAGGAGATTGCTTGTACGTCAAACTTAATAACTCCAACAGGAAATAGCAATGATCTAGGAGACTTTATATTTTTGAGCTCCATAGGTTCTAAGCAAAGAAGTGACAGATGAAATGCGGAACTTTTCACTTCTTATTACGTCAAAATATTTAGAATTTATATTCCCGTAGAAAATCAACTGCCTGTCAAATAAATAAGGATTCAAAAAATGAAAAAGATCCTCCTGCCCCTTTTCCTATTTCTCCTGGGAGTTTCCTCGTATGCCCAGGATGCAGCAAGTAAAATCGAAAGCCTTATAGCCAAATACAATGAGTACGGATACTTCGACGGAAGCATTCTTGTAGCTGATAAAGACAATGTTGTCTTTAAGAAGGGCTACGGAATGGCTAATATCGAATGGAGCATCCCTAACTCTCCGGACACAAAATTCCGCGTGGGATCCGTTACCAAGCAGTTTACTTCAATGCTTATAATGCAGCTCGTGGAAAAAGGTAAAATTAAACTTGAGGGGAAAATAACAGACTACCTTCCTTATTACAGGAAAGATACAGGAAGCAAGATAACAATCCATATGCTTCTTACCCACACTTCTGGTATTCCAAGCTATACCTCTTTGCCAGGTTTCGCTGAAAAAATCAGCAGAATGAACTACAAGCCGGATGACTTTATCAAGGAACAGTGCTCGGGCGACCTGGAATTTGAACCGGGCTCGCAAATAAAGTATAACAATTCGGGCTACTTTATTCTGGGCGCCATAATTGAACACATTACAGGGAAAAGTTATGAGGCAGCCTTAAAGGAAAATATACTTGAGCCCCTCGGAATGAAGAATACGGGATACGACTATTCTGAAAACATTATCCCTAAAAGAGCCTCCGGATATGACAGGAGAGCGGATGGTTTCAGGAACACATCCTTCCTCGATATGTCGCTACCGTATGCTGCAGGCAGCCTGTATTCGACGGTTGAAGACCTGCTTATATGGGATAAGGCTCTTCAGACAGATAAACTTCTGTCCCCTGAGCTGAAGAAAAAACTGTTTCAGAAATATATGAAACTGGGGGATATGTATTACGGCTACGGATGGATGATGGCTAAAAGATTTAACGGCCGCGACTCACTCGAAGTAATTACACACGGGGGAAGCGTTAACGGCTTTAATGCAAGTAACTATATGATACCGGAAGCCGGGCAGTATGTAGTTATTTTAAGCAATGCCGGCAGGGCCCCTTTAGACAAAATGACAGACCAGATCATTAATATTCTCAATGGGAAAAATGAGACGGAGCCGCAAAAACCTCTGGCGAGAATACTCTGGAAAACGCTTGAAGAAGAGGGCTCACAGGGCGCCATTACCAAGTTTAAAGAATTAAAAAATAAAAAAGATGAATACGCATATACCGAGGCGGAGATTAATAATTTGGGATACAATCTCCTTGGGGCCGGGAAAACCGATGAGGCATTAGAGATATTTAAACTCAATACGGAGGAATTTCCCTCGTCTTCTAATGCGTTTGACAGCTATGGAGAGGCCCTCCTTAAAAAAGGCCTGAAGGAAGAAGCTGCTAAAAACTATAAGAAGTCCCTCGAGCTGAACCCCGCAAATGAAAACGCCGTTAAAGTGCTCAAAGAGCTCGGGCAGGGGGACATAAAAACAGCTGAAATAAAGCTAAAGGAAAGTGAGCTGAAAGAATTTACCGGCACCTATGAACTTGCTCCTGGATTCAGCATTTTGGTTACGGTTGAAGGCGACAGAATCTTCGGGCAGGCAACCGGGCAGCCTCGCTTCGAAATGTTTCCAATGTCAGAGAGTAAGTTTTACCTTAAAGTGGTAAATGCACAGGTGAGTTTCCAGAGAAAAGATGGAACGGTTACTGGCATGACGCTATTTCAGAACGGTCAGGAGCTAAAGGGAAAGAAAGTTAAGTAGTTCTTACCGGGGCCGGTTCAAAGCTAGCGGACCGGCCCCGATAAAATTATTTGTTATCAGCTGAAATTACATAGAAACAGGTAGTAATAAAGAAGTTTCTTAAATATGGTATGCTTGAAATCAACGCTGACTGCTTTCTTGGTTTCATGTTAAATTTAACTTCATAATTAGGATTTATGAAGTAGAATAGCTTACGGTCAACTTTATAGTTCAGCTTCTTTATAATCTTTTCAAACCCTTCAATCGTTATCCTCGTCTCTTTTGTATCCAGCAGATGATCAATGAGCCTGTCGCTTTCTTTGAAAGACTTTAAGAGCCCGGCATACAACGGGTTCGGCAGAAGATGTATAAAAGGGGCCAGGGCCATAAATTTACTTTTACACATCTGCTGATGGCCTCCGAAAGGCATCTGCCACGGCGGAAACGCCAGAAAAGCTTTTCCCCCGGGATTTAAGAGGTCCTTCATCTTTGCCAGTATCTTCTCATGCCCGTGAATATGTTCAATAGCATCTTTTAAGATTATCAGATCGAACTTCTCGCCGTCAAAATTAAATATATCATCGCAAATTAAGCGGGCTCTGTTCTCTGCAATCTCTTTGGCAAATATTCTGTTCCCAGCTTCAATCTTAACAGGATCTATATCAACCCCGGTTATGCAGCACCCCTCATCGCTGAATGCCTTTAAGATACCTCCTTCACCACATCCGATCTCAAGCACACTTATCTTCTTAAGAGGCATTACCTCACCTAAAAAAGAAAGAATGTATTTCTTTGCATTCGTAAACTGCTGCTCAAAATATACGTCGCGGTTCATATGAAATTCGAAAGGCATTGTAAGGAACTCCTCTAACTGGATATATTTTTATAAATTCTCACTTCGCTTGTAGCATTGTGCCATTTCAAATGGCAAATCATTGCTAAAAATAGGTAAAATTCAAATAAATCTAAAGTGTACTTTTCTTATCTTTTATAGTTATTATTACATTTATTAATCCAAATTTCAATTGAGCGGAAAATGAAAAAAACTACTCTTTTACTGGCATTTATCCTTATCCTCTTAAATATCTCCTTTGCACAGGAAAAACTGAGGGTAATGACCTATAATATTCATCATGGACAGGGGATTGACGGGAAAATAGACATAAAAAGAATAGGAGGCCTCATTCTGGATAACAGGGCCGGCCTCGTAGCCCTTCAGGAAGTTGACCGCGGTGTTGAACGCTCGGGTAAAATTGATATTATGCAGATGCTTAAAGGTCAAACCGGCATGTTTATGGCTTTCGGAAAAAACATAGATTTCCAGGGAGGAGATTACGGCAACGGAATCCTTTCACAATTCAAAATCGATACGGTTAAAAACCTTCATTATAAAATGACGCGCGAAGGGGAGACTAGAGGGCTCCTGCAGGCTATAGTAGACATTGCTGGGCAGAAGGTCGTCTTTATGGATACACATACAGGGGACAAAAATACAGAGCCTGAAAAACTGATGAATGCTGGTGAAATTATCAGCGTGCTGAAAAGCTGCGAGGGCATGCCTGTAATACTCTGTGGGGACTTTAACGACCGCCCCATAGGCAAAATGCACGACAGCCTCAGTCAATATTTTGTGGACGTGTGGCAGCTGCTCCATAAAGATGAGGGATTTTCATTCCCTTCAGATAAACCGGACAGAAGAATAGATTATATTTATATCTCTAAAGAATCCTTAAAGAAACTTAAACCTGTATCTATAAGAGTGCTGCAGTCTGAAGCTTCAGACCACCTGCCGCTTATGGCAGAGTTCGAGCTTCTGAGAAATAAATAACAGGAATTTTTTTATAAGACTAATAAAATTTATATTTCGGGCAAAAAACTGGTAAATATAAATATGAATAAAAGAGAATTTATAAAAATACTCGGCCTTAGCGGCTTAGGGCTTCTTGGAGGCAATGCCTTAAATGCCTTTACGAAATCACCCTTTTTAAGTAAGATGGGAAAAAAGAAAATGAAAAACTGGGCCTGGATAATGACCGACATAAAGACATCCGAAGACGAATGGAAAAGAATGTTCTCTCAGATGCGCGCCTCAGGAATAGACGCCGTTCTGCCCGAGATCTACGATTCTAACTTTGCCTATTATCATAGCCGGCACCTTCCTGTAAAAGACGCCTGGCTTGAAAGGCTCCTTCCTATTGCAAAATCAGAAGGACTGGAGCTCCATGCCTGGATGCGCTCCACGATGTGCAATATTGAGGAAGTACGTCAGAAGCATCCCGACTGGTTTGTTGTAAACAGAAAAGGGGAGTCGGCAGCCGTAAAGCCGGCCTATGTCCCGCATTATAAGTTCATGTGCCCGACACATCCTGAAGTTCAGGATTTTATACGTGAAACCGTAAGTGAGCTCTCACAGATTAAAGATCTGGACGGTGTGCATCTGGATTATATACGCTTCCCCGATGTCATTCTGGCCGAGAAACTTCAGCCCAAGTATAATATTGTGCAGGACAGGGAATATCCCGAATACGATTACTGCTACTGTGAGCTCTGCCAAAGCGAATTTAAGAAACAAACGGGTATGGACGTAATGAAACTCGAGGACCCAACCCAAAGCAAAGAGTGGAGGCAGTTCCGTTACGACAGAATAACGAACCTTGTCAATAATAAGCTCGTGCCTGAGGCCCGGAAGTACAATAAACCGGTTACGGCAGCAGTCTTCCCGAACTGGGAATCTGTTCGCCAGCAGTGGTCCAGGTGGGATCTGGATGCTTTCCTTCCGATGCTATATCATGGTTATTACGGTGAAGGCATTAGCTGGATCGGGGAGGAGACCAGTAAAGAAATAAAGGCATTAAGTAAACCTGCCCCGGTTTACAGCGGACTTTTTATACCCCAGCTTACTCCTTTTGAACTATCAGAAGCCGTCGAAACCTCTCTTGCCAGCGGAGCCGCAGGCGTTTCACTCTTCCTGTCACATTCGATGACAGATGAACACTGGAAGAGCTTTAAGCAGGCAGTGGAAAAAGCTTAGTTAAAGATAGCACGTTTTTTAGGCTGTCATGAATACTATTTCACGGCAGCCTTATTTATTACTTCCTGTTACTTTTCCGCTCGCTATCTAGCATTGCCATCTGATGTTCATTATACCGGCTTCCTTTTGCGGCCCCCGGTGGTACGGCGCGCTCAATTTCTTCCAGGTCACTTTTGCTTAGCCTGACTTCAATTGCTCCAAGCGCTTCTTTTAGCCTTTCAGGCCTGCGGGCGCCAACAAGTGGAACTATATCATTTCCGCGCGACAAGACCCAGGCGATGGCAAGTTGTGCAACTGTCAGATTCTTCTTTTCTGCAATACTCCTTAAAGCTTCCACAAGAAGTAAGTTGTGCTCAAGGTTTTCTTTGCTGAAGCGCGGGCTGAATCTCCGGAAATCGTTTTGGGCCACATCACGCTCCTTTGACCAGTAACCGCTAATAAGTCCGCGCGATAAAACTCCATAGGCTGTTATTCCTATTCCAAGCTCACGGCAGGCAGGCAGAATCTCCTCTTCAATTCCCCGTGAGATGAGCGAATACTCAATCTGCAGGTCGCTTACAGGGTGTACGGAATTCGCTCGCCGTATGGTATCTGCTCCCACTTCAGACAACCCAACGTACCTTACAAATCCAGCTTTTATCATATCAGCGATTGCACCAACCGTATCTTCTATCGGGACATTGGGGTCAATTCTTGCCGGACGGTAAATATCAATGTAATCGGTTCCAATTCTTTTTAATGAGTAGGCGAGGAAATTCTTTACTGCCTGGGGACGGGTGTCATAACCAACCCAGTTCCCATTGGGATCCCTCATCCCTCCGAATTTTACACTGATCAGTGCCTTCTCCCGCTCTTTTCCCCTAAGGGCTTCGCGTAAAAGCATTTCATTATGCCCCATCCCGTAAAAGTCCCCGGTATCAAGAATATTAATTCCTTCCTCAATTGCACTATGAATTGTTGCAATACTTTCTTTCTCATCTGCCGGGCCGTACAGGTCAGACATTCCCATTAAACCCAGACCAATTGCTGAGACCTGAGGGCCGTTGCTTCCAAGCTTGCGCATTTCCAT
>JBLMYS010000066.1:0-11467 GCA_050258415.1 Acidobacteriota bacterium | reverse complement strand
ACAAAGCGCCCCTCTTCGGGGCTTAGTTACTGCGGAGTTAAAGATGCTCTATGTTTCATAGGGTTATTGAATTCCATGGTAATGGGAATAAACCGGTACCAATTTGTGTATACACCGTAGGGAATGCGGATGGGGGCGACGGAAACCTTGCGCGTTCCAGCCTATTGGAGTATATTTATTCCTTATAATTATCATCTGGTAAACATAATTTTTAATAAAATGACATCTAAAGAAAGAATGCGGAAGGCGATGAGCCTTCTTGAACCCGACAGGGTGCCCGTAATGTGCCAGCTTTCCCTGGGACACTATTTCCTCTACTCGGGAGTAAAACCGATGGATATCTGGTACACCTCCGAAGGCTTTGCCGAGGCCCTCGTGAGACTCCAGGAAAAATATAAATTTGACGGCATACTGGTAAACCTCCCCGGACGTGACCCGGATTACCAAAAGGATATCTCTAATATCGAAGAAAAAGATGGTGAAACCGTTATAAGATGGAATGACGGAAGCTATACCGTGTTCCCCCAAAACGATAACCCCCACTATTTCCTCCCCGGCGGCAGCCGGAATTTCCCAACTTTCGATGAACTCGACCCGGAAAAACTCTTCTACGTTGAGCCGTGGGATATAACGGAAATTAAATACCCCTTTACGTGGGGTTTTGAACATGAGGTGCGACCATTTACGGATTTCTTCCCCGACTACCACTTCCTTACAATTAAAAAGGTGATGGAAAAAACAAAAGGCGAAGTCTCCGTCCACTCCGAGGTCTTCTCACCGTGGTCGCAGTTTCTGGAACTCTTAAATTATGAAAATGCCCTCATGGCTATAATGCTAGACCCACAGAAGGCTAAAGCCTGCCTCGAAAACCTGACACAGGGCGCCATTGCACTCGGTAAAAAACAGGCTTCCCTTGGCGTCGACGCCGTACTTATCTCTTCAGCTTTTGCCGGAGCGGGCTTTATTTCCAGACAGCATTACGAAGAGTTCGTGGCACCCTATGAAAGGAAAATAGTTGAGGAAATTAAAAAAGAATATAATATCCCCGTCTATACACATACTTGCGGCAAAATAGGCGACAGGCTCGACCTCATGATGAAGACCGGCACAAACGGAATCGACACGCTTGATCCCCCTCCAATCGGAACCGTGGACCTGGAGGAAGCAAAAAAAATGCTCTCGGGAAAAGTTTTCATTAAGGGGAACATAGACCCCATTAATACCCTTCTTAACGGGAGCAGGGAAGAGATTTCTCAGGACGTCCGCTGGCGCCTTGAAACAGGAAAACCCCATGGGGGATATATCCTCAGCTCAGCATGCTCGGTTGCCCCTTCAACGCCTCCTGAGAACATAATGCTTCTGGAAACTTTGTCTGAAGAATTCGGGAAATACTGACTCTATGAAACAGCACAAAGTAACCTTTCTTCCGGGTAAAAAATCGGGATACTTTTATGAAGGCACCACACTGCGCGACGCGGCACTCGAGCTTGGACTTGTAATTGAATCTTCCTGCGGAGGCATGGGTACATGCGGGGAGTGCAAAGTAGTGGTCTCTGAGGGCCTCAATGCTCCGGCCTCTTCCGACGAAGAGTACCTTTCGCCTCAGGAACTTAAGGAGGGCTTCCGCCTTTCCTGCCAGAACATAATTACTGAAGACGTAACCTGCATGGTGCCCGAAGAGTCGCAGACCTTTGACCTCAGGATTATGACCGAGAGCAAGACAGGGGGATTTCCCTTAAATCCGGGACTTAAAAAAATACTCCTGGAACTCCCGGAGCCTCTTACAGGGGAAAACTATTTTGATTTTGAGGTCCTTTGCCTGGAGCTTAAGAAAAAAGGTTTTCCGGTTAATGACTTTAACTTTCAACTGATGAAAGATCTCCCGGAGCTTTTAAGGAAAAACCGCTTCAGGCTTACGGCGGTAGTGGACCGGGAAAAGCTCATTCAACTGGAAGCAGGAGACACAAGAGGCTCCCTCTATGGAGTTGCCGTGGATATTGGCACAACTACGGTTGTTGCAAAACTCTTTAATATAAATACCGGTGAAGTCTCTGCCGTCAGCTCAGCCTTAAACTCACAGCAGTCCTTTGGGGCAGACGTTATTTCGAGAGCTAACTATATAATAAGCAATAAAGGCGGCCTTGAAGAGCTCCAAAATTTAATAGTAAGCCAGATAAACTCCCTTATTGAAGAACTCTGCCGTGAAACGGGGATTGAAAAAAGCGCAATCTATAAGGTTTCCGTTGCCGGTAACACCATAATGCGCCACATTTTCATGGGCATTACGCCTGAGAATATAGCCTTTAGCCCCTACACACCCGTTGTGAAAAGGGCTTTAAGCCTGAATGCCGGTGACTTAAAAATTGATATTAATAAAGGGGGAATAGTCTATCTTCTGCCCGACCTTGGAAGTTACGTTGGAAGCGACATTACAGCCGTTCTTACAGTCCTGAACCTTGAATCCGAGGATGAGATAAAGCTTGTTGTTGATATAGGAACCAACGGCGAAATAGTTTTGGGATCAAAACAAAGAATACTCGCTTCATCTTCCCCCGCGGGACCCGCCTGGGAAGGTGCCACCATAACGCACGGCATGAGAGCCTCGCGCGGCGCAATTGAAAGGGCTGAGATTCAAAAAGGAAGCCTTAAGATTGTTACCATAGGCAACGCAGAGCCCAGAGGCATCTGCGGCTCAGGCCTCCATGACCTGGTAACTGAGTTCTTAAGAGCCGGCCTAATCGATAAAAGCGGCCGGATTCTGGACGTGGAGTCTTTGCCCCGGGATATCAGCGATGAACTGAAAAACAGAATAGAACCCTCAGAGACAATCAATAATATCAGGCTTACCAATGACGGCGTGATGCTGACGCAGAAGGATATACGCGAAGTGCAGCTGGCGAAGGCCGCTATTTCGGCCGGCATCAGTATACTGATGAAAGAGCTTAATATTACTGAAAGCGAAATAGGCGAAGTTTTTGTGGCCGGAGCATTCGGCAACCACCTAAAAGGGGAGGACGCCGTTGAGATTGGTATGCTCCCGCGCGTGAAGCCGGATAAAATTAAATTTATCGGGAATGCCGCCCTTGCAGGCGCCGGCGCCGTGCTATTGTCGGAAGAGGCCAGGCTTAAGGCTGAAAGGCTTTCTGAAATAGTTGAATATATTGAGATCTCGGGGCGCGAGGACTTCCAGGATATTTTTGTCAACTCAATGTTTTTCCCTTAATGACAAATACGGATTTACATACGGTTCATTTTGAGGTGGATAGCATCCCCTTTGACGCCGAAACTACGCGCAAGTACCTGAGGCTTGGCAGCAGCTCGGAAGACAAAGAGGCACTCCTCGAAGTCTGCCGCGGCGTATACCTAAAGTATAGACATGTATTCAGCCCCGCCCTCAGATACAAAACTTTTAAGATCACGGAAAAAGATCCCCTAAACTCCCGTATAAAATTTCATGAGGGCAGCTCATTTACAGGAAAAGGGGTATTCCGGCTTTTAAGGGACTGCGAAATGGCTTCATTATACCTCATTACTTTAGGCGAAGAATCAGACGGCGTAATCCAAAGGCTTGAAAATGAAGACTTCTTAGACGGCTATATGCTGAACGCCGCGGCTTCGGCCCTTATTGAAGCAATACAGCTAAAAGCCCGCTACCTGATTCTAAGTCAGGCAGAAGAAAAAATCTTACACCTGACGAAAAGGTTTTCCCCGGGCTACCGGGGCTGGGACCTCACGGAACAGGGAACTCTTATTTCAATGCTTAAGGGAAGTGACATTGGAGTCCGCCTTACGGAAACCTGCCTCATGCTGCCGATGAAATCAGTAAGCGGAGTCTATGGCTTAATGAGATAACTTTCATAATGTGCCGCCTTGCCCGTTATTAATTCCATTTTCTTTCTTATATTTCGTTAACATTTTGATTTTAATAAATTGATTTAACTTTAAGAGAATTAAGATATATGTCCAAAAAATTCTTAACCAAACTGCACTCAGGCATAATACTGCTTTCAGACGGCGCCATGGGTACCGAACTCCAGAAGCGCGGCATGAAAACAGGCGTGTGCCCCGAGGAACTGAATTTTGTAAACCCCGAGGTAATTCAGGCAATTCATAAAGATTACTATGACGCAGGAAGCGACATTGTTGAGACAAACTCTTTCGGCAGCAACCGCATCAGGCTCTCACTCCACCAGATGGAAGACCGGGCTTTCGACTTTGCCAAGAAAGCGGCCGAACTTGCGCGCGAGGTATGCCCGGAAGGTAAATATGTCGCCGGCTCAATCGGTCCTACAGGCGAAATTCTTGAACCCCTTGGTCCCCTTAACCTTCAGGATGCCTATAATGCTTTTGCCGAAGAGGCTCTGGCTCTTGCCGAAGGTGGCGTAGACGTCATATTTGTCGAAACCATGATGTCTATCGAGGAGGCTGAAACAGCCGTCCGCGCCGCAAAGGAGAAAACAGGACTCCCGGTAAGCGCTTCTATGACTTTTGAAGTGGGACCCTCGGGACCCAGGACAATGTGGGGCGTGGATGTTAAAACCAGCATTGAACGACTGACTGCGGCAGGAGCAGACATTATAGGCTCCAACTGCGGACGCGGCTTTGATGAAATGATTCAGGTCATCAGCGAAATGAGGCCCCTTACACAGCTTCCCATACTGGCTCAGGCAAATGCCGGAATCCCCGAATGGGTCGAAGGCGTGAGCGTTTACAGGGAAACTCCAGATGTTATTTCCCCTAAGGCTGAAGAGCTCTTAAAAATGGGCGTAAATATTATTGGCGGCTGCTGCGGCACTGGCCCTCAGCACATCCGGGAAATTAGAAAACTTGCAGATAAATTTAACGACAGGAAAAAATAATATTGAGAACAAAACTCGAAATTGCCCAGAACTGGCTCCCCCGCTATACGGGAACAAAAATAGATGAATTCGGTGATTACCTCCTTCTGACGAATTTTCATAATTATGTAACCCGCTTTGCCGAACAGTTCAACTGCGACGTGCGCGGCATTGGACGGCCGATGCAGACGGCCACAAACTCACAGGGTCTTACAATTGTAAATTTCGGCATAGGCTCGCCTAACGCCGCTACAATAATGGACCTTCTGGTTGCGCGCAAGCCCAAAGGAGTTCTTTTCCTCGGCAAATGCGGTGGCGTAAAACATTCCACCGAAATCGGGCACTTCATTCTCCCGATTGCGGCAATAAGGGGTGAAGGAACCTCAGGCGACTATATGCCCCCCGAGGTGCCGGCGCTCCCATCATTTAAGCTGCATAAGTTCGTTTCTGAAAAGATCGTTGAACACAACCAGGATTACCGCACCGGGGTTATTTATACTACCAACAGAAGATTATGGGAGTGGGACGAGAATTTCAAGCGCTACCTTGAGAAGCTTTCTGTAATTGGAATTGATATGGAAACAGCTACAGTATTTATTGTTGGCCACGTAAATGAAATTGCCAGGGGTGCGCTTCTTCTGGTATCCGACATGCCTATGATCCCCGAAGGGATCAAGACTGAAGAATCAGACCGCAAGGTAACAGAAGGTTACGTCGATCTTCATCTTCAGATTGGCATTGAGGCAATGACGGAAATAGGAATAAAAGGGGAAGCGATTAAACACTTCCGCTATTAAGATTTTTTAGTTTTTACTCGTTCCCGGTCTCAGGACTCTGTGGTCCCGGTCTTTCAGCCGGGCCTTCATTCCTGTGCCCGGGTTTATTTTGCGGCTGACCCTGATCCTGCTTTTGTCCTCCTTCAGGGGAAGCATTATCAGGCCTCTCATAATTTCTCCTTCCGGGCCTTTGACCCTGTGGTCTTTGACCACCCTGTCTTTGACCACCACCTTGCCTTTGTCCACCACCACCACCTTGTCCCTGCGGCCTCTGGCCTCCTTGTCTTTGTCCGCCGCCGCCAGGCCTTTGACCCTGTCTTCTGTATCCTCCTCCGCCTTGTCTCTGTCCTGAGGGCCTCGACTCCTGTGGCTTTGCCTCTCCTGAGCCGGCTTCAACCGGAGGCGCCACTTCAAGTTCACCCGGAAGCTGAAGAAGCTTTTCATCGGGCTGTATGCAGTGCAGGCTGTGCCCTAAGAAACCTTCAATGGCCGGTATATAGAACGAATCGTCCTCTGTGGCAAAGCTGATCGAAGTGCCCGTCGCGCCTGCGCGCCCCGTGCGTCCGATGCGGTGAACGTAATCCTCAGGATCCTGAGGAAGAGTATAATTTATCACGTGGCTGATGCCTTCGACGTGGATGCCGCGGCTTGCGACGTCTGTGGCAACAAGAACGCGTATCTTGCCGTTTTTGAAGTCATCAAGGGTTCTTATTCTCTGACGCTGATCAACGTCGCCTGAAATTAAAGCGCAGCTTATTCCGTGCTTAAGAAGAAGGTCCGTAAGCCCCTGCGTCTCATCACGCCTGTTTGCAAAAATAATAACCCTGTCCATATTCTGCTTTGTAATGAGGTTATAGACAAGAGGGTACTTCTCCTCGCTTGTAACGATGTAAATTATCTGTTTTACACTTTCAACTTCCACCTGCGCCGGTTCAATCTCAACACGCACAGCATCTTTTGTCCAGTATGAAGCAAGACGCTCCACATCCGGAGTGATTGTAGCGCTGAAGAAAAGTGTCTGGCGCTTTTCCTTGGGCGGGGTGGACCGTACGATCTTGCGCACGTCGGGAATAAAGCCCATATCGAGCATGCGGTCGGCCTCGTCAATTACCATTATTTCCACCTGGCTTAAATGCACGTCGTGACGGTTATAAAAATCCAGGAGCCTTCCCGGCGTAGCTACCAGTATATCAATCTGCTGCCCGTTAAGCTGACGCTTCTGCTTCTGGTAGTCCATGCCGCCGTAGACCGACATAATGACGAGGTTTGAATACTTTCCGAGATTAAGAGCGTCACTTGCAATCTGCATTACCAGCTCACGCGTGGGTGCAATTATAAGAGCACGCGGTGCGCCGTTGCGTCTTTTAGCCTCCGGCTTCTCCCTCATGAGCCGCGTTATAACTGTAATCAGGAATGCCGCGGTTTTACCCGTACCGGTCTGTGCCTTGCCCGTGGCGTCCTTGCCGTTTAATGTATTAAAAAGGATTTCCGCCTGAATTGGCGTGCAGTACTGGAAACCAAGGTCATAAATTGCATGCATGAGTTCCTTTGGCAGGTTAAGGTCATGAAACCTTGTTTTTCCCTCTGAGGGTTCCACCTTGAACTGCGAAACATCCCAGTTATCAGGCTGTTTTTTCTGCTGGGGCTGTGCAGCGGCGGGTTTCGGAGCTGCCTGCGGCCTTTCTTTCCTTAGCGGCTGTGGTGCCTGCTGCTGAGGCTGTGGCTGTGTCTGGGGCCTTTTCCCTTTTTGGCCCACTCCCTGGGGCGCCCTCCTATCCTGAACCGGCGCATGCTGCTTTCCAGTCTGGCGCGCATCCCTTTGTCCGGGCTTCCTTTCCTGCCCCGGCCTTCCTCCCGTAACTTTTACTTCCTTTGCCGGTCCCTCTTTTTTTCTCTTACCCGCATTTGATATCTTGCTTAATCTGTCTCTGACAAACTTAATAATATGTCCTAACAATTTTCCACCTTTTGAAGTTTTCTATCTCATTTACTTAAATCAGCCCTTTCATGGACTGACATTCTTTTCCAGTTTCTCAGACCAATGCATACCCCTCCTTTTATAAAGATACACATTTAATCGAATTAATAAACAAAATATACTAAAATACTCTCTCATTTTCCTGTTTGTAACCCTGCGCTCTTTGGCATAATTCCGGGCTTCCGGTGAGGCACTTTTACATCTCCTAATCTGCCGCTTATACATTTATACTGCCGGACATGTTTTTTTCCTGCCGCAGGACAAAATTATCCATAACTATATTTCCTTTTTATTATGATTTATTTAACTTACCTCCGCAATAATCCACCATGAACAAGCGAGCAATTATGAATGAACTGAAGTTGCCCGGATCTTTACTTTTCCTCTTTGTGCTTCTTTTAACTGTATTCTCAAATTCCTCTTACACTTTCGCCCAGGGGAGCGGAAACTTGAGAGGCCTCGTAACCGATTCCACGAGCGGGGAAGTCCTTACATACGCCAGCGTCGCTATTCAGGAACTGTCCATTGGTGCATATTCCGATTCCAAGGGATACTTCCTCATCACCTCGGTTCCCGCGGGAAGACCTCTTACTCTCGTTGTGTCCTATATGGGCTACTACCCCAAAAAAATTATTGTGAGACTTGAAAAGGGGAAGATGACCCACCTGAATATTAAAATGATCCCTCAAAGCGTTGTGCTGCCAATGGTGGAAAAAATTGAGAAACGCATCACAGAGGAAAACGCCACGGACATAAGCCTGCAGAGAATAACTATTAAAGAGCTGGAACTGATGCCCAAGGGCGTGGAAACAGACATATTCCGCTCCCTGCAGTATATGCCGGGCGTAAGATCCACGGGTGACGTCTCGGCCAGATACTATATCAGAGGCGGGGCCAGCAACCAGAACCTCGTCATGATAAACGGCGCCACTATTTACAACCCTTTCCATGCATTCGGACTTTTCAGCATTGTTGACCCCGAAATGGTCAATAATATTGAATTCTATAAGGGAGGCTTCACTAGCGAATACGGCGGCAGAATCTCCTCGGTCATGAATATATTTACAAAAGACGGCAATAAAAACAGCTACGGCGTAAAGGCCGGCATAAGCTACCTGAGCGCTAAGGCCCTTGTTGAAGGCCCAATTCCTTACGGCTCTTTTATCGTAACTGGCCGCAAAAGCTATTCGAGCGATATTTATAAAAAATTCCTCAACGATAAGAGTATCCCGCTCGACTTCTACGACCTTTCATTCAAGGTAAACTACTCCAACCCCGAATTCGTCGAGGGAAGCAAAATTACCGTCCAGGGCCTTTTAAGCGACGACCGCCTCATGAACCAGGATCCCACGAAGGCCGACCTGAAATGGGCAAACAACGTCTTCGGCTTTAAATGGTTCCAGATCTCAGACAGCCCCCTTTTCTTTGAACTGGGACTCTCTGTAAGCAACTTTCTGGGCGAGGTCATACCGAACTACAGCACTAGCAGACCTAAAAAAAATGAAGTCCGCGAAATCAGCATGAAGATGGACTGCAGCTACGTCTACGATTCAAAGGACGAGCTTGGAATAGGACTGAATATAACCGACCTCAACACAAGGCTCTTTCTTGAAAATTTCTCAGGCGCCGTCACAAATATCGGCTCTTCCGGCACTAACTTCAGCTTGTATGCAAAATATAAGTTCCTGCGCTTTAAGAACCTGGGCGTTGACCTGGGAACAAGGATTAACCTTACAGGCCTTTCGGCAAACGGTGGAAAGTTCTTTAACGAACCCCGCCTGAGCTTCACATACAGGCCCATCCCCCAGATTGCACTCAAAGGAGCATGCGGAATCTTCCAGCAGGAAATAACTACCCTTACAGATGAATCTGAAGTAATCTCCCTCTTTGAACCCTGGATCATTATTCCCGAATACCTGAACCCTAGTACGGCAAGACATTATATACTCGGACTGGAAACAAACTTTACAGAAAACCTGAGCTTTGAGACCGAAGGCTATTATAAAAGCATCAGTAACTTTCCTGCATTAAACGAAAACAAAGTTTTTGAATCGGACAGGGATTTGATCTCAGGCACCGGCGAGGCATACGGAGTCGAATTCATGCTGAAATGGAAATTCCTGGATTTCTTCTTCATGGGATCTTTTTCCAGGGGCTGGACATATAAAACTGTTGAGGGCTGGACTTATTATCCAAAGTACGACTCCAGAAATTCCCTTAACCTTACGCTTGAGTATAACTTCGGCAACGACTACCAGGCAAGCGCTATCTGGGTCTATAATTCCGGTTTGCCTTTTACAAAGCTTACAGGCTACTACGACAAACTTGAAGCCAGCGATTACTTTAACCAGTTAAATATGCTTACACCCTACCAGCCTTTCCTCCTCCTGGGCGATAAGAACCTCGGACGCCTGCCCGACTATCACAGGCTGGATATGAGCCTTTCAAAAAAGTTTACTACTTCATTTGCTAACTTTTACCTGGACGTCAGCGCAATAAACATCTATAACAGAAAGAATATCTTTTACTTTGAACGCAATACAGGCAAGCGCGTCAACATGCTGCCATTTTTACCAACAGCAACATTTAAGCTTGAAATATGAAAAAAATAATTCTCGTTACTCTGATATTTTCATCAGTATTGATTTCTTCAGGCTGCAAGGATGATGCCTTTAACCCTAAAGGTGAATTTAAGGATAAGTACATCCTTACATGCATACTGAGATCTGATACGACGGTCCAGACCGCCGTAATTTCCCGCAGCTATAATACGGATGGGTACGACCCCATGGTAAATAAAACCGACCCCGCAATTGAGAATGCCGATATAAGAATCTGGGTAGGCGACAGCGTCTATATTATGAAGGATGCCGAGACCGCAAGAACCGATACGTCCAGATATAACTCCACCTTAAAGTACTACTATGCCGAAAATTTGAAGCTTCCAAACAATAAAAAAGCCGAAATTCTGGCTGTTCTGCCAAACGGCCGAAAGCTTCATGCTGTAACAACAATTCCAAAGCCCGTAACCTATGACGATGCAAATGATAATGAAATAATTCCCCCTTCGGGCAGAAATTATGTTGTCGCCAGCTGGGTTCAACTTTCAAATCCGAATACTTTCTATTATCCCAGGTTTTCCATCGCTTACTTCAAATTTGAAAACGGAGTCCCTGTAAGATATCTGAAGAGACTGCCCGTGCGCTATGTCAGTTCCGGAGGGGGGAAACTTTCACCTGTCTATGCCACCCCAACAATCGCTGGATCATATATAATTGAAATGGATGCAATCAATCGTACACTGCAGGAAATTTCGGCGGGTGACCCGAACAAAAACAACTATGTTATCCTGTCCCTCATAGCTGAAATAATGACTATGGATGATAACTTATCGGCCTATTTTTCCGCCTCAAAATTGCTTGATGACGGCTTATCTGTTAAACTGGACCAGACGGACTTTACAAACATTGAAGGAGGCCTCGGGGTATTCGCTTCTTTCGCAAATTCTAAATTCGTTATCAGGATGGATAAAGAATACATAAAGTCTTTCGGATATAAAACCAAACTGGGCCCTGAATGAGAGGAAATCACCAAAGCCACTTTATTGCAAAATAATCTATTAATAATATGAAAAAGCTAAAAACAATTTCCGGTATATTCTATCTGCTTACTTTTGTCCTCCTTTCATTCTCCTGCGATAAGGAGGTCTCTGTAAGTCCGCCTGAGCCGCCCGTAAGTACAGGTTTTCTGCTCATAGATTCAAATCCGCAGGGAGCTAAGATCTACGTAAACGGAAAATATACGGGAAGAGTTACTCCCGACAGCCTGAACTGGATGGAAGAAATGGATTACTCCATTACACTCAAGTACCCCCT
>JBLMYS010000065.1:0-5667 GCA_050258415.1 Acidobacteriota bacterium | reverse complement strand
AGCTTTTAAGCCTTCCGTCAGTTACGTAATCCATCGCAAGCCCCGTGGTAGTAGAGTCCTGAGCGTAGGGCTCAAAGAAGAGCGCCGTCGAACTTCCCAGAGAGCCGTCGGCAAAAGCCTTAAGAGAGCCTATTTTAAGCTTCTCGCTTCCGAAATTATACCTTATCCCTGAACCTATCAGGTTATCGCAGTCTGCAATCGGAAGCCTGGTGTAAATGCGGCACGTAAGGCTGCCTTCTTTTTCAAACTTCTGGTAAGTCTTAAGATCATTGGCGTATGTTATATCCTGAACCGAGGTAAACCCGTTTTTCTTGGCTTCATTTAATGCTGCCTTTAACGCCCTGGCATACTCTTCTTCTCCCGGCTCCGGAATAACTGCAAAAACAAGGCTCATTGCGTTGTCTTTTAATATTCCTGTCGGTTCACCCGTTACTCTGTCTTTTACAATTAGTCCCCCCTCGGGACTCGGTGTGTCTTTGGTAATTCCGGCGAGCTTTAATGCGTACGAATTTGCAAGCGCCATATGACCGTCGAAACGGCTAACAAGAACAGGTGTAGTGGGTGTAAAGCTGTCGATCCATTCTTTTACCGGAAGGTCATTTTTCTCCCATGCCTCGTGATCCCAGTCGCCTCCTGTAACCCACCTTCCTCCGTTACGCGAAACGTAATCCTTAAGCATGGTCCTAAACTCGTCGGTTGACTTTGCCTGCCTTAAGTCAACCCCCAGCTTATAGAAGCCTCCGCTTATAAAATGCACGTGGTTATCAATAAAGCCCGGCAGCATGAGCTTTCCTTTGAGGTCAATTACCTCGGTTTCCGGTGTAATGAAATGCCTGGCCTCATCTGTAGTTCCTACAAAAAAGATTCTGTTGTTGCGTGTGATTACAGCCTCGGCATAAGGCTGCTTTTCATTGACGGTGTAAACTTTCCCGTTAATGAACGCTTTCTGTTTTTCCTGTGCTATGTTGGATGTCTGCATGATAATTAGGAATAATAGTGTTAAAGAATATAGTAGCTTCATATATATCCCGAACTTGTTGTAAGTTCTGAAGATAATCTGCAGCAGTGAAAACTCTGTAAGCGTCCTTAATTTCAGCGCTGCTCTAAGTCCTGCTGTTCCTTATCCTTCCGTGCCATCAGGACTTCTTTTCTTTTTTCAACTCTTTCTTTAATCGTGGGCATGTATTTATCCATCAGCTCCTGTATTTCCACCTCCGTTACATTTATTGCACCGGGGTTCTCAAGCAGGTTTTTCCAGGGTTTTCTCTTGCCGAAGCGGTATTCGTCAAAAACTATGATCGGGGTTCCATATGCCTCTATTTTCCCTTCCTCCGAAAGTATCCACTGCTCGGCCCAGTAGTAAAGCCACCTTGCGTCAGCCTCAAGAAGCCTTACGCATGCGTGGCTGGCAGGATATCCCGGCATCGAAAACTGGTGCAGTGCAACGCCTTCCCTGTTCTGAAAATTAAAGTAGTAGGGGAGTATCCATGAGCTGTCAATTGTACTTGTGGTCTTTCTCGACTTCCAGTTTGCGCTGAAGAGCCCTTCGGGAGTAGGTTTGGCTTTCCTTCCCGTGCTCGTGGGTCCCCATTTTACAAGTACGCCATTCTCATAAGCTGCAAAAGCCTGTATGCGCCTTGAAATAAGTAAAAGCTTTGGAACCTCCCGCGCCTGCTCAATTACGTACGGATATGGGCAGTAGGATAAAAGATTTGTAAGCGTGTCGGGCACAACAAGAGTGTCTGCGCGCCTGATGTTGGCTTCATCCAGACGGTTTAAGGCAAGTATAAGCTTTGCGCCGTCGGAGCCGTAAATTGAATCCAGTTTTGAAAGCGGAGCCCTCCCTTTTACAAGGTAAGGGACGTAATGTATAGTCCTGTCTACTTTATATCTTAAGACAGTATCTTTTAGTGCTGAGTTATCCGCAGCTTTCTCTTTGCGTACGGTTTCCTTGCCTGAGGCCTCAGTATTTTCAGAAGTCTTGCTGCCCGCATGTCCTGAGTTCTCCAGGCAATTAAAGTTTATGGCGGCAATTACCAATAGCAGAATTCCACATGAAAAACGGAATAAAACGCGGCTTTTGAGCTTAAGAGCTTTCATAAGTTCCCTGGTATTAAAATATAACCTTTAGGCACTCCTGAAAAAAAAAGCATATGGGTGCTATTCTTTTTCAAAATCTATTAATGGCTGAAAAAGACGAGACAAATTAAAAATTAAAAATCAAAAAAGATATAGCACTTTCCTGGGAATTTAAAGAATTCCCCTCGTCTTAAAATCCTCTACAAGCTGGCCGTAAGAAGTAAACTGAACCGCGTCCCAGCCCATTTTCTTAGCACCCTCCACATATTCTAATACATCGTCAACAAAAATATGTTCCTCAGGGGGAACTTGTGTAAAGGCCTCAACCGCCTTATAAATCTCAGGCTCCGGCTTTACGGCTCCAACCTCGTGCGAGAGGATAAGCTTGTCGAAATATTTCAAAAACTCATACTGCCTGTAGCCGTATTGCCTGTGTATGTCGTTTGTGTTTGAAAGGAGTACTACCTTGTATTTCTTCTTTAACTCGGGTATAAGAGCCGCAACGTCACTGTTCAGCCTGAAAATTTCCGAATAATACCTGCAGAATGTCTCGCGGTCGAGGCTGCCGTTGCAGCTTTTGAGCATTATTTCTATAAACTCGTCATTCGTCAGTTCGCCGCGTTCAAACTGCCTGTGAATATGATAATTTGCCTTATAATGATCCATGAACCTTTGACCTAACCCTTCCTCAATTAAATCCAGCCTTTTCATCATTATGCTGTAATCGAAAGGAATGAGCACATTGCCGAGATCAAAAATTATAACCGAATATTTCCTGTTATCCATTAGTTAAATCAATTTTTATGAAAAATATTATTTCTGCACTTCAAATATACTATCTTTTAAGTTATTATTTACTTTTAATGAAGTTACCTGCATTTCCATCTGCTGGCTTCCCAGGGTCTGCTTAAGGCGGAATGGGTACTTTACCCCTTCAACGTCCCTGTAGTCGCTGAAATCTACGGTCTGCGTCGCCTGTCCCATGGGTGCCTGAATTGGTTTTATCTGCCTTAGCTTAAGTCCTGAGGTGACGTCATAATATTCGGTCCACTTTTTCCCCGTGCCTGCCTGGAGCTCAATCCTGTAGGCGTCTTTCCCCTCAACTTTTTCAATTCCTGAGAGCTTTGAAGTAATGCCGTATTTCCCGGGATTAAGAAGAAGGTTAAGCGTTGCTTCCTGCCTTAAGTCGTCCAGGTTTTGTCCCGTGATCTCTTTTTTCCCCGCAGGAGTTACGCTAAAACCTTTTTTCCCATCAAAAATAATTGACTGCGTCATGCTGCCGGCCTTTATCTCCTGAAGGAGCTTATCGGGCTGCTTCTGGTAAATTGTAATGTTGACTTCAACGCCCTGGACTTTGCCGGTCATTTCAGTCGTTCTGTCCTGTACCTTAAGGAGATTATCTTTTCCCCCTATCTGTGCTATGTAGTTATCCAGCACCGTGCGGGCAGAAACTCCTTCAGGGAGCTTTTTAGCCGTTGTATCCAGCTCCTGTGCGTAAACGTCATATGCAGTAACCTTACCCGAAGGGCTGAACCTTTTCAGCTTGCCTGCAATCTCCTGGGCGTTACCCACTGCAATGATATATGCATTTTCAGGGTGTATGTACTTATTCGACATATCGAATACATCCTGAGAAGAGACCGCCTGAACGTTCTTGAGATAGTTTTTATAGTAATCCCTGGGGAGGTTGTATTTTGCAATATTAATTGCAAAGCTGGCAATAGTTGAGGGCTTTTCAAGCGCAATTGCAAAATTACCGCTTAAATAGTTCTTTGCTGTCTGCAGCTCTTTTTCATCGGGCTTTTCCTGCCTCATTTTTTTCATTTCATTTAGTATTTCGTAAACGGCGCTGTCTGTTACGGCGCTTTTAACTTCGGTATAGGCCGTGAAATTACCAGCCAGCTTGTCACTTGAGAGCCTGGAATAGGCGCCGTAAGTATATGCATGAGCCTCCCTCAGATTCTTAAAAAGCCTGAACTCACCTCCGCCTAAAATTGTATTTGCCAGCCCCGCCTTTATGGCATCGGGGCCGCCTACTTTCAGATCGATTGGGTATCCTATTCTTATTGTTGACTGCACGGAGTTCGGGCGGTCTGAAACTGCAACAACGTTATTTGAAGGAGCCTTCGGCACGGGATAGGTAAAATGTTTTACTTCACCTTTCTGCCACTGGCCGAAGTATTTTTCTATAACGGGCTCAATTTCTTTTTTTGTCACATCACCCACAACTGCAAGATAGGCTATGTTAGGCTTAAAGAAAGAATTATAATAATTCCTGCACATCTGAAGCGTTACTTTACCTACGGATTCTTCAGTCTCAAATTCTGAATAAGGATGATCTTTCCCGTAATAGAGTTTCTGTTCAATGCGCCCTGCAATTGTCTCCGGCTCATCCTTTGACGAGGCAAGTTCGGAAAGCGCCTGTTTTTTTATTTTATCCAGCTCCTCCTGCTTGAATAGGGGATTTATAACTATGTCCGACATAATATCCAGGAGCTGGTTCATGTGGCTTGTAAGCGTCGAGGCTGAAACACCGGTGGACGAAGTTGAAAGTGAGGCCCCGATGAAATCTATAGCCTCGTCTATCTCGTCTTTAGTCTTTGTTTTCGTCCGTGTTCTTAATAGGTCCCCTGCCATGGCAACATATCCCGCGCTGTCGCCTTCAAGTATAGGATCGCGGTCAACTACAAGAGAGAAGGATACAACAGGAAGCTTGTGGTTTTCCACGACAAAAACCTTAAGCCCGTTTTTAAGCTCAAAGCTCTCATAATCCGAAAGCTTTATCTCAGGCGCGGGTCCCGGAGGGGGCGATGTGCGCCTGTCAAGCTGCGGAAAAAGGGGAGACGATGTTAAGAAAAGTAAAAGGAATACAACTGATGCTTTTTTCATTTTATTTTCCCTCCCCATTTGATTCTAACGGCTTCGGCAGGTAGTAAAGCAGTGTCTCATTGTTTTTCGTCAGGTACTTATCTGCCACTCTTTTTATGTCTTCACGCGTCACTTTCATATAGCGCTCGAGTTCTGTATTTATGAGGTCTGTGTTCCCTTTGTAGAACAGGTAATAGTCTGCAAGGCTCGTTGCAATTCCAAGGTCCGTGTTCTTGCTCTTTACAAAATCGTCTTCAACCTGATTCCTAAGCTTCTGGAACTCATGCTCACTTATCAGCTCATTCTGGACCCTCGTTATTTCCCTGTCAATCGAGCTGTCCAGGTCCTTAACGTTTACATTCATATTTGAAATGGAATAAACTAAGAACAATCCCGGGTCCTCAAGTGAAAAGGGGAATGAGCCGGTATAAAGCGCCTTCTGCTCTTTGTCCACAAGCTCTTTATAGAACCGTGAGCTCTGTCCCGAGGAAAGGAGCGTCGTAAGCATGTCTATTGCATAGTAGTCGTCTGTTCCCTGTGCCGGAATGTGGAAGGCCTTCACAACTGCCGGGAGCTGTATGTTGTCATAAACCGTATCAGCCGCCTCTTTTTTCTGCTCCGGTTCCACTGCACTGGGGCGGTAAATGGGTTTTGTCCCTTTTGGTATCTCTGCAAAATATTTCTTTACCAGGTCTTTCATTTTATCAATGCTGAAGTCCC
>JBLMYS010000064.1:0-2575 GCA_050258415.1 Acidobacteriota bacterium | reverse complement strand
GAGCGGCACCTGGATTTTCGCCTTCTTAATCGGCGGAATATTAGCACAGATATTTATTTAGAAAGACTAGCAAAGAGGCAGGCTAAGAGAAAAAGCCCGCCTCTTTCATTATTTACAATTTGCCTTTATAGCCTGTGTCTTCCAGCAGGTCAGAGGCCTGGGCTGCCTGTTTGCAGAGTTTGTCGCACATTTCGTTTTCCGTGTGGCCAGCGTGCCCCCTTACCCATTTGAATTCAACTTCATGATAAGAGATCAGCTCCAGGAGCTTTTCCCACAAGTCCACATTTTCAGCCTTCTCGGTCTTATTTCTCATCCACCCTTTGGATTTCCACCTTTTAGCCCAGCCTTTCATAACGCCGTTTACAAGATATTGTGAGTCGGTATAAAGTGTAACGCGACAGCGTTCCTTGAGTGCCATGAGTCCCGTAATTGCCCCCATGAGCTCCATGCGGTTATTTGTAGTAAGGCGGTAGCCCTGCGAGAACTCCCGTCTCCTGTCCTTATATTCCACAATAGCTGCATAGCCGCCGGGACCGGGGTTACCGAAGCTTCCGCCGTCTGTAAATATTGTAACGTGTTTTAATTCTGCCATAAAAACCAATTATTCATAAAAAAGGAAAGCCGACTTTCTAAGCCGGCTTTAATACTACCTACTAATTTCTAACTTCTAAATACTACTTCTTGCTCAGGTCGGCAAGTGGAACAGCCGTATTTCTCATCGAGTGAACCTTATTGGCTACAGGAATAACAATCTCCCTGTTAACAGCCTTTTCAAATTCATCTCTGAATCTTGTTATCATAAATTTCACAGGCCATGCCGCAGCATCGCCAAGAGCGCAGACCGTGTTGCCTTCAATATTCTTTGCAACGTCAACTAAGAGATCCAGGTCAGAAGGTGTCCCCTGTCCCCTTGCAATTCTGTTGAGTGTCTTAAGCATCCAGCCCGTACCTTCGCGGCAAGGTGTGCACTGGCCGCAGCTTTCATGGTAATAAAATTTAGCTATTCTGGCAAGTACTCTAACGAGATCGGTATCCTCATCCATGACAATAACGCCGCCGGTACCAATAGCCGAGCCTGCAGCCTTAAGGCTTTCAGCGTCCATCTTAATGCCTTCTAACTGGTCGCCTCTTAAAGGCGGCATTGATGACCCGCCGGGAATAACGCATTTAATTTTCTTGCCTCCCGGCACGCCTCCTGCATAATTATAGATCAGGTCTGTTAAAAGCACGCCCGAAGGGAGCTCATAAACGCCGGGTTTGTTTACATGTCCGCTCACGCCGAAAAGGAGTGTACCCGGATGCCTCGGCTCGCCAATTTTGGAGAACCATTCCCAGCCGTTTTTAATGATAGTCGGGACGTTGGAAATCGTTTCAACGTTATTAATGGTTGTAGGGCATCCCCAGAGCCCGTTCTGCGCCGGGAAAGGAGGCTTTACTCTTGGGTATGGGCGTTTACCTTCAATGGAATTCATGAGTGAGGATTCCTCGCCGCAAATATATGCGCCAGCACCCTTATGAATATATATATTGCATTCATAGGATGTATTGAAGGTTTCCTTCATCTTTTCGCCAACAAATCCCATTTCGTAGGCGTCATCTAACGCCTTCTGCAGCATCCCGATCCAGTTATGGTATTCACCTCTTATGTAGATGTAAGCTGCTTTTGCCTGAATTGCGTAGCATGCAATTAAAGCGCCTTCAATCAGCGCGTGCGGATTAAACTCAAAAATCTGGCGGTCCTTGAAAGAGCCCGGTTCGCTTTCGTCGCCATTGATGCAAAGATATTTAGGCTTATCGCTTGTCTTCGGCATGAAGCTCCATTTGAGTCCTGTTAGGAAGGAAGCTCCGCCGCGGCCTCTTAAGCCCGACTTTTTAACTTCGTCGATCACCTCGTCCGGAGTCATGCTGTAAGCTTTCTTTACAGTTTCGTATCCGCCGTGTTCTCTATATACATCTATTCTGTGATAGTTGGGTATGTCCAGTAATAAAATTTTTTCCATTCGATTCTGTTATTTTAAGGAATCTAAGATTTCAGTTAATTTTTCTTTTGTAAGGTTTTCGTAGTAGTCGTCGTTGACGGCAATCATCGGGGCAGTGCCGCACGAGCCCATGCATTCTACCTCTTCAATGGAAAACTTTCCGTCTGCTGTAAGGCCGTTTACGTCGATACCGAGTTTTTTAACCACGTGGTCGAGCATCTCGTAGCCCCCTCTCAGCATGCAGGAGACGTTCGTACAGACCTGAACGTGGTACTTCCCCACCGGGTTGGTATGGTACATGGTATAGAAGGTGGCAACGCCCAGAACGTCAACTGTGTTGATTCCAAGCAGACTTGCGACCTCGTCCATTACTTCCTTGGTAATGTATCCGTTCTGTTCCTGTGCGATATAAAGCACGGGCATAACGGCAGCTTTTGAAGCAGGATATTTTTTCCTTACGGCTTCAATTCTCGCCAGATTTTCTTCTGTAAACTTAAAGTCCATTTATTTTCAATCAAAAAGTAAAAATTACATTTAATTATTTAAGGCTTCACAAAATGCCCCGGGGCTTATTTATCAGCTTCCCCCATAACAGG
>JBLMYS010000063.1:0-5693 GCA_050258415.1 Acidobacteriota bacterium | reverse complement strand
ATTTATGAGAAACAATAATTTTAGAAAACACTTTTGAATGACTTTGGGAATGGAGTAAAGATATAATATCTAAGAATGGTCAATTAATTCTTAATATATTTTATAGGTGCCAACATTGGACACTTAACACTGAAAATAGATATTTCGTAAATTCTTGTCAAGTACTATTTAAATATTATCCATTTTCTCACTGGCACATTAACAAACATAATGTACTGCAACAATTTTTTAACCTTATTAACTTTGTCCAGTTTATTTAGATAATTCGTGATTTTTAAGGAGTCTGTCTATAATTTAGTGTAAATTCCAGAGAGAGACTTTAGATATAAGGTTTGAGTCTCTCCTGAAAAGTAACAGAAAACTGAGAAATAACATACGCCCAATTCTGCGTGGCCATGGTCCACTTCTTCGAGATTCCCTGATAGGCCAGGTAAATCATCTTCGTTAAAGCCTCATCGTTCGGAAACTGTGTCTTTGCCTTTGTCACTTTTCTTAACTGCCGGTGAAGAGCCTCAACGGCATTGGTCGTGTAAATGATTTTCCGGATCTCTGCCGGATACTCGAAAAATGTTGCAAGATACTCCCAGTTGTCTTTCCACTGTTTTATAACGAGGGGGTATTTCTTACCCCACTTCTCATCGAGCCTGTCGAGTTCAAAAAGTGCACCATCTTCAGTAGGAGATTTATAAACGGCCTTAAGGTCAACCATAAACTGTTTCTGGTCTTTTGAGCCGATGTATTTCAGTGAATTTCTGATCTGGTGAATAACACACTTCTGGACTTTTGTTTCAGGGAATACGGCAGTAATGGCATCAGTAAAGCCTGTAAGCCCGTCAACGCAGCAGATGAGGATGTCCTTAACTCCCCGGTTCCTCAGCTCATTTAAGACATTCATCCAGAACTTTGCAGATTCAGCCTGACCGATCCAGATGCCAAGCATGTCCTTGTAGCCGTTCAGGTCAATAGCCAGGCAGGTGTAGGCAGCCTTTGAAATTACCCGTCCATCCTCACGGACCTTGTAGTGGATGGCATCCAGGAAAACAATCGGGTAGACCGATTCCAGGGGTCTCATCTGCCATTCCCGGACTAAGGTCATCATCGATTCTGTGATGTTCGATATGGAGGAGGCACTTAGCTTAACTCCGTAAATATCCTCAATGTGGGTCTGTATGTCTCGGGTGGAGATCCCCTTGGCATACATCGATATTATTCTGTCTTCCAGGTCTCCTAATGTTCTCTGGTGCTTTGGAACAGCCATGGGGTCAAACTCACCCAAGCGGTCACGGGGTATTTCAATCTCAAGTTCCCCCTGGCTGGAGCGGACCGTCTTTCTGTTCTTGCCATTACGTGAGTTGCCGGTGTTGTTGCCTTCTGGGGAGTGTTTTTCGTAGCCTAAGTGCTCAGTCATCTCTGACTGGAGAAGCTGTTCGACTGAATTTTTAAGGAGCTTTCTTATGGCTCCGTCTTTGCCCATGAGGTCAGCATAGCTCTTGGCATTGGCCAGGTCTTTTTGCAACTGCCCGAAGCTGTTCCTTGGTCAGTTCCATTGTATCTATCCCTCCTTTGTAGATGATTTAATTTAATCAATTCTCCCGGACAATGTCCAGGATGCCCGTCATTCAATCCCTCCGTTTCGCCCCTTCGGGGCTACACTCCGGGATTGAACTATAAATCATTTACACTAATTCTAGATACTACCGCATATTCTGCCCGAAATATTGTCAGAGGAAATTTAAGATGCTTTGCTCCCTTTTCGTGAGCAACAACAGTAAAGGAAATTTGTTTTATTTTAGCTATAAGAGGAAATATGTTTCTGTCCCTAAAAGGTATGAATCCTCAAAATGCCTCTGTCAAAACAACAAACATTAAATTAATCTAGAATGAAATTAGTTTTAACATAATCCTTGAATTCCGGCCAGCTCAAGTCTTTCCCTAATCCGAAATAATCTTCTGGAATTAAGATCCGGTTGTTCTCAATCAGATATCCCCCGGGACTTTCTTCTTCAAGATAATACATTGCGAGCAGATACGTGCTGTCGTCGGCAAACAACCTGTACCAGAGTGGAAAGAAAAACCGCCTTCCGACAGTAAAGTAGGTCGTAGGGTTCAAACTATAGTCATACCATAGGTTCATATAAATAATTATAAGTGTATCGTTAACTTTGAAAAACTTATTGCCTTTGATTACCTCGTCAACCTGAATGTAAAGGTTTGTCTGGCGCAAGTTTATATGATGAGTTGTATCAGTGCTGATGGTATCTTCCCTTGCAACAATTTTGCCGCACACAAAAAACGGGACCTCAATCATTCTGGAAAATTGAGGTGAATATAATTCTCCAACCTGTTTAAGTAATAATAGTGTTAAGGCGCCCGGGCTGACTCTGGTGGGTTTCATCCCATTGGCCTTCAGCTCCTCCATCCATACCTGGTAAAGTTTATTTCCATAAATTTCGTACCCAATAGGATCATTTGCTATAGCCAGGTAATATTTTCGCGCAAAGTCATGCAGCTCTTCTTTTGAAAATGTCTTCGTAAAGCCTGATTCAAGGTCGAAAAACTGGGAATACTGTTCTACGGTTTTGAAGAAATCAATTACTTCAAATGAATAGATTTCAGTGGTTACCGGGGCGGGTTGTGTTATGTTTTCACTTTTGCAGCTGAAGAATAAAAAAGCTGAGATTATAAAAAATACTCCCGGAAGAATGAGTCCTCTTATATTCGTGAAAGCACAACATTGGATTGATTTCATAGCATCTTCTAATTGGTTTTCCGGAGAAATCTGAATGCACAATTTTATTAAATATTTTCTATAAAGCAAATCTTTAATGGGATGTGATACGATAAACTTCAAATGCCGCGGTCAGCGGCATGGTGTTGATAGCCTGGGGTGACAAATCCCGCAGGGATGTCGGAACCCCAGGGAAATGAGCATCATCCCGGAGCCGCGGCAGCCGCGACATGTTCTTTAATGGTTTTTTTTGCGTTTATTTATACGAGGGCATTTGTTAAATTAACCGGAAAAATGAAAGCTTAAATGCAGAAATATAAGATTGTAAATATCGACTGCGCAAACTGCGCGGCTAAGATTGAAAATAACCTCACTAAATTAAAAGACGTCAGGTACGTATCGGTTAACTTTGCCGACTCTGTCATGTTTATTGATACCGACAATATCGAAAAGGTAAGAAAAGTTATTAAACAGACCGAGCCTGAAGTCGAGATCATAGATGAGTCAGAGAAAATTAAAAGCGTCAGACTGGAATCGGAAGAAAAACTTCAGCTGAAGAAAAGACTCTACTTTGTGCTTGTCCTGGCTTTTGTTTATCTGGCCGGACTTATCCTGAAGCCAAAAGGAGAAATGATCCTTATGCTTGCTGTTTATCTTCTGGCCGGATGGGACGTTCTTTACAGCGCCGGTAAAAAGATACTGAAAGGCAAACTCTTCGATGAGCACTTCCTTATGTCGCTTGCCACCTTAGGCGCCGTTGCAATCGGGCAGTTCCCGGAGGCCGCAGGCGTAATGATTTTCTACCAGGCCGGTGAATTCCTGCAGCAGCTCTCGGTAAAAAGATCCAGGCGCTCCATCAGATCTCTTCTCGAAATCCAGCCGGAGTACGCCAACGTAAGGTCGAATGGTGAAATAAAAAGAACAGATCCTAAACGTGTCCGCCCGGGTGAGGTAATTATTGTAAAGCCGGGAGAGAAAATTCCGCTTGACGGCGTGATTTCAGAAGGCTCGGGCTACGTTGATACTTCCCCGCTTACGGGTGAAGTGGTGCCAAGAGAGGTAATTCCGGGAGAAAATATTCTGGCCGGAATGATAAATAAAACGGGGCTTCTTACAATTCAGGTTACAAAACCTTTTGAAGAGTCCTCCATCTCCCGCATGATGGAGCTCATTGAAAACGCCGGTAGCCAGAAGGCGGAGACAGAAAAATTCATTACAAAATTCTCGCGCTATTACACCCCCTTTGTTGTAGCTGTAGCTTTATTAATCGCCTTCGTTCCCCCGCTCCTGTTTAATGCAAGCCTGGTGACATGGATTTACCGCGCTCTGGTTATACTTGTAATCTCCTGTCCCTGCGCTCTTGTTATCAGCATTCCTTTAGGCTACTTTGGAGGCATCGGCGCCTCATCAAAAAAAGGGATACTTGTAAAGGGGTCAAATTTCCTGGACACGCTGGCTGAGGTTAAAACCGTCGTCTTCGACAAAACAGGAACCCTTACAAAAGGGGTCTTCCGTGTAAAGGATATTGTGCCTGAAAATGGATATAATAAAGAGGATCTTCTCCGCATGGCCGCAGAAGCCGAAGGTCATTCAAACCACCCCGTGGCGCAGTCCATAAGGGAGGCCTACGGAAAAGACGTAGAGCTTAAGGCAATTGAGTATTATCACGAATTTCCGGGCTACGGCATTAAAGCCCGGGTGGAGGGAAAAGGCATCTTAGCCGGAAACGACCGGCTGCTGCACAGGGAAAATGTTTCTCACAATAACTGTGACGTTTCAGGCACGGTTCTGCACCTGGCCTTTGACGGAAAATATGCCGGATATATTACAATTTCCGATGAGCTTAAGGATGACGCGCGTGATGCCGTTGAGTATTTAAGGCGTGAGGGGATAGAAAAAGTTGTAATGTTTACAGGGGACAATAAAAGCGCCGCGGAAAAGATGTCAAAGGACTTAAATCTGGATGAATGCTATTCCGACCTCCTGCCGGAGGATAAGGTGCGCACTCTGGAAAGCCTAATGCATGAAAAGACGGGTAAAATTGCCTTTATCGGCGACGGCATTAACGACGCCCCGGCGCTTGCGCGCTCGGATGTGGGAATTGCCATGGGAGCTTTGGGAAGTGACCTCGCAATTGAGACAGCCGACGTTGTTCTTATGACAGACACGCCTTCAAAAATAGGCACAGCAATTCACCTGGCAAAGAAAACAAGAAGCATTGTTTGGCAGAATATCATATTTGCCCTTTCGGTTAAAGCCTTTTTTATCATTCTGGGTTCATTTGGCATTGCAACAATGTGGGAGGCGGTTTTTGGAGATATGGGTGTGGCACTTATTGCAATACTCAACTCAACGCGCGTTCTGAAGTAGTGATTTGTTGTATGTATCTTAAGATGCCGCGTTCAGCGGCATCATCTTGATAGCCCCGGGGCGCAGCCCCGCGGGGGACGGGGGCGGGGGTGAAATTCCCCAAAACCCCAGAGGCGCCGCGGTCAGCCGCGCCATCTTGTTTATCCATATATTCCATTTGCCACGACCCGATCAATTTATCAAATCTATTCTTTCTCGTCTTCTTCGCAAATCCATTTGAAAAGATAATGCTCATTATGCTCCACTTCGAAATCCTTCAGAATCTTTAGGAATTCCTCCTTAAATGACTTCTTCCTGTGGTGTTCCTCCTGGTTCATAATATAACGGATTACATTCTGAACCTGGCTGCTTGAATATGTAAACATGCCGTAACCTGTTTGCCAGGCAAAATCTTTGAGCCACAATCTCTTTTTAATGAGCTCTGTCGAATTGGATTTAATTTCCCTTATCAGGTCGGGGATATGGCAGGCAGGGTTATAAGAAATAAGGAAATGCAAGTGGTCGGGCATTAGCTTTATAACAAGCATCTTATTGCCCATGTTCTGCACAACTGCAGTAATGTACTTCTCAAGCTCGTCTGAAAATGAGGGCATTA
>JBLMYS010000062.1:0-7373 GCA_050258415.1 Acidobacteriota bacterium | reverse complement strand
ATCACCCCGGGCTATAGACAAAGCGCCCCTCTTCGGGGCTTGCTGTTTGCGTCATTCTAAATGCTCTTCTTTTACCTGGGGGATAACTTCATGCCCTGAAATGTGTATACACCGTAGACCTTTTAGGTCGGGGGGCTTAAGTTAGAAGCCGTGGCAATTCATATGATAATGTGTCCTAAACATCTATAATCCTACATCTTCTCCCTTTTTCATCTTTTATCTAATCACCGCTTTCCGTATTTTTAATATTAAAAGAAATTCAGAGGGTAATAATGAACCAAGACTTTAAAAAAGCGATGGAACAGTACCTGGAAAAAGCCCAAAAGGCTAAAAATACAGGTATGAAGTACACATCAGTAAGCGGCGAACCCGTTAACGTTCTCTACACACCAAAAGACATTGAAAACCAGGACTATATGCGCGACCTGGGCTTTCCGGGCGAGTATCCCTACACAAGAGGAATCCATGCCAACGGCTACAGGGGAAAAGTCTGGACAATGAGACAATTCGCGGGCTTCGGAACACCGGAGGATACAAACGAAAGATTCCATTACCTCTTAAGTCACGGGCAGACAGGCCTTTCCGTAGCTTTTGACCTTCCTACACTTATGGGCTGGGATTCGGATGCCCCATTAAGCCAGGGGGAAGTCGGCATCTGCGGCGTCGCTGTCTCATCTCTGGAGGACATGGAAACCCTTTTTAAGAATATCCCGCTTAATAAGGTATCAACATCAATGACCATAAATTCACCTGCTGCTATGATATTTGCCTTCTACCTGGCTGTAGCCAAAAAGCAGGGAATTGACTTTAAGGAGCTTCGCGGCACTCTTCAGAACGATATCTTAAAAGAGTACATCGCCCAGAAGGAGTTTATTTATCCTCCCAAGCCCTCAATGAGAATTATTACGGACATGATTGAATACTGCACCAATGAAGTCCCGCAGTGGAACCCCGTTTCCGTCAGCGGCTACCATATTAGAGAGGCAGGTTCAACCGCCGTGCAGGAGCTGGCTTTTACGCTGGCCGACGGCTTTGCCTACATAGAAGCCTGCATTGAAAGGGGAATGGACGTTGATGAATTTGCCCCAAGAATTTCTTTCTTCTTTAACTCTCACCTCGATTTCTTTGAGGAAATTGCAAAGTACCGCGCGGCGCGCAGGATCTATGCAAAAAGAATGAAGGAAAAGTATGGAGCTAAAAACCCCAGAAGCTGGTGGCTCCGCTTCCATACACAGACAGCCGGTGTGACACTTACAGCCCAGCAGCCCGAAAACAATATTGTAAGAACAGCCTTCCAGGCTTTAGCCGGCGTACTGGGAGGCACACAGTCGCTCCATACCAATTCAATGGATGAGACACTGGCACTTCCAAGCGAAAAAGCCGTCAAGATTGCCCTCAGGACTCAGCAGCTAATTGCATATGAGACGGGCGTTATTAATACGGTTGACCCCCTCGGCGGAAGCTACTACGTTGAAGCCCTCACAGACAAAATGGAAAAGAAGGCCAATGAGATCTTTGAACGCATTGATGCCTTCGGCGGCGTCATAGGCTCAATTGAGGCGGGATATTTCCAGAAGGAGATTGCCGACAGCGCCTACCGCTATCAGCTTGAGCTGGAAAAGAAGGAAAAGTTTATTGTCGGTGTAAATGAATTTGTTGAGGAAGAGGCGAAAATAGATATCCCGATCCTTACAATTTCCCCTGAAGTTGAGAAAAAACAGATCCAGAGGCTTTCAGAGCTCAGGCAGTCCAGAAACCAGGAGAAGGTGGATGAATCCTTGAAAGAGATAGAACAGGCTGCCGTGGACGGGCGTAACCTTATGCCTGTATTTATTAAAGCCTCAGAAAACTACGTCACACTTGGCGAGATGGTCCACGTGCTCAAAAAACCATTCGGCATATACGAGGAAGTTGCGGTATTCTAAATAATTTTACTAAGGCTCTGTCTTTCCGGCAGAGCCGTACTTTTAATTTTGATCGTTTGTGCCCCGTCCGTTTTGCTAAAAGTGAATAAAAAGCATATATTTTATCTGTAAATAATTAAAATCGGGAAGAAATGGGGCAATCTGCAGATATTGTTTATTCTAATACTCTTTGGACACAGGTAAATAACTACCTGAGACTTTTGCGTGTTACTCAGTGGATTAAAAACCTCTTCGTTTTTGTCCCGCTCCTGTTCTCCAAGAACCTTTTCCACGAGAACTATTTCCTGCTTGTGCTCCTGGGGTTTCTGGCTTTCTGCCTTACTTCAAGCGCCGTTTACGTAATGAATGACCTTTTTGACGTTGAAAGCGACAGACTCCACCCGCAGAAGAAAACCCGGCCTATCGCAAGCGGCCAGATCTCGGAAAGAAACGCTTTTATTACAATTGTCATACTTGCCATCGGCATTTTTGCGCTTTCCTATAAGCTTAACTTTACTTTTATTCTTGCTCTCGTTGGTTATATCACTCTTAATGTTTTATATTCGGTTGTACTAAAACACCTTGTTATTATCGACATTATGAGCATTGCTGCGGGCTTTATGCTCAGGGTCCTGGCAGGAGCCTACGTGATATCGGTCTATGTCTCAAGCTGGCTTATTCTTACAACCCTTTTTATATCACTTTTTTTGGCTATCATGAAGCGCCGCTCCGAACTCGGCTTAAACCCAATGGAAGGGGGAAGTACAAGAAAGGTCTTATCTGAATATTCCATCAGCTTTACAGAGCAAATGGCAACAATTTCTGCTGCCGGCGTCATAATCTGCTACGCCCTTTATTCAGTATCCGAAAGAACCATAAGCTATCTTCACAGTGAAAACCTCGTCTATACGACGATTTTTGTCGTTTTCGGGATCTTCAGATTTATGTATCTTGTTTATAAGAAAAGCAAGGGGGAGAACGCCACTGAAGTTATGATGACCGACGTCCCCATGATTGTAAACATAATCCTTTACGTCTTAACGGCAATTTATATAGTCTATTTTTAACTGAGAGGATACATTAAATAATATATGATCTGGCAGCTTACAGTACTCATATTACTCATCGTTTTAAGCGCATTTTTCTCATCAGCGGAATTTGCTTTTGTTGTTGCAAACAAAATAAAGTTTGAGATAAAAGCCCGCAGGAATAATCTTGCAGGCAAGACGGCATTGTATTTTTTCAACTCCTCGCAGATGTTTTTTTCCACCATCTTAATCGGCAACAACATTGTAAATATAACCTTTGCCTCAGTGATAACGCTTTTCCTGGGGTATTATTTCCATTTGTCTGATCTGAGCATTCTTTTCATTTCCACCTCTGTGCTGCTCTTTTTTGGTGAGCTTCTCCCAAAGTACCTGGCCAGGGAAATGGCAGACCGCGTCCTAATGGTGACTATTGTCCCTGTCAGAGCCGTTTCTTTTATACTGTATCCGTTTGTAAAAGTAACTTCACTTGTTTCAAAATTCTTCTCCCGCGGCGAGAACCTCCGCGAAGAGAGCATAAATATGCTCTTTAGCCGCGAGGAAATCCAGATGTTAGTTAGAGAAAGCCAGGAGGCGGGACTTGTTAATGAAAGTGAAACTGACATACTTACAAGAATAATTGAGCTTGGCGACCAGAGGGTATATGAGGTTATGAGACCCCGTACTGACATTGTAGGCGTGGAGATCTCAAGCACTTTAGACGAAGTCCTGCAGGTTTTTATAGACTCGGGCTACTCCAAAATCCCCGTTTACGAAGAGAACCTGGATAACATAAAAGGTGTTGTTCTGGCCTATGACTTGTTCAAGAATCCACCGAACCTTGAGGCCATAATGCGCCCCGTCATTTTTGTGCCCGATACAAAAAAGAGTACCGAAATGCTACGGGAATTCTCCACAAAAAGGGTATCTTTTGCCGTTGCCGTCGATGAATTTGGCGGAACTGCCGGCATCCTTACAATGGAAGACATAATTGAAGAACTCCTGGGTGAGATCAGGGATGAATACGATACCGATGACGAGATTTGCCGCAATGTGGGGGAGAATACTTACCTGATTGGCGGCAAGGTTGAAATAGATTATATAAACGACCAGCTTAATCTGAACTTCCCCGAAGGCAGCTACGCCACAATAGGGGGCTATATTACTTCCCACATAGGAAGAATTCCTCAGCAAGGTGAAAACCTCACAATTGACAGGTATAAAATCCTTATCATCCGCTCCACAAATAAGAGAATTGAGCTTGTTCGGGTAACCGTAATTACTGAAGAAGAGTAAGGCTAAAAGTATACCTTAGTGCCGGAATATAATTCGTAAAGCCCGAAGGCCAAAAGAGCAACAGCAGAAATTCCAATCAGCATCTTATTTAACTTAGGCCCCAGGTTTCTGGCTGCGGCAAAAACAATTATTATTACACCCAGCATAACTATAATCGTTATATAAAAGCTTCCCAGAAGTGCTACTGCATAAGACGGGCTCTCATGCCACCCCTTTATAAGAAGCGGCCCCATAACAAGGCTCCAGCCTAAATATGGGTTCGGATTTAAGAAGTTTACCATAGCAGCCTTCAGGACTGTCTGCGCAGGGGAGAGGTGGCTCATCTCGTGTTCAAAGCTGTAGCTTTTGTACGATTTATACGCGTTAAAAGACAGATATAAAAGGAAAAGCCCTCCTAAGATCTGAAGTAAACTTATTAAAAATGGGGATATGTGGCTTAAGAGGAATAAAACAAGGAGTATAATGGGTCCGTCGCTTACAAGAGGGGCAAACATAGCAGGAAGCGTCGACTTCCACCCCTTTGAAAGGGTCTGTGAAATAAGGTAGGTCGTAAGTGGTCCGGGCTGGACAGCAGCGGCAAAGGCGAAAGTAAAGCCAAGGGCTATATACTCAAACATAAATAAATATTCTTCCTTTTTTTGCCGCGCTGTCAGCTGATAAATTAACTAATAGGAACCAAATTCCTTTGCTGCTTCAAGCAGCGCAATATAATTATCGTAGTTAACATACTCCGGTATGCTGTTACCGCTACCAATGCAGTAGCCCCCGTTAAAGGCTGCCTTCTCAAGATTTTCCTTCACCTTCTGCCTGATCTCTTCCTTTGTGCCGCGGCAGAGTAAATCCACGTCAACATGCCCTATTAAGCAGAGCTTTTCACCGTACTTTTCCTTTACTTCCTTTATATCCATTGCTTTAGGCTCAATCGGGTGGAGGGCGTTTACGCCGCAGTCAACTATCCTGTCGAATACATCCCAAAGAACGCCGTCTGTATGATACATGAGAGGCTTGTTGTATTTTTTGGCAAGGTCACCAATCTTCTTAAGCCAGGGGAAAAAGTACCTGTCGAGCACTTCAGGACCCATTAAAAGGCCGTTCGTATAGGCTATATCATCTGTAAACCAGATCACATCTACAGCATCGCTCTGTGCAAAGTATTCGAACATGCTGAGTACCAGGTTGCCTACCTTGTTGTTCAGGGCGTCAAGAAGTTCCGGGTTTTCAAATAAGGCCATTGAGAAGCCTTCAAAGCCCATCATTTCCCAGGTCATTGTAAAAATATCTCCGTACTGCCCGATTACCCCCATACCCTCAGGCAGGAGTCTGCGCACCCTTTCAAACTTTGAATAATCAAAATCCTCTTTATCTGGGAATTTGTATTTTTCAAATGTCTCCCAGCTGGAGATAACGCCTTCTGACTCAGATGCCCATTTAATTCTCATGGTGCCGTCTTCATTAAAAGTCAGGTTATCGCTGGCTCCGATCTTAAGAGGGTTAAAGTCAGCTATGGGCTGTATTTTAACGTAATCGTATCCCGCCCTGTGCCAGAATTCAATGTCATCTTCAAGTGTCACGATATCGCGCCCAATAAACCTCTTTTTTACTATCGGGTGCACTCCAAGTTCGCAGACAGGCACGTGGCTGCCTTTTCCACCGCGCAGTGTTTTTATAAAATTATCTATGTCAGGTTTCATATAGTGTTTCCGGTTTGAATTATGCGTTTACAAGTGAATCCAGGTACTTTGCCAGCCCGTGCGGATCCTTGAAGTATCCGTCGGCACCTATTTTATCGTTGTATTCACTTGAAAGCGGGGCTCCTCCAACGAATACTTTCACGTCACTGAACCTGCTTTTAATTTCTTCTGTAATCTTTCCCATATTAAGCATCGTTGTAGTAAGCAGAGCGCTCAGACCTACTATCTTTGCCCCATTTTTCTCAATTGCATCTAAGAATTTGTCTGCGGAGGTGTTAGTCCCAAGGTCAATTACATTCCATCCGCCTCCCTGAAGTACCATCTTTACAATGTTTTTTCCTATATCATGCATATCGCCCTGAACGGTACCAACAACGAATGTACCTTTATACTGCGCGTCGCCCCGTTCGAAATAGGGGACAAGGTGCTCCATTGCGGCCTTCATGGCTTTAGCTGAAATGAGCAGGTTTGGAATGTAAACCTTGCCCGAGGCGAACTTTTCGCCTATTCTATTCATACCAATAATAAGTCCGTCTGAAAGGATCGCGCCTGGCGTAAGTCCCAGTTCAAGAGCTTCCCGGGTCAGTTCAGAGGCCCCTTTCTGACCAATAAGCGCGGGCAGAAAAGAGGTTTTTTCATCAGCTTTCCCGATTTCAACACATTCGGCAAGTTTTTCCAAAACTTCCATTTATTACCTCAAAATAACGTTAGGGGGATTCAATTTCTTTTCAGTTGAAAAAGATGGGATAAAATTAACAAAAATCAAACAAAATAACTTGTGTCGACCGGAAAAATTGCAAACAAAAATGGGCTTAAAAGGTATGTTTATAGTAAAGAAGGGCATCCCATAGATGCCCTTATATGGGGTCATTAAATCATTTCTGCCTGAGGAGTCTGAGAGCGGGCAAATTCAACTGCCTTGTCGATTTCTTTTGTGAACTCTTCATATGGCATCTGCATACCGTTCAGGTATGCGCTCCAGCCGGCTGAGGCCTTTGCATAGTGTACCGCAAACTGTATCTCTTCATCTGTTGCGCCGAAGAGCCTGGCTGCGGCCGTATGGTAATATGCGCAGTAGCGGCATTTTGTTACGGCTGCAATTCCTAGTCCTATAAGCTCCCTGTACTTCTGGGGAATCGGGCCGTCATCTATCTGAAGTTTCTTAAAAAGGTCCCATTCACTGCCGATTGTCTGGTCCGGAAGTGTTTTAATAAAAGACGGTACTGCTCCGAAAATATCCTCTACTTCTTTATATACTTGCTTACGATCCATTTTGTACTCACTTTCTTTTTGCCGGAAGTTTTCTTTCTGCGGCAATCTAAATGTTAAAAATATTTTTTATTACATTTCGGGCGCCTTAGCGGACACTGCCCTTGAAATGAGAAAATAGGAGTACTGAAATACACCGGTGTCATTTTCCAGTACCAATGCCGTGCTGGTTTAAGAAGATAGGATGG
>JBLMYS010000061.1:0-22568 GCA_050258415.1 Acidobacteriota bacterium | reverse complement strand
GGCTTTAACTTCTTTGTCGTCTTTTCATTGGCATATATGTAGTTTCTGTCCCACTGGAAGAAGATATAATCGTTTGCTGCCTGGGAGTTATAAATGGACTCGTACTTTCTGCAGAGGTCCTCTTTTATGAGTTTGCTTACCGTGCGTATGTCATCCCTGTAGGTATAATAAACATTCCGCAGGACGTTTTTAATCATTTTTTTACCGGGCAGTATAAGAGGGGATTTGGGTACAAAGATTATATCATCCCTGAATACAGGTTCCTGTACTGTTTCGACTCTGCTTATCAGGAAAGTTGTCTGCGACTGTCCCTTCTGAATGACAAATTCCTTCTCCGGCAGCTTGTTTATTATGTTGTTGTTTATATAGTCGTTTAACAGAGGAAAAGAAATACTCAGGTGCGCATTGTTGCTGCGAAGAAAAAGAGTTTCTTTTTTATGGAAGACGTTCTCAAAATGCAAATTGAAGGTAAAAAGCCCGAAGGGTTTGTCTGCTGCCCTGTAGCCTTTGGACTGCAGATAACTCTTAAATTCCGGAGTTTCAAAACCAAGAAGATTCGAAATTTCCCTTGAAATAAGCGCATTATAATTATACGGGAATTCTTTTTCCTTAATTGCCTTCAATTTTAATACTAAACGCATAACCCTCTCATTTTAGCAGAATAAACAGAATTGTAATAACTAAAATATCAAGCTAAAATATTTTACAATTATTATCAACCCATATAAAATTTTTATCAAGGGGCATTAAGCCCAAACAAGCAAAAGTAAGAATAAAGGCAAAGAAGAAAATTAAACAGAAAAACGGGTTTAGTAAAACTGTTCAATATCTTCTTTGCCTCTAGTTTTAGGACATTGGAAGCAACTTTTTCTTATATACAGGAGCCAAACTTTCCGTTGTGGACAGGTGCTCTTTCACGTTCTTATTAGTTCTTCTAAACTGGGCGAATACGTACTGGACTGTGCGTATACTCCAGTGATCCGTCTTAGCCAGTTCATTGTACGAAGGAACATAAATATCGTTATGCTGGCTAAAATACTTTCTATAGGAATACAACTCCATGTGTATTCGGATAAAGTACAATAAAAATATCCATACCAGAAACAGCCAAAACAGTTCCATAGGTAACCTCCCTCCCAAATGATATTTCTTTATCCCTAGCTAATTGATTGAAAAATATTAGCAAAAAAAATATGCCCTCTGAAAACAAAATAGTATTATGTAATAATAAATCTGCTGGCGTAAAAAACATTAATGGTGTAAGAAAATTATAACCTTCTTAAAGGCGTATTGCTCTTTCAATAATTTTCTTCAGTGTGTGCTCATTCAATCCTGGGCTTGATAAAGAAGTTTTTCTGTCTCTGGTCGTTCACATTGGTATCTAATTATAATATATAACTAAATTTCATATACGCAAATCAAATAGCAAAAAAAATGGTATGAAAAAAGTTCTTTTTAAAGAAGGGGCAATGGATGATTTTACAAGGAATTGTGATGATGGAGATTGCTTTTATTTGGAAGAGTTGTCTGCAGATTCTGATCAGGCCCGGCCATTAGGCCGGGTGAATCAGGCCTATCTAATTGCGTTCAGGAATTGAAAAATAGAACGTGGAGCCTTTTCCCTGTTCGGAATCCACCCATATACGGCCCCCGTGATACTCTACAACTTTCTTGCAGATTGCAAGGCCGATGCCTGTGCCCGGATATTCACTGCGCTCGTGCAGGCGCTGGAATATGACAAATATTCTTTCATGGTAATCGGGCTCAATGCCGATACCGTTATCCTGCACTGAAAACACCCAGTCCTTATTCTGGAACGAGCAGTTGACTTTAACTACAGGCTTTTCGTGGTTGTGGAATTTAATTGCGTTTATGATCAGGTTGGAGAATAGCTGCTCAATCTGCATCGGGTCGGCTGCTATTACGGGCATTTGACCGAAGTTCACAGTTGCCTGGCTTTCTTCAATAAAGAGTTTCAGGTTTGAGAGGACCTTTTCCATAACAGCCTTAAAATCAACCGGCTCAAAGTTTTTTGTCCTGGCTGAAAGCCTTGAATAAAGCAGGAGGTCTCTTATCAGGTGCTGCATCCGCATTGCGCCTTCAACAATAAATTCAATAAACTCATCTGCGTTGGAATCGAGCCTGTTGCGGTAGCGCCTTGCAAAGAGCTGCGTGAAGTTTGAAACCATCCTGAGAGGCTCCTGCAGATCGTGGCTTGCAACATAGGCAAACTGCTCCAGGTCCTTGTTCGATCGCTCAAGTTCAGTTAAAGTCTGTTTTAATTCCTCTTCGGATTTTTTCCTTTCAGTAATATCAAGCACTGCCCCTAAGACTTCTTCCAGGCGGCCGGCTTCATTTATTACAGGTTTGCTTTTGGAGAGAACATACTTTTGTGTCCCGTCCGGCAGCTGCAGGCGGTACTCTGCCTCATAGGAATTCTTTCCGTCCATGGGGAGCTTAAGTGTTTTGCTGAAGAGCTCCAGGTCTTCTCTTTGCACCCGGCTGATGATTTCTTCAAGCGTTGGACTTTCGCCCGAAGGCTCGAGGCCAAAGATCCTGAAGAGTTCATCTGAGAAATTCAGTTTGTTCTCCGATATATAATACTGATAACTTCCGAGGTGAGTGAGTCTCTGTGCTTCGGCCAGCAGCTCCTCTTTTTGTCTGAGAGTTATTTCAGTCTGCTTGCGCACAGAGATCTCGTGCAGGTTATTGCTGTAGAGCTGTGCGTTGAAAATAGCCAGGGCAATTCTGTCGGCAATGTTCTGCAGGAAGAACTGGTCTTCGAGAGTATATGGGTGTCCCGGTTCATCCCGTGAAATATCCATCGTTCCAATAAGCTTATTTTCAACCCTTAAGGGAACCATTAAGAAGCTGAAAGTCCTGTAGTCTTCTGAATACGGGAAATATTCTTTATCACGGGCTGCGATGAGTTTTTCTTTTGTAACGTTTGCAATAAGCACGGGCTTGCCAGTTTTAATTACGTAGCCGGCAAATCCCTCGTTTACGGCCTGAGTTTCCGTTTCAAATATGTCGTGCAGTAATCTCACCTTCTCATAGTCGGAATGATAGAATGCGGCGGGTGTAATCCAGTTGTTATCTTCAGATGTGAGCCGGATGATTGCCGCATCACCAATGAGTTCCGCTGTATATCTTACTGCAACGTCAAGCACTGCCTGATAATCGAGCGTAACTTCGTTGAGTTTCTGCGAAATACCCGCCAGGGCCTCTGCGCGGTATTTCTGGTTGTAGATCTGATTCTCGGCTTTTTTTCTTTCCGTAATATCGCGTACGACGCTTACTATCAGATTCAGCTTCCCATTTTCATCATAAATCGGGTTAACGTAATGCTCGGAGATAAAGATCTCCCTGTTTTTCCTCCTCAGGTGAAATACGGTTTCATAAAAGCCTTTTGTTTTAAGAGCCTCGCTGGATTCATCAGTAAAGCGGTTATGCATCTCCTCATTTACCTGAAGGAGCCTCATGTCCTGTCCTTCAAGCTCGTGCTTTTCATAACCCAAAATCTTTTCAGCTGCCTTATTGCAGTCGATTATTTTCTGCGTCGCGGGATCTATAAGAAGCACAGCTTCATTAAGGCTTGAAAACACGCTTTTAAGTATCCTGTTGGATTGCCTGAGTTCCGACTGTGAACGGATCTGTTCGGATACGTTAAGCAGGCAGACAATTATTCCGCTTACTTTTCCCCTGTGGTCGAAGAGGGGAACAAGATCCCAGTTCCAGAAATTGGAATCTTTCCTGGTCAGCCCCGGAGCGTACAATGGGCGTTCATGTATATAGAGGGGCTTTTTGGCTTTTATTACCTCATTGAAAAGCTTTCTGTCCTCTTCGCATTTTACAAAATCAAAATAATTTTTTCCGGTGAATGCCGCGGCCTCAGTGGAAAATATCCCGGCAAAGGCTTTGTTTACCTTTATTATAGTAAAGTCATTTTTAAGATAAATGAACAAAAGGTTTGTGTTATCGGATATGGTCTGAAGAAGAAGGTTGGTTTCCCGTAAGGAGGTTTCATTTTTTCTGCTGTAGACGAGGTAGAGAACAATGAGCCATATAAGTAAAATTTCTATCCAGCGGCTTACGAGAGTTGCTTCGTATTTGTACTCGGAGCAGGTGTATACGTCTATTATTATAAGTGCTGTAGTTACACTGGCAAGCGAGTGAGTATAAGACCTGGGATATTTCCAGAAGATCATTAGCAGTGGAAATATATAAAGCACTCCAACGGAGTAGGGAAGCAGTACGTCCGTTACAAAAATGCATAAAGTCAGAAAAATGGACAAAGAAAGCAAGGAGAGTTTTTTACTATTCTGCTCCATGGTGATCCCTCGTTTTTTAAGCTACGTAAAACAGGAACCTCCCGGACCCTGTCCGTAGTTTTGCTAAAAGTTATAATAATAATTATTTAAAAACAAGTAGATTGAGTAATTTGGGCTACAAAACAGGATTTAATGTCGGGTATTCAAAAATGTTACATGGGAAAGGAGTAAAAGGAAAGGCCGGCAAAGAAAAAAGTCCTGTGTTAAGAGCTTTCCCTTTTCCGGCCTTTACTAATTTAGAAAGGTTGTTATTTCAGATAGCCTTTTGCCATCATCAGTTCTGCGCAGAGTATTGCACCTCCTGCGGCACCGCGCACGGTGTTGTGAGAAAGAAGCACGAACTTGTAATCGAAGAGGCTGCACTTCCTGAGTCGGCCTATGGAAACAGCCATTCCTTTATCTATATTCCTGTGCAGGCGCGGCTGCGGGTATTTGTCCTCTGTAAAGTAATAGATCGGGTTTACGGGTGCCAGCGGAAGCTCCAGCTCCTGGGGCTCGCTGCGGAAAGTTTTCCAGCATTCAATAATTTCTTCGGCTGAAACTTTCTTCTTCAGGTTTACCTGTACGGTTTCAATGTGCCCGTCCAGAACGGCAACGCGGTTTGTCTGAGCGCTTATTTTTATATCCAGGTCCTTAACGGAACTGTTATTTAAGCCTCCGAGGATCTTTAACGGCTCTGATTCCAGTTTTGCCTCTTCACCACTGATAAAGGGGATTACATTATCCAGGCTGTCGAGGCTTGATACTCCGGGGTATCCGGCTCCTGAGAGCGCCTGCATTGTAACTACATTTACAGCCTCAAGCCCGAAGTTATCCAGCAGGGGTTTTAATGCTATAACCATGCCGATTGTTGAGCAGTTGGGGTTTGTTACAATCGCACCATTTCCGTACTTCTGGCACTTTATGAGCTCCAGATGGCCCGGGTTGACTTCCGGTATAAGAAGCGGAACGTCACTGTCCATGCGGTGATTTTTTGAATTAGAAACTATAATGTAGCCCTTTTGGGCCAGATCGCTTTCAATATGCCCTGCAACCGACGAGTCCAGAGCCGAGAAAAGCACGCGGCTTTCCAGCCCCGGCTCACACTTTTTAACTTCAAGCTCCGCAACGCCCTCGGGTATCGGGCTCGGGAGTATCCAGTTTACCGCGTCCTTGTATTTTTTCCCCGCCGAGCGGTCGGAAGCGGCAACTTCCACAAGGTTGAAATAAGGATGATTTTCCAGCAGCTGAATGAATTTTTGTCCCACGCTGCCCGTAGCACCAAGAACACCAACATTAATTTTATCTTTTTTTACCAACTTAAACCTCTTTTAATATGTCTTTTAGAATTTCAATTCCGGTTTCGATTACAGAATCATCGGGCAGAAACCTGGGGGTATGAAGCCCGTACTTAGTATCCCTGTATGTCCCGAGCCAGAACATAAAGGAAGGGTAGAGGTGCGAAAAGAAACCAAAATCCTCTCCCGTCATTTTATATCCGCAATCAATAAATTTATGTTTTTTTGAAAGCTTTTCAGAAAGTTTATTGAAAAGCTCTCTGTCTACAATAACTTCGCTGTAGAGTGACCCCTCGTCAATTGAATAGGTTACGCCTGTTTTCTTTTTAACCTCTTCAAGAGTTGAGATAATTTTCCTGAAAAACTCCTCATTTTTCCTGCTGTCAAGTGCCCTTATGGTGCACTCGGCCCTGGTGAAAGAGGGGATTATGTTCCTTGCCGTACCGGACTCAACTCTTCCGTAGCCGAAGATTACCTTCTCGTCCGAACGCCTGAGCTCACTCTGAATTTCATCGAGGAACATCCTGAGGGCGTCAAAGGAATTTATCCCGTTTTCGGGGAATGCCACGTGAGCGCTTTTGCCGTGAATAATTATGTCAAGTTCATAGGCCGATGCAAAGAGAACGCCTGAAGTGGAGGCTATTGTTCCCAAAGAGTACTCATCGGTTACATGAAGAGCAAAAGCCTTGCTGATATTAAACCTGCTCAGAATGCCCGAATCAATAACTTTCTTTGCCCCGCCGCCTCCTTCTTCCCCCGGCTGAAAAAGAAAGATCATGTTCCTTTTGGGTCTAACATCAGCAACATGCCTTATAAAGCCGTAGAGAATGGAAGAATGCACATCGTGGCCGCAGGCATGCATGAAATTGTTTCTTGACTGAAATTCCACACCGGTATCTTCCCTGATTGGAAGAGCGTCTATGTCAGCCCTGAATAAAAGGTAATCTCCATCATTTACCGTGTACTCAACAACAAGTCCCGTTTCAAGCGGCTGATGTATGACAATATTATCGAGTTCCTGAAGGTTACTCTTTAGAATCTTTGTCGTCTCAAACTCCCTGAACATCAATTCCGGTTTCTCGTGCAGGGTGTGACGCATTTCAATTGGCGTTAACATTTTTTATCCTTCAATATTTATCCTCTAAGGTTACAGAGGCCAGGTTATAACTTAAACTCCTTTACCAGCGCATCAACAGCAGCCTGTTTATACTCTTCGCCGATAAGGCCTGAGATGGCTATTTCTGAGGTGGTGACGAGTTTTATGGGCACGTTTTGAAGAGCCTTAAAAAAGCTGGAGGCCACACCGATTCCTGAGCGCATTCCTATACCCACAATAGAAACTTTAATATTCCCCGTATGGTATTCAACGTCCCAGTCCTTAAGATCAGAGAGAACTTTACTTAAGGCTGCCTGCAGGTGCTTTTTCTTGCTTTCAACAATTGTAAATGAAACCACCAGGTTTGCCTCAGAATTTATAATCGAAATCATATCGACGTTCAGGCCCTCAAGGGCAACTTTCTCAAATATTCTTCTTACCAGTGAGTAGTCCACCGGCAGGTGTTTTATAAAAACCTGTGTCTGGTTTTCCATCAGGCTGCACCCTGTAACTACAGGCTGTTCAATAATTATATTTTCGTTTGCCACAAAACTTCCCTCCTCATCGGAAAAAGTTGATCCGCAATAAATCTTAATATTAAATTTCTTTGCAATCTCCACAGAGCGGCTGTGGAGAACCTTTGCCCCGAGGCTTGCCATTTCGAGCATTTCGTCATACGAAATATACTTAATTTTTCTTGCATCCGGATGCAGTCTGGGGTCAATTGTAAAAATTCCTGCCACGTCACTGTAGATCTCGCAGTCGACCCCCAGGGCTGCTGCCAGAGCGACGGCCGATGTATCGGAGCCTCCGCGCCCCAGAGTTGTTATTTCTCCTTCTTCGGTAATTCCCTGGAACCCGGTTACAACAAGAGCGTCCAGTTCCTCCATCAGCTTTAATATCTTCTTTTTGTCAAAGCTTACAATCTTAGCTTCATTGTATCTTGCCGTAGTCTTGATCCCGGCCTGAAAGCCGTTCAGGGATTTGCTTTTCATCCCCTTGCTCTGAAGCGCCATGGCCACCAGGCTTGCCGAGACCTGCTCGCCTGTAGTCAATAGCATATCGAGCTCCCTGGGATCGGGAATGGCAGTAACCTCACGGGCCAGTCTGATCAGGTTATCTGTGCTTTTGCCCATGGCACTGACTACTAAAATTACCTTGCTGCCGGAGCTAACCTTCCGGGCAATTTTATCTGCAATCTTCAGTATCTTTTCTGCGCTTGCAACAGAGCTTCCGCCATATTTCTGAACAGTTATATTCAAGTATTTTCCTTCCTAGAGCTTTCTTAAGGCATCAATTAAGATAGTCTTCGACCTTGTTTTCTCGTCCACCTTCTTAACTACTTTTGCCGGGATGCCTGCAACGACACTGTTATCCTCGACGTCGGAGATTACTACAGACCCGGCTGCAATTACGGCTCCGTTACCAACCTTAATGCCTTCTAAAACCACGGCATTTGCTCCTATTACAACGTTATTGCCGATCACAACAGGATTGGCGTTAGGGGGTTCTATTACGCCGGCAATTACGGCACCGGCTCCAATGTGGCAGTCACTGCCAATAACGGCTCTTCCGCCGATTACGGTATTCATATCTATCATTGTGCGTTCACCAATAACAGCCCCTATATTAATTACCGCACCCATCATTATAACGCAGTTATTGCCTATTTCAACCATGTCCCTTATAATAGCTCCGGGTTCAATTCGCGCGTTATACTTTGTAAGGCTGGCCATAGGAATTGCCGAGTTTCTCCTGTCGGCTTCAACTCTAAAGCTTTTAATAAAATCCCTGTTCTTCTTATAAAACTCATCGAAAGCATTGTATTCACAAATCATGAGGCCAAAATCTTTCCCCCCTGTGAACTCAAATCCTGTAAAGTCAATTTTCTCCAGGTCTCCTGAAAGAAAAACCTTCAGGGGAGTTACTTTTGGTGAGGAGGCTATGTAATTTATTATTTCGTATGAATCCATTTCTGAAGTCTTTCCTAGCTGTTTTGAAAAAGCACATCCTTAAAACTGTAAAGTCCGAATTTCTTCTGTGTAATAAAGTCTACCGCCCTAAGGACTCCTTCGGCAAAAGTCCTGCGGCTCGTGGCGCTGTGTGTCAGCGTCAATACTTCTCCGAGCCCTCCAAAAGTAATTGTATGTTCACCTGCGACGTTTCCGATTCTAAGCGAATGGATATTTACGCTTTTGCCCGTGGCATTTCTTATCATGAGGGCCGTGCCGGAGGGCTTATCCTTCTTGAAGCGGTGGTGAGTCTCCGAGATCTCGACGTCCCAGTCATCCAGGTTATCACTTAAGAATTCCACACACCTTAAGAGCATCTGTATGCCGACTGAATAGTTATAGCTTAGTACAATCGGGATATCCTGGCTAACCTCATTTATGAGGCTTAGTTGCTCGTCGTTGTAGCCTGTAGTTCCAATTACAACAGCGGTCTTCATCTCACGCGCCAGCTCCAGTGTCTTCTCCAGCGTATCGGGGGAGGAAAAGTCTATAAGGACTTCTGGAGCCCCATCTTTCCAGAGCCCGTTTTTATCATACTTCAGTACAGCTTTATTTCCGGCTTCTGTCATTACGTTTTCAATCTCAAGGCCCATTCTGCCGGAGGCACCGATTAAACCATAATTTATATTCCCCATTTTTCCCTCTGTTGAAGTATCATTATTCAGGTTAAAATTTCATAGCCTTCATTAAAATTTCCGAAGTCTTCTCCGATGCCCGGGTTAAGGGTAGTCTTAATACATTCTTACAGTATCCGAGCAGGCTTACTGCATACTTTACAGGAATCGGATTTGTTTCAATAAACAGGTCGTTCATTATTTTCAGATATTTTCCATTGATCTGGCGCGCCTCATCCCAGTCATTTTTTAATATGGCGTTGGTGAGGCTAACCATCTCTTTCGGGAAAACGTTTGAGAATACTGAGATGACACCTATGCCCCCGAGAGCCATGACAGGTATTGCCTGGTCGTCGTTTCCTGAGAAGACTATAAAGTCTCTGGGCTTCATAGCCATAAGCCTTGCAATCTGTGAAATGTCGCCGCTGGCTTCCTTAACGCCTATAACATTAGGGCAGGCCTCATGGATCTTAAGTACTGTTTCCGGCAGCACGTTCATGGCAGTCCTGCCTGGGACGTTGTAGAGAATGATAGGGAGCCTGGTCCTCTCGGCAATAAACCTGTAATGTTCAACGAGGCTTTGCTGTGTGCCTTTATTATAGTATGGGTTTACTATCAGGAGTCCGTCGGCTTTCAATTCTTCAGCCATTTTATTATTCTCTACAACTTTCATTGTATTATTTGTCCCGGTACCGATAATAACGGGCACCTGGTGGCTGACTTCATGAGTAACCGTCTCAATAATTTTTCTTCTTTCCTCATCACTCACCGTAGCTGCTTCGCCGGTTGTTCCAAGCACCACGAGTGAATTGATTCCACTCTCGAGCTGAAAGCGAACGAACCTCTTAAGAGCCGTATAATCCACCTCAAACGACTCGTCAAAAGGCGTAATGAGAGCTGTGCCCGTTCCCTTGAACATAAATTCCCCCGAATACAAATTATTGTTGAAAAACAGTTAAGCTGATAGTGAGAATAACCCAATTCGCAAATATAACATAATAATATTAATAATAAATACCTAAAGTCCGGTTTTACAGGCCAAGGGCCCATTCACCAAAAGTTATTAAAGCGGGGGGAGGGGAGAATACCCTTAAAGTTTCAGCCTTTCCTCCTCCTGAAGCTCAACATTGATTGCTACGCCGGCTCTTGCCCCTTCAGCCGCGGCCACGACAACAAACTTTACGTCCTTTGTTATGTCTCCTGCTGCAAAGATCCCTTTTATGTTTGTCTGCTGTTTTTTATTTGTTGGGATAAACCCCTTGTCGTTGAAGTGGCATCCGAGGCGCTCGGCAAGGTCAGATTTCTGTTTCTGCCCGGTGGAGAAGAAGAGGACGTCGCGTTCGACTGATGAACGGTTCTTAAAGACAATCCTTTGCAGGAGCCCGTGGCGCCCTTCCAGGCGGGCAATTTCCCGGGTATAAACTTTAATATTGTGAAGTTCAAGAATTTTTCTGTCCTCCGAGGTCAGCCTTGCCAGTCCGTCCGAACAAAGAATGACATCCTGGCTCCAGGTCTTTAAGGAAATGGAAAGTGCAAATGCGGCCTTACCGCGGGCGTAGACGGCAAGCCTCTTATCCCGGACCTCCCAGCCGTCGCAGTACGGGCAGTGAAAGACGCTGGAGCCGTAAAGTTCATGAATTCCTTCAATTGCGGGAATATTGTCTTTAATCCCTGTGGCAAGAAGAATCTTTTTTGAATAAAATTTATCCCCCTCAGAGCCCGTTACTTCAAAGCCATGCCCAAGCGGAAGGACTTCCGAGACTTCCATCTGCTGTTTATCTATTTCGTACTGTTTGAGTTCTTCACTTCCAAGGCGCAGGAATTCAAGAGGTTTGATTCCGTCACGCGTGAGGTATCCGTGCATGAATTTGGCTTTTATATTCCTCGGCTTTCCGCTGTCCAGGATAAGAACGCGCCTTCGGCTTCGCCCAAGGACAATTGCTGCACTTAGCCCGGCAGGTCCTCCTCCTATTATAATCACGTCATAATTGTTGTTCATCTTTTCATAAACCGGATTTTCCCAAAGAAAAAGGCTCGTATTTATTTGTAAAGATTTACCGGCTGAATGTCAACGAAGGAATTCTTACTATAAAACATCTCTCCTTTGAGCGGGAAGAAAGGTGCTGTTTTTACTTTATATGGTAAGTTATGACATGGAGCAATTTATCCGGGAAGAATTTTTCAAAGATTATATTATCTTATTGTATAGCTAAAGATGTAAGACTTTTTGAGAGGCAAAAATGAACCTGGCAATACTGGCTGCTGGCGAGAGTTCGCGCCTGAAGGCCGAGGGCTTAAAGATCCCGAAGGCAATGATAAGCATTAATGGAGAGACGATAATTGAAAGAATAATAAGACTTTCTGTATCAAACGGTGTAAGCTCAATATACTGCATAATAAATGAAGAAGAACAGGCTTTAAGGGATTTCTTCCTCAAAGGGGACTTTCAGGTTCCGGTTAAACTTGTCATTAGGACCACTGAAAGCTCCATGCACAGCCTCTTTAGCCTGGCTCACTATCTTTCTGAGGAGCCATTTCTCCTTACAACCTGTGATTCAGTTTTCGATGCTTCGGAATTTTCAAAATATGTATCCTCAATAAAAGACTCTTCAGTAAAAGACTCTTCAGTAAAAGACTCTTCAGCTAATGAGAGCCAGAGCTGCCAGGGGGTGCTTGCTGTTACACAATACATTGACGATGAAAAGCCATTATGCGTTGAAATGGAGGGGGATTGTGACATTACTTCTTTCAGCGACAGCAAGGAGGGTTATAAATGGGCTACAGGCGGAATATACTACTTCTCTCCTGGAATTTTTGAGATGATCAATAAAGCCCATGAGCTTAAAATCTCCCGTCTCAGAAACTTTCTCAGGCTTCTTCTTAGTAGCGGCTATAAACTAAAAGGATATCCTTTCTCCAAAATAATAGATATTGACCATCTGAGCGACATAAAAGCTGCCGGGGAATTCCTGATGTCCCTGGGCACTTAAAGAATATGATTCAGATACAGAATATATACTATTGAAATAGTAGCAAAAAATGGGTATATAATTTAATAGGCACAAAGCCTGACCTTTGTTCTTAGAAACACCTTCCTAAACGATGGAGCCAGGATATGAAGTTAAAGTTTGCAGGCATCCGGCGGAAAACAGAATTTTCTCCGAATCATGAAGTTAATGATCTGGCAATAATTAATTGCACAGCTGAAAATTTAAGAAAACTGGGAGCAGAAGTTACATTATATGATGAAGACACAATTAGTCCGGATATCATAAAAGAGGACCTCATTTTTTCAATGGTTCAGGGACCAAAGGGGATCCAGGAACTCTTCAGGATTTCAGAGGGAGGTTCCCTTATCATTAATTCTCCGGGGAGCGTATACTCCTGCTACCGCTTCAATATGCTCAGGATGCTCTCAAGCGGTGGAATACCCACTCCCAAAAGTATTCTTACTTCCACCGATATCAGCCTCAACGGCCAGATAAATGAATTTTCTTCGGAAAGGCTATGGATAAAAAGAGGGGACGTACATGCCGTAAGGAAAGAGGATGTGATTTCTGTAGCGGCAGACCGGGAGGAAATCACATCTATACTGGAGGAATTCCACAGCCGCAAGATCCACAGGGTTATTCTACAGGAGCACATACAGGGCGATACGGTGAAATTTTACTCGGTCAGGGAAACGGGATTTTTTTACTGGTATTACCTTGCCAACAACTTCAATATATGCTTTGATGAAAAATCACTCCGGCAGCTCTCGGAGTCATCGGCAGAAATTCTTGGACTCTATGTCTACGGCGGGGATGCTATAATTACAAGTGACGGCTCCATAATAATCATAGATATTAATGACTGGCCCAGCTTTGCCCCGATCAGGCAGGAAGCCGGCTACCATATTTCAAACCTACTACTAGCTAAAGGGAGGGAATTTGTTAACAGCAGACTTTAAACCCAAATACGCTTCTATGAAGACACAGGTGCCTGGACCTAAATCCAAGGAACTCTTTGAGCTCGAACAAAAGTTTATCTCCCCGGGCATCCAAACCATTGCCACTTCTTCCCAAATTGCAGTGGAAAAAGGGGAAGGTGCACTAATTGAGGATGTAGACGGCAACAGATATATCGATTTCTTTGCAGGAGTCGGTGTGGCAAGCCTGGGCTATAACCATCCCAAATATGTAAAAATGATGCAGGAACAGGTCTCAAAGATACATGTGGGAAGTTTTACCTCCAGAAACAGGGCAGAGCTTTCAAGTCTCCTTTCCGAAGTGGCCGTTGGCGACCTGAAGCGCACTCAGTACTATTCAAGCGGGGCCGAGGCTGTTGAGGCAGCCCTGAGGCTCGCAAAATCTTACACCGGCAAATCAGAATTTATAGGCTTCTGGGAAGGATTCCACGGCAAGACGCTTGGAGTTCTCGGACTTTTGGGGGATAACTTCAAGCATGGGCTTGGGCCCCTTCCATTCGGCAGGTACCTGACGCCATATGCAAACTGCAGGCATTGTCCCTTCGAACGGAACTATCCTGAATGCAGCTTTGCGTGCGTGGACTTCATGAAGAAAAAAATCAGGTACGAAACCACAAACGACATCGCTGCGATTGTAGTGGAGCCCATTCAGGGGACAGCTGGAAACGTTGTTCCTCCGGAAGGCTTCCTTACAAAATTAAGAGAGCTTGCAGATGAGATTAAAGCCCTTCTGATTGTCGATGAAATGATTACAGGTTTCGGGAGAACAGGCAAAATGTTCGGCTGCCAGCACGATAACATTGTGCCCGACATAATTACGGTAGGCAAGGGTTTCGGCGGTGGATTTCCGATGACAGGCCTCATGTCGCGAGAGGAGATAATTTTCTCAAAGCCTTTTGCCAACCCATCGGGAAGCTCATCGAGCTATGGCGGCAACCCGCTGGCCTCGGCCGCAGCACTGGCCACTCTAAAAACTATAATTGAGGATGACCTGGTCGGAAATTCCGCGAGAGTCGGAAACTTCATGCTTGAAAGGCTGAAGACCTTCAAGGACAAGTTCCCCTTCGTTGGCGAGGTGCGCGGACGCGGACTCATGATTGGCATGGAGCTCGTCAAGTCTCCCGGATCAAAGGAAAAACTAGAGAAAAAATATACTCAGATGATCTTTCAGGAATGCCTTAAACGTGGCCTGGTCGTTATGGGCTACAATCCTGATATCAGGATCAATCCGCCACTCATAATTACTGAAGAAATAGCTGAGGAAGGAATCGAAATAATGGAGGAAGCCTTTAAGGATGTCGCAGATAGAATTGTCTTATAAAACAAGGGATGTGGAAGAATTCCTGGATGTTTATTTTTACCGCCCTTTCGGTTTTCTTATAGCCCAGGCCTGCTGGAAACTCGGTATAAGGCCCAATGCTATTACTACTTTCGGAATGCTGATAGGAGTTACCGGTGGGCACCTCCTGTTCTATAATGACGTAAAACTAAACCTCTACGGTATTCTTCTTATAATCCTTAACGAAGCCTTTGACAGTGCCGACGGACAGCTTGCAAGGCTTTCGGGCTTCCGGACAAAGTACGGGAGAATCTTTGACGGCTTTGCAGGCAATACTGTATTCTTAAGCATTTATATACACCTGTGCCTAAGAATAATTTATTCCGGTGGAACGTGGTGGATTTTTCTTCTGGCCGTCATCTCGGGTATCTGCCACTCGTATCAGAGCGCAATGGCCGACTATTACCGCAACGGGTATCTTCACTTTGTAATCTCGGTAAAAAAAGGAGAGCTCGACAAACATAAGGATGTGGTAAAAAGATTTAAGGACTTAAGCTGGAGGCATGACTTCCCGGGCAAGTTCCTAATGATGTTTTATGTCAACTATACGCGCCAGCAGGAAAGCCTGTCCAAAAACTTCCAGAAGCTCTTCAGCCGCAGCGCTGAAATATTTAAGAACAATGTTCCGGATGAGTTTAAGAAAGTCTATAAGCAGTATAATAAACCGATGCTTAAGTATTACAATATACTTACAACCAATACCAGGCTTTTCTGGCTTTTTATTGTGGTGCTCCTGGACAGGCCCATTTACTACTTTCTTCTTGAACTGACGCTTCTTAACATTCTCCTTGCCTGGGTTACAATCAGGCAGGAGAAAATTAATAAGAAACTTCTTATGATGGTCGAGACGTATAAGGCAGCTAAAATAAAAGTGGAGAAATAATTTGCTGAAAGGGGCAATAATAGGAATAGGAAAAATTGCACAGGAGGGGCATCTGCCGGCATTTCTTGACGGAAAGATAGCCTCTGATGCTGAAATTATTGCAGCCGTGGACGCTAACGCGGAGACTCTAAGGCTTGCGAGCGCAAAATATCCGGGTCTTAGATATTACGCCTCAGCTGATGAAATGTTCAGTAAGGAAGATGTGGATTTCATTGATATCTGCTCTCCGCCCGGAACACACGCACCTCTGATTGAAGAGGGGATAAGAAGAGGGATACATATCCTTTGCGAAAAGCCTTTTGTTCTTAGCCGCTATGATGCCGAAAGGCTATATCCTGTAATCGCAGGATATCCGAAGGTCTTTATGCCTGTCCATCAGTACAAGTATTCCCCCCTCTGGAGGGCATTCAGGAATGAGGTTTCAGAAGATTCGCCGCAGAAAACGATCCTTCAGTTTAACGTCTTCAGAACGGAGGCGGATAAAGGCATAGCATCTGCGGGCACCAGGTGGCGCACAAATCCGCAGATGAGCGGGGGCGGCATTTTGTCCGATACCGGTGTGCATTACCTCTATCTTGCCCTTTGGATGCTGGGCGAGGCAAGAAGCGTTACAGCAAGAACATTTTGTATCTCTCACACCGATTACAGCGTCGAAGACACGGCGTTCGTGCTTCTGGAATTTGACCAGGGCATTGCTCAGTTGAACCTTACCTGGGGAGCCAATAGAAGGGCCAACAGTGCCAGCCTTGTAAACGACAGGATGAGTCTTGTATATAACGGCACTGAACTGATTAAACATACTACCGAGGGAATCAGGAAAATTCCTGTTCCTGATGCTTCTGATAAAAAAAACTATGTCGCCTTGTACGTTTCTTTAATAAACGATTTTCTGCTACAGGTTACCTCAGGCATCAAGGATAATTGCAACCTGGATGAAGCCTACAAAAGCATCAGGCTTTTGCATTCATGCTACAGGGCAGCCGATTTAAACCAAACAGTTATTGTTTAATGAGGAAGAAGCTATTTCCCATATTGTATGTAGTGGGGATTGCCGTATTTGTCATTCTTATCTGGGACTTTGGTCTTGATAAAATAATTATCAATATAAGAAAGACAGGCTGGTGGTTTCTGCCCATAATTGCTGTCTGGGGACTCGTCTATCTCATTAATGCCCTGGGGTGGTACATCATACTGGGAGAAGACAAAAGGAAAGTTGCCTTCTGGAGGATATTCGGTATAAGCCTGGGCGGCTTTGCCATAAATTACCTTACCCCGTTTGTAAACCTCGGGGGGGAACCTTACAGAGTCTATGCCCTGAAGGACTTTACCGGAATAAATAAATCCGTCTCCTCGGTTACTCTTTACAGAATGCTGCATATTATATCGCACCTAATCTTCTGGCTGGCAGTTATACCGGTGACGTTTTTTGTGATACCTGTATCACTAAAATTTGCTGTTGCATTGGTTATATTATTTCTGGTTATCTTCCTGATGCTGGCTTTTGTTTTCTCCAGGCATAAGCTGGGGATTTATGAGGCGCTATCGAAAATTATAATGCGCTTAAGATTTTTGAAATTTCTGAATAGAAAGCTGGAAAAAAATAAAAGTAATATAGTTGAAATTGACGGTCAGATTAAGGACTTCTACTTCAACCAGAAGAGGACCTTTTACACTGTCCTTGGTATGGAATTCTTTGCCCGTGTTCTGGCCGCAATGGAGTTCTTTTTTGTCTTCCGGTCACTCGGTATAGACATCTCCGTTTTCCAGGCACTATATATACATGGGGCGTCATCCTTATTTTTGAATATTTTATTCTTTATGCCGATGGAGTTTGGAACAAGGGAGGGGAGCCTTTATGTTACCCTGAAAGCATTCATCCCTGATGCTACGGTCGGAATCTATATAGCTCTTGTCAACCGTATTAGGGAATTATTCTGGATTGGAATTGGTATGCTCCTCATACAGTTCAATAACAGAAGCTTAAAAAAAGAGAATGCCTTATTTATGCGAAAAAGCGGGATTACTAATGAAAGCAATAATTTTTGATTTTGGCGGCACAATAGATACAGACGGTATTCACTGGAGCGTAAAGTTCCTTGACGTCTACCGGAGCTCGGGGATCGTAATTCCGGAGAAAGTCTTCAGAAATGCTTACGTAATGGCTGAACGGGATATGGCGGGAAAACTTATGGAAAATACCGGATTTCTGGAAACTCTCAACAGACAGATTTCCTTCCAGCTGAAACATCTCGTAGAGGATTATAACTGCAGGTTCTACGACAAACTGCCGCAAATAGCAGATGATCTTTCAATCAAGTGCTATAAAGAAGTGAAAAACAATATCGGCCTTATACACGACACGCTCCGGCATCTTTCAGAGAAGTATACGCTCGGCATGATTTCAAACTTTTACGGCAACCTTGTTCAGGTACTTAAGGATCTCGGAATACATGAACTCTTCTCTCTTGTAATGGACTCTGAGCTGGCTGGCTTAAGAAAACCCGACAGCAGGTTTTACCATCAGTTGCTCCATAAAATTGCCCTTAAGCCTGAAGATCTCATTATGGTAGGGGACTCATATGAGAATGATATCGTACCCTCGAAGAGCCTGGGCTATAAGACCATATGGCTTAGAGGCAGAGCCTGGAAACTTCCGGATGACTATTCCATGGCAGACTTTGTGATCGGGAGTTTAACCGAGGTTGAAAGTGCCGTAGAAATTATGGAGACTATGAGCCTCAGGAAATCTTTCCTCTCATATATGTAATAATCCTAACTTTCTTCCGGAAGTATCCCGTCTTATAACTTTTAAATATGGATTTATTTGGAATACAGCTTTGCCGCTTTTTCGGCCGATGAGGTAATTCCTTTAATAAGTGCTGAGCTGAATCCGTGGTGCTCCATCTGGTTTAATCCGGCAATTGTGCATCCCTGTGGAGTTGTGACTTTGTCCACCTCCTTTTCAGGGTGGCTGCCCATATCCACAAGAAGTGATGCGGCACCTTTGGCCGTCTGGGCTGCCATTAAAAGGGCGTCTTCGGCATGAAAGCCTATTTCAATGCCGCCCTGTGAGGCCGCGCGTATGGCCCTTAAAAAAAATGCTATTCCACAGGCGCAGAGTGCGGTTGCAGGAACCATGAGGGCTTCATCTATTATGAGCACTTTGCCTACCGATTCAAATATCCTTTTTGTAAGTTCAAATCCTGAAGCACCTGCCTCGTCGGCACAAATGCACGTCATCGATTCTCTTATTGCTATTGCGGTATTTGGCATGGCTCTCAAGACCGGGATACTGTCATTCTCTATTTTCCGTCTTATCTCCTTTATGGATGCCCCTGAAACTATAGATATTACGGTGTGTCTTTTTTCATCGAGGGAATCCTTTATTTCCATTAGAAGTCCGTCTAGCTGCTGTGGTGTTACTGCAATAATAATGATGTTGCTATTTTTGACGGCTGAGGTGTTGCTTGTCTCTGTCTTAAAGCCCATCTCTTCAAAAGCTTTCAGGTGCTCTTTATTGCGCCTTGTTACAGTAATGTCGCCTGCCTTAAAGGCTCCAGACTTAACGAGTCCGTTTGCAATTGCAGAGCCTATATTGCCGCCGCCCAAGATTGCCGCACTTTGTTTTTTTTCCGCCATCTTAAATCCTTTTAAATTTTAAACAATATAACAAATTGTTTTGAAGATTTCCCATCTTTTGGTGTTCTTTATACGGGTAACTGATTGCATTGTTTTTCAGCCTTATTATTCGTTAAATGAATTAATATGGATAGATTCTCTGTCTAAGCGATTTATTAAGCTGTTTTAGAGGTGTTTTATGGCTGAAATACCAAAATACAGGTCGCTTCTTTTTATGGAAACCTTTGAGGAAGACTCAGACAACCTGAATGTGATTATTGAAACCCCGAAAGGGAGCAGGAATAAATATAAGTATACTCCATCTGTGGACATCTTTAAGCTCGATGCATCGCTTCAGGCCGGAGCCAGCTTCCCATTTGATTTCGGCTTTATCCCGTCCACCGAGGGCCAGGATGGCGACCCCGTGGATATACTTGTTCTCATGGACCAGTCAGTCTATACAGGCTGCCTTGTCCCCACCAGGCTCATTGGCGTCATAGAGGCAAAGCAGTCTGAGAAGAAGGGAAAATTTGAACGTAACGACCGCCTTATAGGAGTATTCGCAAAGTCACACATCTATAACGACATAAAGAGCCTCCAGCAGCTGAATAAAAGCACCCTTGAGGAAATTCAGTTCTTCTTCGAGACATATAACAGGTACAAGGGACGGGAGTTCAAACCCCTGGGGCAGTACGGCCCTAAACAGGCACTTAAACTGGTCAGGCAGGGAATTAAACTTTTTAAGGAGAATAACCGCTGAAGTTAAGAATTATTTATAAAGGAAATAGAGATGGAAAACGACAATAATTATGTAAATGACCATGGCGATAGTGATCAGGGCGGACGAAGGCCTGATACAAAACCCGAAGAATTCGAAGGTGAAAATGAAGTGACCGGATACGGCCATAAAAGACGTGTAAAAGATGAAAAGAAATCAGGAAGCGGGCTGGAAGAGTATAATGAAAAACAGCAGGAAAGAAAAGACTCTGAGCCGAATCCATTTGAAGGCCATGATAATGTAGAGAACGAGTAAAATAATCATTACTTTTAGAGCGGGCCCGTAAAAGCCCGCTCCAATCTTCATGCCCAAATATCGTTTTTCATCCCCGCCTGAAAAGCCCGCAAATAAAAAAGCTGTAGAACTTTTTCTAATTTATCCCTATCTTCATTTCCGGTTTATAGCTAAGAACTATGGAGGAAATTTATATGCGGATACTAATCCTGCTTCTGCTTTTTTCTGCCACGTCATTTGCCCAGACAAAGCTTGAGGATATAAAAACATTTACACTCAAAAACGGCATGAAAATAATTGTCGTTGAGGACCACTCGATCCCGAACGCAAATATGTACCTGTTCTGGCGTGTGGGATCAAGAAATGAATACCCGGGCATTACCGGTATATCCCATTTTTTTGAACATATGATGTTTAACGGAGCCAAAAAATACGGTCCCAAAATCTTCGACCAGGTAATGGAATTTAACGGCGGGGCAAACAATGCCTATACAACCGAAAACGTCACCGTTTATACCGACTGGTTTCCATCCAATGCATTGGAGACGATATTTGACCTGGAGAGTGACAGAATTGAAAACCTGAATTTTAACGACAAGCTGGTTGAAAGCGAAAGGGGAGTTATCCTCTCTGAAAGAAGTACGGGGCTTGAAAACAGCAATTTTGAGTTCCTGAACCAGCCTTTGCTCGGCGTCGCAATGATGGCCCATCCTTACCACTGGCCTGTTATCGGCTATGAGTCGGATATAAAGAACTGGTCCAAAAAAGATCTCCAGAACTATTTTAAGACTTATTACGCCCCAAATAACTGCGTTGCTGTTATCACGGGCGACGTAAGGCCCGAGGAGGTGCAACTGCTTGCACAAAAATATTTTGAACCTATACCGGCACAGGATCCTCCGCGTAAGATCCATACTGTTGAACCTGAACAGCTGGGAGAAAGAAGACTTACCGTTTATAAGGCCGTATCAACACCCAACGTAATGGTCGCCTACCATGTGCCCCAAACGGGCTCTAATGACTACTATGCTCTGGACCTCCTTAATTCAATACTCTCTGAAGGGAAGAGTTCGAGGCTTTATAACGCCCTGGTTGATAAAAAGCAGCTTGCAACAGAAGTTGTTTCTTACATTCCCCAGGCATTCGATCCCTTTTTAATATTTATCTATGCAGTTGCATCAGATAACATAAAGGCTGAAACGCTTGAAGAAGCTATATACTCAGAACTGGATAAGATATCAAAAGATGGTGTAACAGACTCTGAGCTTCAGAAGGCCAAGAACCAGAAGCTCATGGAATTCTACCACAGCATGGAAACAATAAACGGAAAGGCAAACAGCATTGGAACCTATGAACTTTTCTTTGGAAGTTACGCCAAACTCTTCAGCGCTCCTGATGACTATAAAAAAGTTTCAAATGAAGATATAAAGCGCGTAGCCAAAAAGTATTTCAGTTCAACAAACAGAACCGTAGGTTTCCTTCAGCCTGAAAAGGAGAATAAGCAATGAAAACTCTTAAAATTCTACCCGTATTTTTCCTGTTCTTAACTTTTCTGACCCAAAACCTCTTTGCCATGAACGGGAAGACTATGGAAAGCAGTTATAAGCTTCCTCAGTATGAGAAGTTTACCCTCGACAATGGACTTACAGTCTATCTGATGGAACAGCACGAGGTGCCATTAATATACTTGTCGCTTGCCACGCCCGGAGGCTCAATTCATGACGGCGATAAAGCCGGCGTGGCCTTCTTTACGGCTGAAGCTCTGCACTTTGGAACAAAGAGCTATTCAAAAGACAAGATAGAGGAGACATTCGACTTCTACGGAGCCAGCTTTTCCTCACGTGCAATTAATGAATCAGCCAGAATCAGCGCCTCTTTTGCTTCAAAAGACCGGGATAACATTCTGCCAATCATAAAGGAAATGATCGTAAACCCGACATTCGATAAGACAGAGTTTGAAAAAAGAAAACAGAGGGCTCTTCTGGAATTAAAGCAGGCAAAGGAAAGTCCGCGCAGGGTAATTAAAGGATATTTTGACAGGTTCCTCTACGGGAATACCCCTTACGGAAGCCCTGTTACGGGAACCGTTACCTCTGTTTCATCCATCAATTTAGAGGACCTTAAGAACTTTTACGATAAAAATTACATACCGAACGGTTCGGCGATAGCTTTAGTCGGGGATTTCAGGACTTCCGAAATGAAAAGCTATATAAGCAGCCTCTTTTCGGACTGGAAAAAGAAGGATATTTCCGCGGGAGGAAGCATGACGCCCGAAGGAAAACTTAGCTCAAGCAGGATTCTTCTTGTAAACAAGGATGACGCAACTGAAACAACTTTTCTCATCGGCAGCTACGGCATAAAGCAGAGTAACCCCGACTACGTGGCCGTGGAGGTAATAAATACAATTCTTGGCGGCAGA
>JBLMYS010000060.1:0-7129 GCA_050258415.1 Acidobacteriota bacterium | reverse complement strand
ATGAGGGTTTTATTTTAAAACAAAAAAGCCGGTCTTTTCAGACCGGCTAAAGAAAACACTTCAAAGAAATTCTTACTTGGTAAGAACCATCTTCTTAGTCATATTGAAGTTCTGACCGTTCTGGCCAACGCCTTCGATGCGGTAGAGATAGATACCGCTGGCAGCCATTGAACCGCTCATGTCTCTTCCGTTCCATGTAGCTGTATAGTTGCCGGGAACGAATTCACCGTTAACCAGTGTAGCAACCAACTGGCCTACGATGTTGTAAACATTCAACTGAACACGGGCTGCAGAAGGAACGCTGAATGCAATCTGTGTTGAAGGGTTGAATGGGTTAGGATAGTTCTGGCTTAAGTCGAATGACTTTGGTATTTCGTTGTTCTTTACTGCAACGCCGGTACCAGCCAAATCAGCTAAAGAAGCCTGGAGTAATGCAACAGTGTATTTAGCATTGTGCATACCCTGTGAAGCATCGCTCTTAACGAAGAGGTAGTTGTAGATAGCAGCAACAAGTTTCTTGTTCCCCTTTACTAAGAGAGAATCCTTCATAGCGCCAGTAACGTCACCAGTTGTAACGTCGATAGGCAGTTTTGACTTAAGTTTTGCCATCAGGTTGGCAACTTCAGTCTTAACGCCTTCAACTTTACCGTTGCCATCATAATCCACGCCCTTGATATCGCCGAAAGAGGTAACAGAAGAGCCATGGCATCTCTGGCATACTTCAACTCTGTCTTTCTCAACGCCGTTGACTTCTTCAGTCATTGACCATTCATGGTTCGGCAGTCCATCACGATCCTGCATGTGGCAGGTAACGCATGCATCATCCATGAAAGCGTGTGTGGTGTAGTTGTCGAATGTTTTGCCATACTGATAAGCATTCTGTCCGTAGAACATATCAGCCTGCGGGTTAGAATGAGGTCCATAATGATCAGCAAATCCAAAGTAAGGAGCAGTGTTGGTAACTTTCTTTGCGACGTCATAGCGTGAGTTATGGCAGTTCATACAGATAGCGCCCTTACCGGTATTGTTAACAGCAAATCCGTTTCTGAGGCTGGTAAATGACATGGTACGGAGCTGTTTCGGGTTGCCGTTTCCGTGAGGATCGTGGCAGGCAGTGCAAGATAAAGCAACGTCACCTTCTTCAACACCGTTGGTGCTGTAGATGTTAGTAGTAGTCATCTGAGCAGGTTTGCCGGCATCAACCCATTTCTGGAAAGCAAGACCGCTGTGGCAGGGGTAGCAGGCTGTGCGGGCTGTGTGTTCTCCATCAGGCCACATAGCATGAGCTGAAGGGTTGTAAGCATTTCCGATTGAGTGATGAGGCATAGCATCATGGCACTGTAAGCAGAGGCCTGCACCAAAGGATTTGGAAATCTTGGTCTTGTTGCCGTTATGGTCCTTTCCAGGTCCATGGCACCATTCGCAGCCGATAGAAGCAAGACCTTCCATCTTAGCTCCGGTAGTGGTTGAATCCATATGCTGCAGTAAGCTCCATGCATATGTGCTGCCGGAATTGATGAGGTAAGAAGAACCGTTCTTTGTAAAATCCTTACCCTTATACCATAATGTATCGAAACCGTTCTGCTTTGCAACGTAACCGTAGTTACCGTTATCAAGTGTCTGATCCCATCCAGTAGTGTGGCACTTTACGCAGCCAGGTCCGTAAGAACCTCTGCCGCCTTCAGATTCCAGCATACCGGAAACGCCCCATTTGAAATGCATAGCATGACCTGTCTTCTGCCAGTTGTCGTATTTATCCTTATGGCAGACGCCGCAGCCAACTTCAACGTTGCCTGAACCGTCGTTCATGGGCCTGGTGTAGAATGTGCCGAGGTAAGTGCTGACAAAGAAAGTATCGAGATCTGATTTTCCGGCGCCTTCAACCTTAATGATATAACGGCCTGTCAAATCAGGAGCAAAGGTGGTCGGTTTGCCGGCTGTGGATGTAAAGGCAGCATTTGAACCCTGTGGTTTTTCAACAAAAGACCATGCAACTGAAGCAACTGTGCCTGTAGTGTCGGCCTTTAAGTAAATTGTCTGACCTTTAGCGACGGTGCGAAGACCGCCGTAGACACGAAATGTACCTGCAGGAGCGGTCCCCAGCTCCGTAGTGGACATTGCGTATCTTTTAATCTTTACTGTCTGAGCGAAGCTATCCATTGTAAGGATGCTTGCCAGCAGTACGATCGTACATAAGAGTATCGATCTTTTCATAAAACGAACCTCCAATTAGATTAAAGAAATAACCATGCGCATGTTATACTGGATGAGATGCTTTCTGAGCCCTCTTCCATGCTATTTATAATAGCTTCTATGGTCGCCTTACCTCCGCAAATTGCATACCAGTGCCCCAATTGGGAAACTGTTGAAATTTTAAATACTCATGGTCCGGTTATTCCCAAAATTAGTAAAAACCTGATTTATTTCGGGAAAAATTGTATAAAATGTAAACAGTCAAGTGTTGAAAATCTAAGCATTTAGGTATTTGCGGGTCTTAGGAATGTGTTTAGAAATTAAACATGTGAAAACCGGGGAAATGGGGCGGAATTTTGCATGGAAAGGGCCATGCCCAGGGATTTTTTCCAAGTTTCGGGAAAATTTCAGGCGGGGTAGAGGCGATTAAGAAAAACCCTGCCGGTAATTACTTCCGGCAGGGTTAAAACTCCTGTTTTCTAGAAATTTACGATCGGTTCGAGTGTGAGAATAACTGTTAAAATCACCAGTATGGTTATGGTTGACCAACCGATTAGATTTTTAACCGGGGTATTAGTAAGCGCACCCATGATTTCTTTCTTATTCACAATTATCATCATTGAGATGAGGACCACGGGCAGAAGAATACCGTTTATCACCTGTGTCCAGATTGTGATTTCAATTAAGGGAGCTCCGGGAATAAGTATTATGAGCACCGATATTATTATAATCGAGGTAAAGAAGGTATAGAATTCAGGGGCTTCGCGTGGTTTTTTATCTATGCCCGCCTCAAAGCCGAACGCCTCGCAGATATAAAATGCGGTTGCAAGTGGCAGAATTGTAGCCGCAAAAATGGAGGCAATGAAGAGTCCGAAAGCAAAGAGCTGGCTTGCAAAGGCTCCGGCCAAGGGGGCCAGGGCTTCTGCGGCGTCTTTGGCGTCGTTAATCTGAATGCCTCTCTGGTGCAGTGTGGCGCCGCAGGCAACAATGATGAAAAACGCAACAGCTACTGTTGCAACGCAGCCTATAACAACGTCCCAGAGTTCGTACTTATACTCATCGAGCTTGATTCCCTTTTCAATTACAGCCGACTGCATGTAGAACTGCATCCACGGGGCAATAGTGGTGCCGACGATACCGATGACCATTCCGATGAAGCGGGTATCCCACTCAAATGAGGGTTTTGCCACGGCTGTGCCGATTGCGGCCCAATCGGGCTTTGCCAGTACGGCGGAGACCACATATGAAAGGAGGAAAACGCTGAAAACGAGGAATATTTTCTCGGCGGATTTGTAGGTGCCATGGACCACAAAGAACCAGACCAAAAGTGCCGAAACCGGCACGGAAATGTATTTGCTGACCCCGAAGATCTGAAGGCTTCCTGCAACGCCGGCAAATTCAGTTGTTGTGTTTCCTATATCGGCTACAATGAGCCCGAGGAAAATAAAAAATGTAACTTTAACGCCGAAGTTCTCTCTTATCAAATCGGCCAGTCCTTTGCCGGTTACGATACCCATCCTTGCATTCATTTCCTGGACCACCAGCAGGACTATAAAGGCGGGAATTAAAGTCCACAGGAGCCTGTAACCATACATGGCGCCGGCAACCGAGTAAGTTGTAATTCCTCCGGCATCATTATCAACACTCCCGGTTATTATACCGGGTCCCAGTATGCTTAGGAATACCAGGAGTGTAGAAATCCACCCTTTTTTCTTTCCGTTTTTATCTAAAGCCAGAACCTTTCTCCTCCATCTTTGAAAAGTGCGGACAAGCCCGTGGGGGGGGAGTTCCGCCTTATTCAGCCAAAAAAATATTTAATTTTACTTACAAAAATCAGCAATCCTTTGTGGGGTTTTGAGCCAGGAGGGCTATTATCTTTCCTTCAGGATTTCGTACATAATATCGTTTATGACGACGTTTCCTACCAGGTTCATTTCCTTGTCCACGATAGGAATTGCAAAGAGATTGTATTTTGTGACGATTTTGATGAGTTCTTCAATTTCATCATTATCATACATGAATATTATATCCTTGTGCATAATGCTTTTGAGTGTAACGTTGGGCTCGGAAATAACAAGATCCCTCAAGGAAACCTTTCCTATAAGCTTATTTTTCTGGTTTGTGATGTAGATATAGCTTGTTGTTCCCTCTTCGGGTTTCTGTTCTCTGATGTTATTGATAACCTGTTCGACGCTGGCATCGCTTCTGAAGGCAACAAACTCTGTACTCATAAGGCTTCCGACGGACTTTTCGTCGTACTCCATGAGTTCCCTAACCTCATCGGAAGCTTCCTTTTCCATATTGTTGAGGAGTTCTTCTACTCTTTCCTTGTCCATGCCGTCGAGAATATCGGCCACCTCATCGGCGGGCATTTCTTCGAGGATATCGGCGGCCTTATCGGCCGAAAGGTTTTCGAGCACTTTAACCTGAGTTTCCTCTTCCATTTCCTCCAAAACGTCGGCGCCGCGGGCCGTATCGAGGTGAGCGAAGATGGTCATACCGGTCTTCGTGTCAAAGTCCTCAATAATATCTGCCAGGTCAGACGGGTGCAGAGTGGAAAGCTTGTTATATGTCTTTGAAAGGACGATATTTTCACTTCCCGAGAACACAGTTTCAACGTCATTCCAAAGAATGAGTTTAGAGGGGACTTTAATGCCGAGTTTCAGAATCGGTTTTGCGATTCCGAGGCGTCTAAGAAGCCCCTCGGTACCGATATCGACGGCGACGACGAACATACCGGCAGAAAGCAGGGCAAGTCTAATGTCATTAACGCGGACAACCTTGCGGCCGTTAACGTCGATGATCTGTTTATCCATGACCTGTTTATTGAGCATAATGAGGTCCTCGACGGGGATTTCCTCAAGTTTAGAGCAAGAAAGGTGGTACTGTCCGTGTTGTTTGGTAAGGGTAATATAGTCCCAGCTAATAAATTTTATTCCGTCCTTGGTTTTCACCTTAGCGGCTCTCACGAGAGGATTTCTGACGTCGTTAGTAACCGCCACATCCTTAAGTTTACCAATGATCTGGTAATCATGAGAAAAGATATTAATGTCTAGTATTCTGCTGAAATCAAAGCTAATAAACTGCATTTTAACCTCCCCTTGAGAGAGAAATTAAGCGTTAAGAAATAAAACCTTGTCATTTAATCTATGGCATTGACAGACCGATTCCGGGCTGAATCACAAAACCGATAGCAGCAAGAAAAAGGCACTTGAAAAAACAGGTCTCCAAAGTGTCTTTTTTAAGCAAAACGCTTAGACAGAAGAGATGTTATACTTGTAAAAATTGGAATTGGAAAAAGAGATATCTTAATCCTGGTCCGAAATTTTGATAGATACAATTTTTACAAATTCGCTGGAAGCACTATCCGGGGGATTAAAAAAGGGAGTTCATAAAAAGATCAGCCTCAAACCCGGAGATGGTACTTCCCTGGAATATCGGGATAAATTCTTCGAGCAAAATAAGCAACGCTTATCACCGCCAGAATCGTCCACAGTATCTCCTCTGTTTGTTGCTAAAAAATATTTTCCTGAATGTAATTTTAATTAAAATATTAAGTTTTGTCAATTATTTTTTGAAGTAATACGGAAGAAAATTCAAAGATTTGTTTAGGGCTAATGGGTGCATAGGTGTAAAGATCCCATGGCAAAAAATTTTTGCAATAGATTCTAAATAAAAAAATAATTAATTTAGATTTAGCTGAAGGAAATGGAGAATAATTAAAAAATTAATCCTTTTATCGCTTGACAAGTAACGATTAATTGCATATTTTTATAACTCAAATTTTTGATCAGCATAAGACAAAAAGTTTGATTTTACACTCCGCGATAGCTCAATGGCAGAGCATTCGGCTGTTAACCGAAGGGTTGCAGGTTCGAGCCCTGCTCGCGGAGCACTTAAAAGCCCTGGATGCCATCAGGGCTTTTTCTTTATATGCCCCGGTGTTTTAATTGCCTGAAACTTATTAGTTTTTTCTGCTCCTCATCCCATAGGTGAAGCATCATGCTCCTGAAGCTTTTGCGGATTGTTAAAACCGGTGCCTTCTGCAGCGCGGGAGTCTTCCTGTAGCACTTCTCCAGCAGATAATTCGGTATCCCGGGGTTTAAATGATGGATATGATGGAAGCCGATATTTCCGGAAAACCATTGCAGGACTCTGGGCAATTTATAATATGAACTGCCCTGAATGGCTGCTTTTGAATAATTCCACTCCTCTTTGTTTGCCCAATATGTTTCTTCGAACTGATGCTGGGCGTAAAACAGCCAGTTGCCTATTGATGTTGAGATGAAAATTATGGGAAGCTGAATAAGAAGAAACATTTTCAGGCTGACCAGCCATATCATTGTTCCTACAAGGAGTATCAGTACCAGATCTGTCCAGTATATATTCGGTTCAACTTTTTTTAAGACTTTACTTTTTGAAGTCGGAAACCTGTACCAGATGATAAAAACAATTGCCGGAATAAAAAGGAATAAAAATAAGGGATGGCGGTAAAGCCTGTACTTGATCCTTTCCCATTTGGACTTTTGCAGGTACTCTTTGACTGTTATGGTATAAACATCCCCAATGCCCCGGCCTTCAAGATTGCCGGCGGTGGCATGATGGATACCATGGCCTTTGCGCCAGTAGAAGTAGGGAGTCCAGGTGAAAAAGCTGCAGAACAGGCCTATAATATTATTTGCCTTTTTCGACTTGAAAAAAGATCCATGGCCGCAGTCGTGCTGAATTATAAAAATACGCACAAGAAAGCCAGCCTCGGGCACAGCCAGAAGCAGTGTCATCCAATAGCTGTATTCAACAGAAAGGAACATAAGATACCAGGTGACGAAAAAGGGGATGAAGGTATTGAGAAGCTGCCAGACACTTTTGAGTGTATGCGATGTCTGATAATCCGAGAGCAGATTTTTCCAACTTCTGGAGTCGGTATTATCCATAT
>JBLMYS010000059.1:0-4397 GCA_050258415.1 Acidobacteriota bacterium | reverse complement strand
ACAAAATAATTTTAGAGGTTAATATGAACGTTCCGGAAAACTTAAAGTACACAAAAGACCATGAATGGATATCTGTAGAAGGTAATGTGGGAACTGTAGGAATTACAGATTACGCTCAGGGAGAATTGGGGGATGTTGTTTTTGTTGACGTTGACCCGGGTATCCAGGAAGTGACAAAGGGAGAATCTTTTGGTACAATTGAAGCAGTCAAGACTGTAAGCGATATGTATGCACCATGCTCAGGCAAAGTAGTTGAACTCAATAAGAAACTTGCCGATGAGCCGCAGGTTGTTAACTCAGATCCGTACGGAGAAGGCTGGATGATTAAAATCGAAATCTCAGACAATGCAGACTTAAGTGATCTTTTAAGCGCCGAAGATTACAAGCAGCTTATAGGACAGGCTCACTAATAGAGAAGAATTACATAAAAGATGCGAGCATTAAAAACAAAATCTGTCTAACAAACGGGTTTTGTTTTTATTATTTTAAATGGTAGGGAATTTTTCCATCTTGAAGCCATTGAGGCTCTATTGGAATAAAATTAAATATAGATTGTAAATTAAAGAAATCTTAAAAGAATGAAAGAAGAATTAATACTAATACTCGATTTCGGAAGCCAGTATACACAGCTTATTGCAAGACGCATCCGTGAAAGCGGAGTATATTCTGAAATACATCCTTATAGCCTGAGCCTGGAAAAAATCAAAGAGCTCGGCCCAAAAGGCATAATCCTCTCAGGAGGTCCATTAAGCGTTTACGACAACAATGCACCTTACCTCAACGGAGAAATATTTAACTGGGGCATCCCGGTTCTGGGTATCTGCTACGGCCTTCAGCTGTTAGGCAAAACCCTGGGCGGTAAGGTCGAACCCGCTGTAAGCAGGGAATACGGTAAGGCGAGGCTGAAGCTTTCCTCAGAAAGTAAACTCTTTGAGGGTGTCTCGGATAACTCTATCGTCTGGATGAGCCACGGCGATTATCTTACAGGCTTGCCTGAGAACTTTAAGGTTACAGCCACATCTGAAGACTCCCCGATTTGCGCTATTTCAGATGAGAAGAAAAATATCTACGGCGTGCAGTTCCACCCCGAGGTTGCCCATTCGACTGAGGGCAAAAAGATACTGGACAATTTTCTTTTCAAAATCTGCGGAGTAAAGGGTGAATGGACCCCGAAGCATTTTATTGAATCGAGCATTAGCGAGATTCAAAACCTCGTGGGCCAGCAAAAAGCCATTTGCGCTTTGAGCGGAGGAGTGGACTCCTCTGTTGCTGCAATCCTTGTCAGCCGGGCGCTGGGCGAAAACCTCGTATGCATACACGTCGATACAGGCCTTATGCGTAAAGATGAAAGCCGCCTGATTGTGGAGATGTTTCAGAATAATTACCAGCTTAATCTCATACATGTTGATGCCTCTGAGATATTTCTCGAAAGACTCAAGGGCGTAACGGACCCTGAGAAGAAAAGAAAAATCATCGGCAATACTTTTATTGATATTTTTGAGCAGGAAGCTAAAAAGTTTAAGGATGCCGGATTTCTGGTGCAGGGAACATTGTACCCCGATGTAATAGAGTCGGTTGCCGTAGTCGGATCTTCAGTAACGATCAAGACACATCACAACGTGGGCGGACTTCCCGAAAAAATGAATCTCAAGCTCATTGAACCCTTCCGCAAGCTCTTTAAGGATGAGGTAAGGCAAATAGGGCGCGAGCTTGGTCTTCCTGAGAGCTTCATTGAACGCCACCCTTTCCCGGGTCCCGGCCTTGCAGTCAGGATACTGGGGGACATAACGGAAGAAAAGCTTGCTATTTTAAGGGAAGCTGACGATATTTTTATAAGTGAAATTAAAAAGGCTGGTTTATATAATAAGATCTGGCAGGCATTTGCTGTGCTGCTTCCTGTGCAGACAGTTGGAGTTATGGGGGACGCCCGTACATACGAAAACGTGGTTGCCCTTAGAGCTGTAACCTCAACAGACGGGATGACAGCAGACTGGTACCCCTTTGATGCTGAATTCCTGGCCAATGCCTCGAACAAGATTATAAGGAACGTACGCGGCATTAACAGGGTTGTCTACGACATCAGTTCCAAGCCGCCTTCAACAATTGAGTGGGAATAAAGATTGTTACATTTGGAATATAAATTAAAGAAAGCTTCCGATTATGAGGCACAGGGGAAATATCTGCATGCAATTCAGATTTACACTGAAATAATTGCCGAAACTCCTGAGCATACGCTTTCATACATAAAACTGGCCAGTTTGTACGATAAAATGAGAAATTTTAATGCCTCGGTTAAGCTCCTGAGGCATTATATAACTGAGGTCTCAGACGACAGCGAGATCAGACTCTACCTGGGGCAGATGCTGATCAAATATTCAATGTGGGATGAGGCTATTGACGCTCTTTCTATTTTTAATCCCGATGAGCATCCGATACATTTCTTTTTCCTTGGATACTCATATTTTATGCTGAAGGAATTTGAAATAGCCAGGATCAATTTCCTTAACTACCTGGAGAAGAGCACGAGCACAGAATTTCATTTTGAAGCTTATATTTATATGTCGAAAATTGAAATTGAGCTGCAGAATTTTGATGAGGCTCTGAAGTATGTGAAAAATGCCGAGGAACTTTTCAGCAACAGCTGGGAGGTGCATCTCCTCTATGGTATTGTTTTCTATTCAAAGGGGATGCATTTCCATGCCGTTACCTCAATTGAGAAGGCCCTGAAACTGAATAACAGGGAAATTTCTCTCCATGAGTGGGCAGGAAAGGCATATCTGCAGCTGGGGGATTACCCGTCGGCCGAAAAACACCTCTCTGAGTATGTCTCGAACGCAGAGGCAAGCAGTGAAGCATATACGTTTTTAGGGCTTGCCTGCCTTAATACGCAGAAAGTAAAGGATGCCGGGAGCTATTTTGAAATGGCACTTAACCTGGATCCTAATAACCAGGTGGCTTTGGACGGAAAGAAAAAGTGCAAAACCTGAAACCTGGCTCCCGCCGGGCGGGTAAAAAGTTCTTTTTGTGAAAAATTGCTTATAAATTCTTTTTTAGCACCTTTATTTAATACTTCTCCTTTATTAATAAAAGGATCCGGCATGCTGAAAGTAAAGGATCTGCCTTTAGATGACAGGCCGCGGGAAAAGCTGATTCTGCGCGGCCCACAGAGCCTGAGCGATACAGAGCTTCTGGCAATACTGCTCCGGGTGGGTACAAAAGGTAAATCGGTAATTGAACTGGCCCAGGAGCTGATAAATAAATACGCCAGCCTGGCCGTTCTGGCCTCACTCTCTGTAGCCGCCTTGAAAAAAGGACAAGGCATTGGCCAGGACAAAGCAGCCACGCTTGTGGCCGTTTTTGAGGTCAGCCGCCGCATAGCTTCACAAAGTAAACTCTCACACAACAGGAAAATTACAGGCCCCAAAGACGTAGCCGACATATTTATCCCTATTCTGCGCGATGAAATGAAGGAACGCTTTATGGTTTTATGCCTGAATTCCTCGAATAAGATCATAAAAGAGGAGGTGATTTCGGTCGGGAACCTGAATTCCAGCATTGTTCACCCGAGGGAGGTATTTAAAGTTGCAATTGAGAACAATTCTGCTAACATTATATTAATGCATAACCACCCAAGCGGTAATACAGAACCTAGCAATGAGGATATTTCGATTACAAAACGCCTTGTTGAGGCTGGAAAACTGATGGATATTCACGTTTTTGATCATATCATTCTGGCAGGCAATTCTTACCTCAGTTTCACTGAAGAAAGGTTAATATAAACAAATTTTAATTCAAATAATTGAAAAATTAAAAGTTAAAATATACTTGACATAGACATTCTATTTTAATAATATATTATTAGTTCTTTCGGACTTTTTTTTAAAAAATCAAAATATTAGGAGGAAGCATATGACCAAATCTAAAGGTCTCGTTGTGACTATGCTGCTGACCGCCGGACTGATTGGATTTGCGGGATGCAGCGGTGTAAGTGATGAAGAAATGGCACAGCTTGAGTCATTAAGGCAGGAAGTTAACACATTGAACTCTGACGTTACATCACTCAGAAGTGAAAGAACAAGACTCGAGAGAGAAATTGGCGAAAAGAACGCCAAATTAGAGCAGTGCGCAAGGGACAAAGAAGAAACCAAGAGTAACTTGGAAAAATTACCCAAGTAATTTAACTGAAAATGAATTTTTATCGGAGGAAAATATATGAAAAAATTTAATCTGTTCCTGGGTGTTTTTGCCCTTCTGGTATTCCTTGCTTCAAGCGCAGTTGCTCAGGAAAAAATGAAGAAGGAAGACTGGGAAAATGAAATGAACCGTCTTAATGAACAGAAACAGTCACTTACAAAAGAACGCGACTCACTCCAGGGTGAAGTCAACAGACTTAAATC
>JBLMYS010000058.1:0-28898 GCA_050258415.1 Acidobacteriota bacterium | reverse complement strand
CTTCCAAAGATTTTGCCTTCAGATTTGCAAGATCCTTTTCCGATAACCGGATATTAATTCTTTTGTTCTTGGCAGCAGTATTTTTTGCATAACGTGCATATTCAGCTTTCTTATTCTCAACATTTTTTACCGGCTGCCATTCGCCATCTTCAAAAGACTTCAGGATCTCTGCTTCACTTTTCTCCAACTTTTTCATTTTACTGTCCTTCCAAATACTTCTTGGTTGCCTTTCTGCTTGGAATAATTGTCTTTAAGAATACCTTTTCTTCATTTTCTACAAACGGGACCAGATACACATAATTTTCATATTCAACTACAAATATCCTCTGGTCATCATACTTTTCCTTATTAGGATGCTCTAAGATGTCAAGCAGGTATCCCATTTCAATCTGGCTTATTATAATCTCAAATGAGATCTTCCTTTCATCCCTAAGCCGCTCATTTTTCTCTTCATTCCACTCAAAATACTTCATCCGGCATATTATTTTGTTATTTTTCAATTTATTACATTGTGTGCCTTTTGTCAACACTAATTATTGCCTCACTCCGAAAATATTGTAAACTGTAGTCATTACACAGGTTCTAACATCATATAATCTTGGAACAAACAAAAAGCTCAGTAATGGGTTTTTCCCATTTTAAACATGAAGGACGTTTTCCTAATCTGGAAAGTTTTCGGACTTGCAGCTCTCTGTTCATTTTTATGGAAAGATTTGTACCCAAATTAGAACAGATTGTTGATTCCAGCTGAGTTTTTACTGTTTTTCCGCAAATTTTCCTGGCATTAATATTGTTCCACTGTGTTAAAACGGTCTCATTCAGAACACATTGCAGTTTTATTATTCCGGGGAGGTCTGATCATGAGAAAAGTATTCATACCACTTCTGTCTGCAATAAGTTTTTATTTGCTTCTGTTGCAGGCAGCCTATGCCCAAAACTATGGGGATGCACCCCCTTATCAGATCTCGGTTTATTCTGTATCAAACCGCTATATTGGAGTCAATTACCGTCCTGTATTCATCACTAACTGGCATTCTTCTGGCTGGCATTCTTCTGGCTGGCATTCTTCTGGATTAATTCAGCAGGTAATGGATGGCTGGAAATATGAAATAACCATTACAATTAGACTTACAGGAGAAAATCTCGTCTGGAAGACACCAATTGGAGTAACTTTGATATTTCCCGACATAAGACGGCAAACTGAGATAATAAACAAGGAATCAATGCCCCTTTATTCAAATAACCTCTATGAGTTCAGGTTCGATGTCATCTGTAGGAGGAAAGGCTGGGCCATGATTCAGATGTCCCCGCTGGGAGAATGGGATGAACTGAACGTTCGTAACGTGGACTTCAGAATTTCCCAAGTCTGCCTGGAACAAAATAATAACAGCCGGGTGGCCGATCATTCTTGGTAACCGGGATAATTTGGAGATCACTATAATACTAATAATTCATTATTTGGATCTCAAAGTAATATTCAGGAGATACTAAATGAAACTCTTTATACTCTCAGTGAAGTTTTATTCCCTCATAATTCTGATAATGGTCATCAGCTCTTTATATCACAAGGCAACTGCTCAAATTAAAATTCCAGATAGTAAAACTGCAGTTTACCTTCAGCTTTGGAAACCTTATGATAATTTGCAGAAGGAATCTGCTTCTACATTTTCTCCTGATCCGACCGTAAAAGGTAATTCCTTCTTAACACCTGATAAAAAAAACGAAACTAGCAATCATCCTTCCAAGGAGGCTATTCATGAAGAGCAATCAGACGGACAAGAATGGCAGAGAATGGATAGCCCGACAGGAGGTTGCGTCAGGAGGTTCTATGAATTTAATGATTCCTTGTATGCTTTAACCGATGGTGATATATACAGATATGAAAACAACAGGTGGAATTCCCTGAACCTGGATAATGTCTTATACGTCAATTCATACCTGAGTTTACACATATTCCCCTCCGGAAGAATGATAGCCAGCAGCGACTGGGGCGTATTCTTTTCAGACAATGCTGGGAAATCCTGGAGGGGCCTGTCTTTCGGCCAGAACGGCAGCACACGCCTTACTGTTCAGGACTATTTAACGCTCTCAGAAAACGAAGTACTTTTGGCGACCAGCCAAGGAATATATGTTACAGGAAATGATGGGAAATACTTTTCCCTGCTGTCCATGAAAGATACCATTGTACAGACAATTAAAACCGACAGCTCGGGTAATCTCTGGGCATCAACTCAATACGGGGTTTATAAGGCAAAATATGGCAGCCTGGTCTGGCAGAAAACAGGTCCTGAAGGCACGGGATGGGCAAAGATTTTATTTGGCTCTAAAGGAACAGTCTATCTAGCCACTATGTATTATATTTTCAAAAGCTCTGATTCAGGCCTTAGCTGGGGATACCTGAACGGTATCTTCAATGACATCACATTTGATAATTCCGGCAATTTAGTCATTACCGGCGACAACCAGCTTTTCTTTGCAGATGACCAGGGGATTAAGATTTCCAGCTGCCCCTCAAGCGTTTCATTACTTACAACTTATGTTACCAATAAAAACGAATATATTGTTGGTACGCTTGGAGCAGGTGCAGCGGCATATAACAGAATGCAGGACACTTTTACAGATTTCAGCAGCGGATTAAATGCCGCAACTATCAGGACCATATTGCCACTGGCAAATGGTTCACTCTTAACTTCAACAGATTCATACTGTTTTTTCTTATCAAAGGATGGGGGCGCCACATGGAATCGCAGTTACGACCGCAGATCGCTCCTGATGAAAACCGATAAAAACAATTCAGTATATGCCGCTTCAAATTCCGGGATCATCAGGTCCGATGATTATAGCGTTACATGGAACAGGCTCAATCTAAATGTAGAACCATATTATATCACGGCATTTGACATAAGTGATGATTGCAGAACTATTTGCGCTGGCTCCTCGACTGGTGAAGTGTACGTATCCAACGATGCAGGCCGAAGTTTTATCAGAAGAAAAGAAGAAAACTTTTCTTTCGTCGATGCCGTAAAAATAATAGATAATAACACAATTTTAATTTACCGGGATTCTCTTCTTCTAAGCCGTGATAACGGAAAGACATTTAATCATATAAAGGATTCAAGAATAGGCAGAATAAGAGAAATAGCAATTGACAAAAAGAAGTACATATATCTGGCATCGGTAAATGGAGTCTTCAGGTCTAAAGATTGTGAAAACTGGGCTCAATTAACATTAAAAGGCGAGAGCTGGAATACACCCTCATTTATCAGGCTCGATCCATATGATAATCTGTTTGTGATCTCTTCAAACGGACTCGTGCAGGCCTCAGGAGACAACGGTGAAACATGGCAGATCTTCGTCTATTCTGAAACGTTCTTATACTTCTGGAGTTTTGGCATGGATCAGTTCGGAAACCTTTACTGTGGAAGCCAGAACAGCGGTTTATATCATGCAAAAATTGACTTCAGTCAGGTAGAAAGAAAACCTGATGTCGTTAAAAGCCTGACATTAGCGAACAATTTCCCCAATCCTTTTAATTCATCCACACAAATTCAGTACGAGATACCAAAGGCTTCATATGTTACTCTGAAAATTTACAGCATACTTGGACAGGAATTAGAGACGCTTGTCTCAGGCTTTATGGATTCAGGCCGTTATCAGAAAATCTGGGATGCATCGAAATATCCGAGCGGAATCTATATTTACAAACTCCAGTCTGGTGATCAGTCGCAGACTAGAAAGATGATACTATTGCGGTAAATATGAAAATTACTACTATAAATGATTTAGTATTCTGTCTGGCAGGTATTTCCATTTTCCTGCTATTCCAAGGCTGTTACACATTAGTGAAGAATCCCGACAGGAGCTATTCGAGAGACAGTAAGTCATCCTTTAACAACCAGGTTTCCGACTCATGTGTTGTTGAGGGGATAGTCCATTATTTGGGTGCCTGTTCAACAAGAGAGCTACACAAACCTTCGGGTTATATTCTTGATAATATCTTCTGGCTCTGGAATGCCCCGCCCAAAAATTTCAGATACGTTTCTGTTAATAGCAAAATTGGCCAATCCTATCTGAATAAATATGTGAGAATAAAAGGAAAATTCTTGACACCATTTTCCGCTTTTTATTATTCAAGGGAAACTATGAGTGTCAATATCATAATATCCGAAATTGAAGAAATGAAATAATCAGCGTGCGTTTCTGAGTGCCAAGCAATCTCATGGCATTCCATCTGGATTGACCTAAAGAAAAAAAAAACCGCTTACCGATATGGTTAAATCTGACGTCATGCTGATCTATGGATAAATATTCTCTGAAGATAAGGGCCGAACTGGAAAATATAGAAGTTGTATTAAAAGAAATGCCTCCTTCTGCAAAACTACTCCATTTGTAAAAAGGAAAGACATGAACACCTATATAAATATTTCCATTACATTACCATAGCAGGTATTTCCGGTATTAAAATCCGGATGGACAACGCTATGCCTGACAACTGGAAATTCTTCCATATTGCTAAGCACTATACACCACCGGAGATCTCCGACAAATACTTAAGCGTGAATACTACTCTAAAGTCATCAAACAGGTTCTAACATTATATAATCTGGGATACAATCAAAAAGCTCAGAAATGAGCTTTTTCCATTTTAAGGAAGAGAGATGGTTTCCTGATCCCGAAAGCTTTCGGGACGGAGGTTCGAATCCTCCCGGGGACACAGATGAAAGCCCCGCTATGGACCTTTATCATTTCTGTGAAATTTCAGTATTAATTATATATTCTTACCATTTACTACCCTCTGCACCTATATTAATGAGATGATAATAGAATAGTGCCATAAACCTGAAGAATTTCCAGCACCTTAAAATTTTCGCATATCAATTTAGAAAGTTTTGTCTCATTTTTTTAGCAAATACCGCATATATTTGTATACTGTCAAAAAGAAATGGTGAAAATTATGATTACTATAATAACTGGTGCTCCTGGCAGCGGGAAAACTACAATTTCCGACCTGCTATCAAAAAAAGTTTTGAATGGTGTACATATACCCTCGGATATATTTTATACATTTATTGCAAATAGTATATCACCGGATTTACCGGAAGCTGATAATCAAAATCATGCTGTCATTTCATCCGTAATTAAAGCAGCAGGCATATTTTCAAAAAATAACTACGATGTGTTTGTCGATGGTATTTTCGGACCGTGGTTTCTAAAATTTATCGCTGGTGAACTGAGCGGTTCTGAATCAGAAATTAACTACGTCATTCTGAATTTGCCGTTGGATGAATCAATAGAAAGGATTTCAAAAAGGAAAAATCAACCGGTGAATCAAACTGTTATTCGTCACATGCACTCAGAATTCGAGAAAAATACAGTAAATTATAAATCTCATCTCCTTGAAGTAAATAACAGAAATGAAAATAGTATTGTAGAAGAAATTTTAGAAAACCGGGACAAACAAAAATATGTTATAAAACTAAACACACTATTATAAATAGCCTTTAAATATATAAATCATTTAACGCAAATAGCCGTTGGATGTACCCCGGTAATATTATAGGAAAGTTCCGGATGATTTTTTATATAAATTGCCGTTGAAGGTCCTCCATCCAACCCTATAACATTTAACTCTCCCTTATAGAAAATACCAGAATCAAGAAGCATCTGCCCGAGATTCTTTAGTAAAATCCCGCCACGGGTACCGGCTGTTACAATTATGTAAAATTCATTTCCATTTACTGTGGCCAGCGATGTTCTATAGGCTTGTCTCTTTCCATTAATAGATGAATCTATTGATGAATTATCGACCACATTATTTTTTATAATGCTTGGCCCCGTTTGCACCACCAGGTCATAGTCTCCAGTTTTATCAAGCTCACTTAATTCATAAAACCTCATACGGTTCTCATTTGTATTGTAGGCCAGAAGTTTCATAATCTGCAAATCATTGGGTTTTACGGGTGAGAGAACCTGGTTTTTTACTTTCAGGTAACCTGCATTTATGTAGCGCATTTGTTTACCATCAGTATCAAAATAAGATGCATTTACAACCACACGGTAATCAGCTGAATCTGCTATTTTAGCAAAATATATAGGCTCTAATTTGGTATGATAAATATAATCCGAAATAAATGGGATTTTAACAATGGTAGTTTCAAAATTATCAATGGTGTAGAAAGTAAGATCACCCTCACGAATGGTTTTTATTGTCATACCATCTGTTCTCGTGGCTGTAAAATCAATGTTATTGACTCCGCCATTTACAACCCTTACCTTCTGCAAAGGGTCAAAGCTGTAGAATGGCTTCTTCGGTTCAAGAACGACTTCAGTTCCGACTGCAATATTGTCTATAATGTATTTTCCATTAATGTCCGAATAAACTGTAGATGAGCCATTATTGAAAGACACACCCTCAACAGGGCTGCCGTCCGGGAGTTTTATTGTACCCGAGATATAGGAGTATTCTGTTCTCTCCTGCTTTGGTGTAACTAAATTACCATCAGGTTTACAGGAAGAGAAGAAAGCACCTGTTAAGAAAAGCAGAATACCAATAGAGAAGATATTTTTCATAATATTCCCTGCAGTTTATATAGCGTCATTAAGGGATATTGTGTTGTATCCCGTTGAGTGCTGCCAGACTTCCTGATGAAAAGAACATAAAGCAAGTAACAATAAACAACCAGAAGAAATATACGGGAAATGCTCCTTATAACTTATCAGTGTAAGAAAATACTTCATCGGGCTTATTATTTTGTCATGTCTCAATTTATTAACTTGTGCGCCTTTTGTCAATATTATTCATTGCCACAGCACGGCAATATTGCAATCAGTTGCCGTCGAACAGGTTTTAACGGCCTATAATTAGGGTACAGACAAAAGTTAAGAAATAAGCTTTTTCTATTTAGTCCAATTTCTCACACAAATCTAGTTTTCACCTTTTACAATCTTTATTACTTTTTCGGCAAAATACGGGCCGCGTAATTCAGCGTCATTGGCCAGAACTCTGCCATCAGTTGAAATAAGTAGTAGTTTTGGTATTCCTAAAACTCCAAACCTTTTGGCTATCTCATCATCAAATCCTTTGGGAAGCCTGGTATGCAGCCACGGCATTGGATTAAGCTTCCTGAACTCAGCAACATCTTCATCACTATCATCTAGAGAAATACTCAGTATTTCGAAATTATACCCCTTCAGCTTTTCATGGACCTCATTCAGCTCCGGAATTTTCCAGACACACGGGAGGCACCATGAAGCCCAAAAGTCCAGCAGATAACACTTTCCTTTCATAGATGCGTCAGTATAATTCTTATTCTTTTCATCGATTGAGGCTAATTCATAGTCCGGGACAGGATCATCTCTTCTGATGGTGAAATAGTCATTTATAACTAACCTGCCCTTATCTGAATTCGGGAACTCCTTCACCAATCTATCCAGACATTGGCGGCTTATCTTCTCGGCTTCCGAAAAATCAAATACTGAAGCCTTTGCTTCAGAATACTGAATATTAAGTTGATTTTTTCTTTCTTCAAGCTTTCTTTTCAGTACTGCCCCAAAAAGAGCGCTAATTGCTCTTGAACTATCTTTTATCTGTTCTTCATTGAGATTGTTTTTTCTTTTATAATCCTCAACAAGATTATTATACCACGTCAATGCTGAATCTTTACTAAGGGAACTTAATGGAGGATTTTCCCGCTCCTGTTTCATTTTTTCTAGTCTATCTTTAATATCATTTTTTAAATATTCTGCTTTTACCCAGAGACAATTTGCTACTACTTCAGCGGCCTTATTCATCTTTATTACTTTATCCAAATAATCACGGTACTGCTGCCTGTTATAGCTATAAAATGGACCCTGTATATTATAAATTAAATCAGGACTTAAGGCCCTCCATAAAATAGATGCCGGATTAATTTCCTTTAACGCATTTACAAATAACGAGGAGTCAATCACTTTCAAAGCTTTATCATTATAGTGGGTAATATGCAAGCCACTAAAGTATTTCAAATATCTTATGTAATAGTAACTTCTTACAATTTTATCTTTTTCATCTTTCAGCTTCTCTTTAATATATATGGCAAATTCCTGAAGGTCTTTTCCGAAGGTAGTGTCTGATTGAGCTTTGTTCCTTAAAATGTCAGAATATTCCTGTGCTTTTATACTTTCATCGAATATTCTGATTTCAGAAAGCCCGGGATTTTTTGGATTTATTTTAGCTCCCATTCTGTCAAGTGTTATATCGAAACTGATTTTGCGGAATTTATTAATTACTAATGGAAGATTTACTGTTCTATTATTGACATCTGAGAATAAAAGATAAAGACAGTTTTGACCAGTCTTAAACTTAAATGAGCCATCTTCGCCGATCTTAACGGGAATTGATTCCTTTAATCCAGTATCGAAATAATTCAGGGAGGCGTTTGTTAAAGGTTTGTTATCCGGGCCCAGGACGTGTCCGCTGATCTCAACTTTCTGGGCGAAGTCATTATTAATTGCCAATGAAAAAATAGCAATTAAAATGAACAGCTTTTTCATATCAGTTATCCTTATTTTGACCAGTCAACTTTCAGACTGTACTAAATTAATTTTCCGTAAAGTTTCAATCAACCAGGACGAGGTAAAATAACTGCACTCAATATAATTCAATTTAACATTTTGTCCAACCTGAAGTTCCCCAATTGTGTTTCTGCAAACAGCGGTCCCGGCGATGGCAAAAACCGGGAAGAAAAACATTTCGGAATTATCCTGTATTTAACTATATTCGCAGAAGCGATGAGTATACAAAATCACAAGCCAGCAAAATGTACAATATCTCAGCAGCAATATTATCTCTTTTGAACCTTAAAAGATTTTCCCGCAAACGAAAATTTGAAACGCTAAGGGCAGTCTGGGGATTGCCTCTTGAAAGAATTCCCAATTTCGATCTTATAAGGAATTACCATGACCTGGTTTGTAAGTGTTCCGAGGGTGACGTTGTGGATGACAAAACCTGGGCGGATCTTAATTTTAATGAGGTATATTCATTACTCGACCGGAATATCAGCGGCCCGGGAAGACAGTATCTTTTTCACTTACTTCATAAGTATGAAACGAATGATGAATTGCTTGATAACCGTTTTAACCAGATAATGCTATTTAAGGAAAATCAGGCAATAAGAGAAAAGATCCAGTTAGCACTTCAAAGAATCAGCAGCGACGATACTTACTTTATAATAAGCCTCCTTCTGGGTGAAAAGCCCGTCATTCCTAAATATCCACTGCTGATTTATTTGTCCTCGGCTCTTTCGTTGCTTTCTATACTGGCAGCTTTTTATAATAGTGCTTTCTTTTTTGCAGTATTATTTATGTCAGTGCTTAACCTGATAATAACCAAAACATATTCTTCAAGAATTGTTGAGTCCTTCATCGGATTTTCCAACCTGAAGAAAATGATTGTTTCAGCTTATGAACTTTCCAATTTGGAAACTGAAGCTGCAATCGGGCAGTTTTCCGTTCTTAAGAAATATTCAGGAATTCTGAAAAAACTGAACAAAAAGGTCTCGCATCTGGTAATAGATAAAACACAGATGGATACTTTTGCACAAATAGTCATTGAATACCTAAACATGTTCTGCCTGTTTGATCTGGTTGCATATACTAAATCTGTTATTGAATTGTACAGGTACAAAGCAGAACTGAAAGAGGTTTTTGATGCCATCGCAAGTCTGGACGCCAATATCTCAATCGCATCCAGCCTTTGCAGCTTCCCGTTTTACTCAAAGCCTGAGTTTATTCCGGAAAACGCGCTAACCTTCGATGAGGTTTATCATCCTTTAATTGACGAGGCAGTACCGAATTCCATAAACGGATTAAGCCGCTCAGCTTTGATTACGGGTTCAAATATGGCCGGCAAAACCACGTTTATTAAATGTATAGGGGTTAACATTATCCTTTCGCGCACGCTCGGCTTTACTCTTTCCAAAAGAGCAATAATTCCTAAGTTAATTGTAAAATCCTCCATAAAAATCGAAGACAGCATTGAAAATTCAAAAAGTTACTACTTTACGGAAGTTGAAGAGATCCAAAGGTTCATCAGCCTCAGCAATACAGAAAAGAAATACCTTTTTATAATCGATGAAATTTTCAGAGGAACCAATACCGTTGAAAGGCTTGGAATCTCAACAGCCGTACTAAAGAAGTTAAACCACAATAATCTGGTGCTGGTTACGACGCATGATATTGAGCTTCAGGATTTGCTGGATAACGCCTTCAAAATGTATCATTTTAATGAACAGGTAGATGGCGATAAGTATTATTTTGATTTCATGATCAAGGAAGGCCCCTGCTCTTCCGGCAATGCTATTAAACTATTGGAACTGATGAATTATCCCGAAGAGGTTATCGTTGAAGCAAAGCAGATAAGCAGCAGAATATTAAGCAGCACAGGATCTACAGCTTGAAACTGTTCGTGAAGCGATGGCTGCAATTATCTGAGAAAGCAAAATAACCCCTTATTGGCAAATATATACCTCTTATTTGCTATAATTACCGTTAACCAATATTTATTTGCTAAATTTTGGTAAATATTTATCATTCACATCAGAAAAATAGCCTCCTAACAGGGATGCTGCTTTTGCATTCGACTTTTAATGAGAAAACAATAGTGAGGTTACGGTCGGCACTGTAATATTTTGATTCCCGTGTTTTTGTTTTGTGAACTGAAAGTTCAGGTATTTGTAAAAGCGGCTACAGGAGACTGATATTCCCTTCAGGAATAAACTTCAAAATGTGATTTGAAGGGCGGAGCCGTATCAAAGAAATTTTTTCCTAAAAACCTTCACAGAAAATTTCAGAAATACAATCAGAATGTCTGACCAGATTATATGTTACAATTTTGTGCAACATGAGTTATTTATAACTATTTAATGGCAGCTGACTGAAAAGGTGTATGAAGTTAATGATTTGTGCAGAGTTAATTAGGATATTATCCCCATAAAATTAAATTATCCACCGATTGAACCGTATATATACAATTATTTCCCCGCATATATCGAATATTCTCATCCTGAACCGATCTGATATATTTAGTATTCCAAAAAGTTACTTATATCTCTTTCCTTTTTGAAACTCAAACTCTACTGCTCCCCTTTTACCATCTAAATCTCACACAAATCAGAAACATTCACTTTTTCACGCCAGGTATTATTCTAATTAAACTATCCATACGCAATGACATGGAATTTTTAGGTCTGTTCGCAGCGCTGGTTTCAGCTGCCTCATGGGCATTGGGATCCATTTTGTTTAAAATAATAGGAGAAAAGGTAAGCCCCTCCGGAACAACTTTCGCAAAAGGAGCAGTGGGAGTGCTGCTACTGGGAACAGCTTACATAATTTCCGGCATTGAATCCATCCCCCTGCAATCCATCCTGCTGTTTTGCATCAGCGGCATTGTGGGTATAACCATAGGCGATACGCTGTTTTTTGCTTCACTGCAGGATCTTGGCCCCAAAGTACAAATCATTTTATTTATGCTGGGGCAGGGAGTGACGGCTATTCTTGCAATGCTGATCACTAAGGAAATGCCGCTGGCTTCACAGTGGATCGGAATACTTTTAACTCTGGTTGGTGTGTCACTTATACTGTGGGATAAATTTATTTACGACCAGCAAAACCAGAATACTAATATAAGGGGTGTTATTACCGGTCTGGGAGCTATGTTTTGCTTTTCGATCTCACTGATCATGATCAAAGAACCTCTTGGTTCAACTTCAACTATTGGAGCCGCATTCCTGAGAATGGCAGCCGGAACCCTGGGTATATTTATTTACGGATTACTGAAAAATCAGATTCCCGGCTGGGTCAGACCCTTTAAGGATATGAAGCTTGCTGCCACGCTTCTTGGCGCCGTATGCGTGATTGTTTTTGGAGGTTTCTGGCAGTCACTTGTTGCACTTAAATATCTTAAAATTGCAATTGCCAGCACACTTTGCGCAACAGAACCGTTATTTGTGCTGCCTCTGGCCTATCTGATCTTAAAAGAAAAGGTATCTCAAAATGAAATTCTGGCTGCAGCACTCACAGTCTCTGGCGTATTCCTTCTGATAAATTCATTTGTCTAAAACAGGAGGCTCCCGGTAGAATTTTTACAACCCAATTCGAGGATTTACTAAATGCACTCTATGGGTCACTATACTCAACAGGAGGTTCTCGAATATTTGGTAAAAGGATATTTTGAACTCGAAGTCCTCAAAGCGGCCTTAATGCTTTCCGGAAGGTATCAGCAGACCCTCTTCGCTATCTCACGGCATAGACGGGATAAGCATTTCCCGGACCGCAAGACTGAAGTCAGAAGCGTAATTGAAGTATCTAACATCTGTCACCAGAATTGCAATTATTGCGCAATTGGAAGTGACCTTTCTCTTGGTAAATATTCCCTCAATGAGCAGGAGCTAACAAGACTTATCGAATACCTATACAGCAAAGGCAGAAGGGTCATTTTATTACAGTCTGGTGAAAATAACTCCAGGTTTTTTATTAACTCCGTTTTACGTTCAATTGAGAAAGTAAAATCCAATCATTCAAACCTGACAATTATTTTATGCCTGGGTAATCTCAGCCGGAATAACTACCTTCAACTACGCCTGGCAGGAGCAGACCGCTATATTTTGAAATTCGAGTCCTCAAATCCCGAAGTCTATAAATATTCGAAGCCCAATGATACGCTTGATAACCGTTTAAGACACATCAATGACCTTTTTGAAGCAGGCTTTGCCGTGGGAAGCGGTAACATAATCGGCCTGCCGGGTCAGAGCCTAACCGACATTGCAAATGACCTCCTTTTGCTTCACCGGTACAATTTTTCCATGAACAGCACAACAGCTTTTGTACCGTCGGAGACCTCAGTATTTAAGGATGTACCCTTCGGCAGTATTGAATGTACACTGAATATGATGGCACTAATGAGAATTATGAACCCACACAGACTGATGCCGGCAACGAGTTCGCTTGAAAAGATTCAAAAGGGAGGCCAGCTGCTCGGCCTCATGGCAGGAGCAAATACGATTACAATTCATGATGGCACTCCCGCCGAACTAAAGCCATTCTTCCCCATCTATTCAAATGTAAGAATCATACCCCAGGAAGAATATTTTAAGGATCTGCTAAAAGTAGCTGAAATGAAATTCTAAGGAGATGATATTCTAAGGAGAATCATTATGCAAGAGAATAAAAAGGTCAGAGAATATTTTGAACGGGCGCAGGAAAGATTAAATCAGTTCAGGATGTTTCAACAACTGGGCTTAATACCCCTGCACGGCAACTTTTGCCCCTCAGGGGTTCATTATCCCCCGATTGTCAGGTATCCTGCTGTCACACAGGATGAAGTATTCCGCGGCTATAGAATTCCGGAAGACAATTTGCTTGATATATATGTGCATTTTCCTTTCTGCATAAAAAAATGCTTCTTCTGCCACTATCCCTCACTCTATAATGCAAGCGACCTTCAGAAAGATCTCTACCTCGATGCGCTTGAAAAGGAAATGGACATTTATATGAGAGTGCTGCGCACAGATAAAATAAAGGCACACTCCATATTGATAGGAGGCGGCACCCCAACTGATTTGACGCCAGCGCAGCTTAAACGTTTTCTCGGTTTTTTCACCAAAAGAGTCGACATGAAAAAGTGTAAACAATTCAACTATGACGTTGACCCTAATACCATATTGGGACCTGAAGGCTTGCAGAGACTCGAAATAATGCGAGATTATGGGGTGGACAGGCTTACAATAGGCGTTCAGTCACTAAATGACGAGATACTAAAGAAAATGAACCGTGCGCATGATGCACAGATGGCCATTGATTCAATATTTGTCTCAAGAAAACTGGGTTACCAGCTGAATATAGAATTTATTTTTGGGTATCCCGGGCAGACATTTGAAAACTGGATTGATGTAATGGAAAAGGCGGTTGAACTGCCGACAGATGAAATTCAGCTATACAGACTTAAGATTGAAGCCTACGGCGATCAGCAGGGAATAATTAAAAAGATCTCTGAACAACATCAGGAATCATTGCCAACGCCTGAGGAAACGATCATTATGAAACAGATGGCTATTGACGTTCTTGGAGATCATGGCTACAGTGAAAATCTGCGCCGTGTCTTCACAAAAAGGAAATCCGCAATTTCCCATTATGCATATGACCAGTGCTGCCTCCTGCTGGATGAAGTCGGCTTCGGCCTTACGGCATTCAGCAGCCTGCGCGACCGTTTCATACTAAACACACAATATTTTAAGGATTATTATAGAGCTATTGCAGAACAAAGGCTTCCGCTAAACCGCGGCATCCACAGGACAACTGACCAGCAGATAAGATGGGCAATAATTCTGCCTCTTAAAAACTATTTCATTCAGAAAAGCATATTCCAGGAACGTACAGGCATTCCTGTTTCAGAGGTCTTTCAGGAAAAATTCAGGCTGCTGAAGGACTATGGACTTATTACGGAAACAGATAAACGGATCGAGCTTACAAAGCCGGGGGCTTTCCTCTCCGATGATATAGTGCAGCAGTTTTATGAAACGCATTTGATACCATTTCCTGAGCAGGATTATGCCGACGGCATATTCAATCCATATGCAAAAACAGAATCCGAAATATTACAATGACTACCAAAGGCGGGCAGATAATTATGCATTCATTTATCAAACACTTACAAATTGTTTTGCTTACGGCTTTTTTACTGTTCATTAACCCGGGAACCGGATATGCGCAGAAAGCAGGCAATAACGGCATAATACGTCTTAACATTTCTTCCAAAGAGTCACTGCTCAGGATTGGAATGGACCCTCACCCTGTCAGCAACAACGGCCAGGTTGCGGCCCGGATGCTCTTTAATGCACTCAGCAGCAACAATATGGATTCCGTTAAAAAGGCGGGTTACTTTTTTGAGACATTATACAGGGATGAAAACAAATCAGGAGTCTTCGGCTCACTGGGGTGGCTTTGCAAGTGCATCGTCTCCGCAGAGCCGGAACTAAATGAGCTGACAGGTGACAAACTTGCAAAGGATTTCTTCGACCATTTCACCGCTAATAATTATGCTAATCTGAAAGAATATCTTCAACGCAAATACAAATTTAACAACTTTGTCCCGGAAGACATTAAGCTCAATATGCAGAGACGAATGTATCTTGAAGATATGCTGATGTTTAATAATCCAATGCGAAATGACTGGGAGAATTCTGATCAGATAATCAGAGAGATAAACATCAAGCCGGGTAACAGGGTTGTAGATATAGGCTGCGGTTTCGGCTATTATACATACCGCTTTTCTAAACTAGTCGGCACGCGGGGAAAGGTCTTTGCAATCGATACCGAAGAGCCCTACGTAAAATATCTGAGGAGTTTTGCTGCAAAGTATAACATCAAAAATATCATCCCAATTGTTTCATCTACTGCCAGTCTGCCTGAGGATCAGGCCGCAGACGTGGTATTCATGTGTTCTGTTTACCACATCATTTATGGCTGGTCGATTGAAACTGTTCGCGAGCCGCTTATTTCAAACCTTAAACATTCACTCAAAAGAAATGGCAAGCTGGTCATTGCCGACAACTCATATTATAACGGCAAAGAATTGAACAACTGCTTTCTAAATAAAGAGCTGGTTATTGCACAGCTTGCCTTTCATGGTTTTACCTTTGAAAAATATGTTCAGGTTACTCCTCAAAGATATCTGCTCATATTCAGGCACAGGCCTGAGAATCTGAATAATATTGTTTTGGGCAAAGTGAATTCGGACCCGCGCTTTTTATTAAATGTCACATCCTCAAATTCAGTCCTGCATATCGGGAGCCTCGATTCGTACGACATCACCGAATCAGGCATCAGAGCGGCAGGACTGGCCCTCCGGGCGCTTGAAGGAAAAGATACTACGGCTGCCAGGCTGGCAATTGCATCGTATAATTCAATTATTCCCAGGGAAAACTTCGGCGGTGAATATACAGCTATTCAATGGTTCTGCGAATATCTGGTGGCCTCAGCCAAAGAAAGGGATAGTATGCTCTCGGATCCTCTGGTCAGGGCTTACTTTAATTACCTGGGCAAAGATGATTTCAGCCTGCTCAGGCATTATATAAAAAGTAAATACAAGCTGAGCTCAGGAGTTGAGAAAGACACCATGTCCATTGAGGATGACAGTGAGATCGGAAGGACAAAACGCGCATTTCTGGAGGACTTCATACTCTTTAACAACCCAAAGCGCGAAAGCTGGGAACACAGCAGCAAAATAATGCACTACATTCCCTTTAAGCGGGGGGATAAAATTGCAGATGTAGGTTGCGGCTCCGGGTATTTTTCTTACAAATTCTCCCCATTAGTAGGTGACAGCGGAAAAATATATGCAATTGACATAAAGCAGGAACACCTGAATTTTCTCAACGACTTCTTCAGGGAGGAGAATATAAAAAATATAAAAACAATTACTTCCAGGTCTGATAATATCTGCCTGAACGATAAGGTAGATTACGCCTATATGTGCTCGCTCTATCACATTATCTATGGCGTTCTTTCTGAGCCCGACAGAGAAAGTTTCATTGAAAGTATTAAGAAATCTCTTAAAAAGGACGGCAGGCTGATCATTGTTGACAACGGGCCGGTTAATGATGAAACCCTTCCCTATCATGGGCCTTATATTTCAAAAGAACTGATCATTGCGCAGCTTGCCTACTACGGCTTCAGACTTGAAAAATATGAACAAATTATTCCACAACGCTATATTCTGATATTTAAGGCTGATAATTAAAATGAAAGAACAAAATAATAAATATAATGTTTTGAATCCCTGCCTCGCCGCGGTTTCAGCATTGCTGGTCTTTTTATCAGCATTTAACCTGAGGGCAGAGAATGAAGATACATCCGGAGCTCATCAGAGGATAAAATGCCCCCGGACAGAACAAGCAATAGTAATTGATGGAATACCTTCAGAGTGGCAATCGAACAGATCTGCCGCCTTTGCCGGGAATACGTACATAGGACTTTTCAGGGACCGGGAGAACATCTATTTTTATCTGGAGACGAAGGATCCCGAACTAAGCATGCAGATAATGAATTTCGGGCTAACCACCTGGTTCAATACAAAATCCGCAGGCAAAAGGTCAATTGGCATACAGTTTCCCGAGATCATAAACCAGATGCCGCCTCCGAAGGACGCAAAGCCGCCGTCGCGCGAGGAACTGGATAAGATACTCGCCAGAAGGCAGGAAAACATAATAATTGAAAACAAAGATAAGAGTACAACGAAGAAAATGAGCATGAAAGAAGTTTCCCGGTCCGGAATATCCGCAAGGATCAGTGTCAGTTCCGGCATACTTTATTATGAATTAAAATACCCTCTGGCGATAGATCCAGGCAAAGTTAATTTATCAGGCCTGATAGTTGAAACTCCGGAAATTGATCTGGAAAAAATATTAAGAGAGCATGGGCTCAGGCAGCGCGAAGAAGCATTAAAGGATAAAAATCACCCAAAGCCTAATAACAGGCCCAAGCTCCCGCAGCTGAAAAGGTACTCAAAGGTGTTTGAAGTATCAACAGAGTAAAAGACTGCCCCCAAAATAATTTTGGCATTTAATTCGTCCCCGGGTGAGTTTGCAATCATATTGGTAAAACAAATCATGGTTAAAACAGTTTTTCTCGAAAACAGTTTTCGTTCCTAATCCGGACCTACAGGGTGATGCAACATGAAAAGAAGATGGTATTACGTCTCTATCCCCTTATTGCTGATATTGCTTTTTATTGTCCTTTCCAGCATACGTAAATTCAGCGATAAAAGACCGCGGTTTGAATTTACAACTATTCACTATGGTTCCATCAGAAAAACCATAACCAGTACCGGCCTGATTCAGCCCCGAAGCAAAGTCCAAATAGGCACGCAGGTCTCCGGTACACTCTCCAGGATCTATGTAACTTATAATAATATAGTTAAAAAGGGGCAGCTTCTGGCTGAGCTGGATAAGACACTCCTTCAGTCGGCACTCGATGAGGCAAAAGCCCAGGTAATATCTACACGTGAGAAACTATCTGCAACACAGGTAGAGTACTCCAAAAACTCGCAGCTTTATAAAAAAGGATTCATGTCAGAGCAGGATTTTATAAAATCCAGGGCAGCTTATTATTCCGACAGCTCCTCGCTGCTCATTGCAATGGCGAATCTTAACAGGGCTGAGACAAACTATAATTATGCTACAATAACGTCTCCCATAAACGGTACTGTAATAGAAAAGAATGTAGAGGTTGGGCAAACAGTTGCGGCAAATTTCAATACACCAACACTATTTGTCATTGCCGAGGACCTTTCAAAGATGGAAATTCAAGTCTCAGTTGATGAAAGCGATATCAGTTATGTCTATACAGGGCAGAAGGCAGAGTTCACGGTTCTTGCATATCCAGACAGTCTGTTTAGCGGCACTGTTTCTCAGATCAGGATGCATCCACAGATAGTTCAGAATGTAGTTACCTACATTGTGATTATTAACTGTGAGAACAAAAGAAATATACTTTTACCGGGTATGACGGCGACAGTTGATTTCATACTGGATCAGAAGAAAGACCTGGTATTGATTTCAAAAAGCGCACTGAATTTTAAGATGCCTGAGGAGATCGCAGGAGAATATTACAGAAGAATGCAAATAAACCGGTCTTCATTTACTTCTAATCAGAATACATATTCAGTCTGGTATCTGAATAATAAAAATGAGCTGTCCATGGAGCGGATTGAGACCGGAAGCAGCGATGATAACAATGCAGAAATTAAAGTTTACAAGAATTTACAACCCGGAAGGCAGGTAATCTGCGGCATTGCAGAAAATGAATATAGTGGTGAAAGCTCATCAAAGAAGCAGAAGCTTTCAAATGAAAGCCTTCCGGGTAGTGGCACTCCCCCGCCTCCGCCCGGAGGAGGAGGAGGGATGTAATAAACCTGTGGCGGACAACAACCGGCTTTTAATATTATGAACTACATTATTGAAACCCGAAAACTCTCTAAAACATATTCAACCGGGGTTCTTCCCGTTCAGGCATTAAGCGATATTGACCTGCAGATACTTCCCGGAGAATTTCTCTCTATAATGGGTGCTTCGGGATCCGGGAAATCCACATTACTCTACCTGCTGGGCTGTCTGGACGCATCTACTTCAGGAGAATACATATTGGACGGCATACGGGTAAACCGCAGGAGCCTTAAGGACTATTCCGATTTCAGGAACCAGAAGATTGGATTCGTTTTTCAGAATTTCAACCTGCTTGCGCGCACTACGGCTTTGGAAAATGTTGAGCTCCCGCTTTTATATGACAGAAAGAACAGAATAAAGGATCACAATAAGGCCGCAGTCGAAGCGCTCAGGCGCATGGGGCTGGAAGACAGGATGCATCATCTTCCGCAGCAGCTCTCCGGCGGCCAGCAGCAGCGCGTAGCTATTGCAAGAGCACTAGTGAACAGGCCATCCATAATTCTGGCCGACGAGCCTACAGGCAGCGTAGATTCAAATACATCAGTTGAAATTATGTCCATATTCCAGCAGCTGAACCGTGACGGTATCACAATTATTCTTGTAACTCACGAGCACCTGCTTACCAGGTATTCGAAGAGAAGAATTGAACTGCGCGATGGACGGATCATTTCCGATACGCCCATCGCGCAGCTTATAATTCCGAAGAATGCTTACTTAGAACTATGAGGATAAGACGCCAGATGTATTTAATAAAATTATTAATGTCCGCCTTCAGGAGCATAATCCGCAACAGGATGAGAAGCCTATTAACCTCGCTGGGCATTATCATTGGTGTAAGCGCTGTAATTATCATGTCGGCAATAGGTGAAGGCTCTCAGGTTCTGATTGAAAAGGAAATTCATTCGCTTGGAACAAACCTCCTCATCGTCTTTCCAGGCAGCAGCACAATGGGAGGTGTCAGCCGGGGGGCAGGCAGCTTAAACCGCTTTACCTACAGTGATGTAGAAAGGATTCGCAAATCAGCCAGACTCCTCAGTGCCGTTACACCCATTGTGCAATCAGGCGGACAGATAATTGCAGGCAACAACAACTGGAACTCGCAAATAGTCGGGGTTTCAACAGACTATTTTAGTATTAAAAACTGGGGGATGAAATACGGTTCATTCTTCACAGAAAAAGACATTAAAGCAAGCCGCAAGGTGGCGCTGCTTGGAAAGACCATCGCCGACAAGCTGTTTCCGGGTGAAGATCCTACCGGAAAGATAATAAGAATAAGGAGTATTCCTTTTAAGGTGCTGGGTCTGCTCAAGGAAAAAGGAGAAGCTGGAATGGGGCATGATCAGGATGATATTGTGATTGCACCATGGACGACTGTTCTTTACCGTATGAAAGGAGGACGTTATATAGACCTGATCAACGCCAGTTCAGTTTCAACAGAAACACTTCAGCAGGCAGAAGATGAGCTTGAATCTATTCTGAGGCAAGCGCATAATATTTCATCCGGCGAAGATAATGATTTTACTATTCATAATCAGACTGAAATAACACAGACTGTAATAAGGACTTCCAGGTTCCTCACTCTCCTGCTTGGTTCAATTGCAGGTGTTTCACTAATTGTAGGCGGAATCGGAATAATGAACATAATGCTTGTTTCAGTTACAGAACGCACTCGCGAAATCGGCATTCGTCTTTCAGTAGGTGCCAGAACAAGTGACATAATGACTCAGTTTTTAGTTGAAGCTTTTATCTTAAGCATCAGCGGCGGCCTGCTTGGAATCCTGTTTTCATTTGTTGTCGTATGGCTGCTGAATTCTTTTTCAAGCATGTACGCAATTGTAGAGCCGGAGATAGTGTTGATAGTTTTCCTTTTTTCGGGAACTGTGGGTATATTCTTCGGCTTTTATCCTGCACGGAAAGCTGCCCGCATGAATCCAATTGAATCGCTGAAATATGAGTAAAATTGCTGAATGCTAAAGACATTATTAAGGTGAATTTTGAAATTATTGCGGAGAAAAGATATGAAAAATTTATTATTTAATTTATTCATTTTGCTTTTTACCGTATTTATTGCCGCCTGCGGGAAGGATGATAAATCGACAGATCCTTCAACAAATCCTCCTTCAAATACTACGCAGCAATATACGGTTGAAGTTACTGTCAACCCGGTGGATGGTGGGACGGTTACAGGAAGCGGGACATTCAATTCAGGCGTAACCGTTACACTTAAGGCAATATCAAAGACAAATTTCAAATTCGTAAAGTGGACCGAAAATTCCAATTCCATTTCAACCGAATCCACCTATTTATTTATATTATCCGAAGACAGGAAGCTTGTTGCACACTTTGCTTCTAATAACACGACCGCAAAATTTACTGCCGCGGCTACAGCTAATCCGCCCGGAGGTGGAACCATCAGCGGTACGGGAACCTACGACTCTGCCTCTACGGTCACTATCAGTGCTGTTTCAAATGCAAAATATCAGTTCCTGAACTGGACGGAAAATTCCGCTACCGTATCTTTGGATTCCAATTATACATTTATCATAACAAAAAACCGGACGCTCGTTGCCAACTTCAAGTCAGCCATCCAGAAGTATACTGTTACTGCCATGGTAAGCCCTTCCAATGCCGGAAGCGTTTCGGGTACGGGCACGTACAATTCCGGGACTTCTGTAACTTTAAGAGCCTCATCCAGGGCAAACTATAAATTTCTGAACTGGACTGAATATTCGTCAATTGTTTCTAGTGATTCTGTTTATAATTTTATAATTACAAGCGACCGGCAACTTGTAGCTAATTTCCAGGCCGCAACATCCAAGTACACCGTTAATGCCTCTGTTAATCCCGCCGGCAGCGGCAGCGTAAAAGGAGCCGGCAATTACGAATCAGGCACTTCAGTTACAGTCACCGCAACGGCAAATCAGGGTTATCAGTTTATTGAATGGACTGAAAATTCAAAGTCGGTTTCAAAAAACACATCCTATACTTTTACCATTACGGGCAACAGAACACTCGTTGCAAATTTCAAATCCAACTCACTTGCCGGGAAATGGTATGGCATGTATTCCGGATATGATGCGAATTCCAAGACAAATATTGACCTGATGAGACATCTTATTCTTAATCAGAACAACACATATATTGATTCATTATTTGGTAAGCCCAGCTCTGAGGACAACTACAATGCTTACGAGACCGAGACTGGAACCTACAGCATTAATAATTCATCTAAAACAATTACCTGGAATCCTTCGGTTTCCAAACGAATCAACTTTAACACAAAACAATTAGAAGAATATACACGCGGAACACATTCAGACGCCATAAAAATAACTAATGACGAATGGGAATTCTACGATAATAACCTTGGTGTAACTTACAAGCTAAGAATTGTTAAATAACAGGCCGAAGCCATCTGCAACATGTGCAGGATGCAATCTGAAGATTTTTTACATTGCCCGGGCAAAGTCAGAGAGGCCGATTGTAGTCGTGCCTAATATAGGGGGAATAGACCAGCAGGTATCGTCTGCCTGGTAAATACCGGTATTTTTGTAGATTTCTTATTCAGCTTTTCTTTAATTTACCGCTTCAAAAAAGCACTGATTAGTTGACAATTTCACTTATATTTATAAAGTTGCATTTACTAAGGCCGGCATTCTTTGGGAAAGTGAATGCCGGCTTTGTTGAATAGTAACCTCAAAATTATAACAAAAATACACCCATGCCGAAACCTGAAAGCCAAATTCCACTGGGAACATACGATGTCTTCAGAGACGTTCAAAGCTGGGATGAAAGAACCGCCAGCCAATGGGCATCCGCCCTTAATTTGAGGGCATCTGCAGATGACCAAAAAACACTGCGGTCCAAATTATTAGACCTTGCCCAGTTGCAGCTGAATCAGACCGCTGTTGAAATAGGCTGCGGTACGGGGTCTCTTTTACTCGACCTTGCATCTGCTGTCGGCAGATCAGGCCGCGTTGTCGGAGTTGAGCCTCAGCCTGTATTCGCTGCTTTTGCTAAAAAGCTTATTTCAGAACATAATCTTGATGATTTGATATCCGTCATAACTGATTCAGCAGAGCATTTGCCTCTTTCGGATGCAATTGCAGATAGCTGCATTGCCCAGACTGTGCTTATTCATCTTCCTCCTGAAATCTGCCAGCAGGCTCTTAAAGAGATGGTACGTATTGTCAAGCCCGGCGGAAGAGTTCTGAGCGCCGACCAGGATGGTGATACATGGATAATAAATCATCCTGAACGGGAGCTTACACGCCGAATTATTCAGTTCAACTCCGATCAGCGCTATGCCGACGGATGGACAGGGCGCCTTTTGGAATCGTTGTTCCGCAATGCAGGTTTGATAAATGTAAAAGCTCTGCCACATGTGCATATTGACCGGAATGCCGATTCTTACCTGTTCGGAATGGCAAAAAGAATAGCAGAGGCAGCAAAGGACAAAGATATACTAAAAGAAGATGAATATATTCTCTGGTCAGACAGGCTTGAGGAAACTGCCCGGAAGGGAGATTTTTTCTCGAGCATTAATTATTATTGCTGCATGGGCTCCAAACCTTAAGAATTTCAGGCTTGGGTTTTAGATTCCTACAATAATACGAATTCCCTGTGTCCATTAAAATACTAACTGCTAGTTTGATTTTGATGCTAAAGATATACCGCTGGAAGGCGCCGTGAGCTCCGAAATCTTGCAGAACCTGAAGCCCAGACTTTTAGCTTTCTTGATAATTTTAACCATTCTGTCAATGGTGGTATAAAAACGGGGATATGTAAATGGCTTCACTGTTGGCGTATGCCCGAACAGAACTACAAACTGACCCTTACTATAATCGCGCTCAAGCTCCTTGAATATATAATCTATGGAGAAGAAATTATCATCCATACCAAGTCCGTTTATCAGGGGATACTGATTAAATTGCGGCCTGGGATAGAGCGTAATTCCGCGGATTATCTTAAAATGATCCTGAAGCGCCCTGTCCAGTTTCATGTTCCGGCTGCCATTGGGATAAGCAAATGAAACCGGATGGATGCCTGACCTGTTCATTGCCTTTATCTCAGGTATAATCTCATCTGCAATATATTTATCTATTCCATATTTGTTTACATATCTCTCGGCATCAGCGTGCGTTTTTGAATGACATGCAATTTCATGGCCTTCCATCTGAAGAGTTTTCAGCTCTTCAACTTCCCTTCTGTTAAGCGAGCTGAACCCGGAAACAAAGAATGTACACTTAACACCGTAATACTTAAGAGTATCTTTTATCTTGTACCATTCGTCTATGTAATTATCATCGAACCCGATAACTATTGGGAGAGTATTTTCATGAGGCTTTTTAGGGGCTTTATAATCAGCAGCGCTGTTTACCTGACAATTATTCTGAACATATGCAAAAGCAATTAACAATATGATAATATGTATTGTGCTGAATTGACGCATCGGGTATTTTCTTTTAGTTGAAATTTTATCACCTGGAAAATCAAACTGCAATTTTTAATCAGAACAATGAAGAGGATGGCTCAATCTACAAAATACATTTCACTTATTCCACTGCCTGCCTGAATTTGTTTTTGACCTCCTAATGCCTTCCTTGAAAATTTCAAGTAAAAAATAAAATTATTTTATTCTTTGAAGGGACAATTTATTTATTGTAATCTGCCCTTGTAAATAACTCAGTTTGAATTCGATTTACTTAAGCCTTTCTGATAATTGTTTTTGATAACCCGGGGAAATCCATTATAAATAAAAATACCTGCTAACTTCCAATAACTATCGAGGTAAAAATGACTGCATTATCAAAAGTGATTCGCAAGTTTCTTTTATTATCAACTTTGCTCCTTGTTCTGCTCAATGTGTCCAGTGCCGAAGGAATAGGCGGCAAATGGAAAGCAAAACTTACCGGACGAGATGGGACAAGAGTTGTTTTCTTCAATTTTAATCACGAGGGTGACAGTCTGACGGGAACTGTTGATGCTCCCTGGGGAACTTCAGAAATTAAAAACGGAAAAGTAAATGGATCCGGCTTTTCATTTGAAATTGTGGAAAAGGGACAGACAATAACTTTTAACGGTAAAGTTGAAGACCAGACACTCAGGATCACACTCTCAGGCATACCTCAAAAGATGGAATTTCTTCTGACCAGAGATAGTGAGGATTCCACTGTATCCAGTACAGCGGCGGATAATTACGCACCGGGAAGCACATCCATGACAAATGAGAAGATAAAATTCCCAAAGATTGACCGTCATCCTGCACCTGCCGATTACCAAAGGTCAAAGTTAAGCGCCCTTCCCTCTTACGACGCCGGATCTGAGAGAGGCTTTCAGGTAGACCTGAGGTCCTACGATTTAACCGGTCTGGATTTAAGTAAATCATTAAACGACCTTATGTATGCGGATTTTGACAGCCGCACCAAATGGCCACAGGGGGAGAAGATAGCCCAGGGGTTCGATTACAAAAGCATTCTTGAAATCAATAAAAATCCGGGACTGGGTATACGGGGCCTTCACAAAGAGGGTATTACAGGCAAAGGCATCAGCATTGCAATTATTGACCAGCCACTAATAATTGAACATCAGGAATATAATGGCCGCATTAAGTTTTATGAAGAGGTCAACATGTCTCCTGATATAGAGTCACAGATGCATGGGCCCGCAGTTGCATCTATAGCAGTGGGGAAAACTACAGGTGTTGCACCTAAAGCAGACCTGTATTATATGGCTACTTTTGGCGGCACCTTTAACAGGGAGACAAATGAATTCACGAGAGACTATTCATTTCTGGCCAAAGCTGTAAGGCGTATTTTAGAGATTAACAGGCAATTGCCTGAACAGGAGAAAATACGCGTTATTTCGATGTCGATCGGATGGGGTCCGAATGAAAATGGGGCAGGTGAATTGCAGGCAGCGGTATCTGAAGCAAAGAGCCAGGGGATCTTTGTAGTAAGTTCCAATCTTGAGCAGACATACGGCTTCAGGTTCCACGGGCTTGGACGCAGCCCCATTAGTGATCCCGATGATTTTTCTTCATATGAACCCGGATTATTCTGGAGAAAAATGTACTTCCGGAGTCAAGGAAATTTTCCGGGGCGCTTATTAGTTCCTATGGATTCAAGGACAACAGCAAGTCCCAACGGAGTTGATGAATATACTTTCTACCGTGAGGGAGGATGGAGCTGGTCTATTCCGTATATTGCCTCTGTATATGCGCTTGCAGCACAGGTTAGCCCATCGGTTACTCCTGAAAAGTTCTGGAAGGCAGCTATGGAAACAGGCAGGACGATAAGGTTTTCACAGGACGGGAAAGAATATTCACTTGAGAAAATAATCGATCCATCAGCACTAATAAAAGCATTAAGAAGTAATTGACTTTTGCCATAGGGTGCCTCTGATGAAGCCTGTTAATTACTTTTAGTTTCATCGTTGGAATTGTCCATAAAACAGCTGTACGCCCCTCAAGGGATGTGCAGCTAATTTATTTTATACTAAGACACTATCCGGCATTCTATACCCGCCTGAGTTCTTTATATATTCCGCCCGTCATCAGACTGTCAGATTTTTCATTCCCGGGAATAAGTCATGCCGGAATATTGTCTGGTATTTGTAAATTAAATTACTATTTTTGTTTTACTGTTCTAACCGCTTAATTGCAAAGGATGCCTGTTCAATAGTCCATATTATTCATAATTTGAGCAAAAAAAATGAATTCATTTATCACAGTCCTTCTCAGATTCAATAAGCTATTTATCCGCCGGTTACTGCTTGTAATGTTAGTATCCATATTGTCAATTGATTCAGGATTCGCACAGTCGTGGAAATATCTTGGCGGGCCGGAGGGCATTTATTCAAATGACATTCTGTTCCTGAAATCGGGAAGGCTTCTTTGCACAACGGACTATGGAGTTTATTATTCGGATAATGACGGAGACTCGTGGAAATTCGATTCCACTAACGCTGTATTCAGAGAATTCCACAATCTGACACAAAGGCTGAACGGCAGCGTCATTGCCGTAACGGGAGGAGGAATTGCCTTAAGCCAGGATATGGGGCAGACCTGGTCATTGGTTAATAATATTTATAACCTTAACGATTATGATGTAACAATAGCCGAATCTCCAATAGACTCTTCTTTATATTATGCAAAAGATTCCCTCGTATTCAGGAGCACTGATGATGGAAGGACGTGGAAAAACATCTGGACAGGAAATGGTTATATTGACAGCTACGCGATAAACAACACTGGGGAAATATTCCTCGGAGTCCGGCCCGGCAATCTCTTAAGAAGCACAGATAAGGGTATGTCATTTCAGCCTTATTCCATTGGGTACTCTCTTGACGGACTAATATTAGAAAATATACTAACCAATAGTTCCGGAGGACTCTATATTGACACGTTCGGATGGCCTGATGCAATTCTGCATTATGAGAATAATGTAACAACTCAGGTTAATCAGATGTGGACAAATCCCATGCTCGGAGTAACTGAAGACGGAGACCTGATATATAAGGGTGGGAACAGAATTGCAGTGTATAATCATATTACAAGAGTATCCTCATCCCCTTCCGCCCCTGAATTTGTAAAGGACCAGTATGCTCAAAAAGCTATTACCAAAGGGAAAGTCTGGGTTACCAGTTTCAGTTCCTACGGCCTTAACCGTTCTACCGACGGAGGCTATACGTGGAAGGATATAAATAACGGGATCGGACATAAAGAATGCTTTTCGGTAAGCATAACCAATACGGGAGGTTTATTGGCCGGAGCCTTTGGCTATGCATTCTGGGGCGGGCTTTACAGGATCTTAAGCGACGGCAAAGCATGGCAGAACCTTAACCCGGGCGGAACCGATGCCTATTACACAGAAATCGACAATTGCGCAAACGGCAATATAATAGCTGGCGGCATTAATGGAGTCTATATCTCCAGTGATGACGGAGCGCACTGGGAGCATAGTTCGGGAATCTCGATGGTATCCTCTCAATTTATCAGTAAAAAAGGAACCGTTTATGTGGCCGATTCAGACAGGAAAATCTGGATCTCACATGATAATGGACTTAACTTTTACCCCACCTCCGGTTCAATTAACAATTACCAAATTGGTGCATTTGGAGAAAGCCAGACGGGAAGGATTTTTGCAAGCGGCACTTATGATCACGTAATGTTTTACTCCGATGATGAAGGGAAAACCTGGAATTCAGTCTCCCCCGGTCTCCCATCTTATAGTACGGCTTGTGATTTCGTATGTAAAAACGATACTGTTTATGCAGCCACAACAGGCGGAATTGCTTATAGTACGGATAACGGCTTAACATGGCAGTACGATAGGGAATTAGAGCCCTATGCTTCCAACATAAGGCTAACAAGAGCGGGAGAATTTTTAGCCTCGGGAACCGGCTCAGGCTTATTTATTAAAAGGAACAATAGCCGGATTTGGAAAGCGACGAATGACAGGCTCATGGACTTATATATTAACGACCTTTACCTGGATAAGAATGATATTCTTTATGCTGCAACAAATTCAGGAATATATAGAATAAACGTTAATAAAATTCCGGACCTCCTTTCCCCTTCCGACAAGGAAATAATAAGGGAGGAATATGTTACCCTTACCTGGGATAAAAATCCATATGCAGACAGGTATCATCTGCAGGTCTCAAGCGACAGTTTATTTCAGGCGCTTATTTTGGATAATGGAAATATAAAGGGGAATTCATATCTATACGGACCGGTTAAGCCCGAAACAAAGTACTTCTGGAGGGTTGCAAATATCACAAACGGTGAAGATGTTCCGTACTCTTCTGAAAAGAGCTTTTTAACATCCGTCCCGAACCGCTTTTCGTTGGTACAGAATTATCCGAATCCTTTTAACCCTGCAACCACCATCCGTTTTACAGTTCCATATTCCTCGCTGA